>USAB01000088.1 GCA_900552585.1 uncultured Coriobacteriaceae bacterium
GCACAAGATCCGACGACCAGAGTATGGCCAGTGTTATTGCCGCCGTTGAAACGGGCGACGTAGTCGACCTTCGTGCCGATCAGATCCGTTGCCTTACCTTTGCCCTCGTCTCCCCACTGGGCACCGATCAAAACAATTCCAGGCATGTTGTTGCACCTCCGTGCGTACGCGATTCTGCCTTAAGCCTTGCGCCTAAAGCCTTACAAAGGTTACTCTTCACCCTCTACCGGGTCTGAGGGATGCTCACGGCTCCGGACCGACCGTAATCGGATTGCAACCGGTCCGAAAAACAGACCAGAAAACGCCCGAAAACAGTTCGAAAGACCGTTGGCTAGTTCAGCGCGCGCCCGGCACTGCCGAGCTGCTTGCATGCTTCGACCACACGCGCGGCCATCGCGGATTCAGCTTCACGACCCCAGGATCGCGGATCGTACAGCTTCTTGTTGCCCACCTCACCGTCGATTTTGAGCACCGAATCATAGTTGGAGAACATGTGACCGGCCACCGCACGGCTGAATGCGTACTGCGTATCGGTGTCGATGTTCATCTTCACCACGCCGTAGCTCACGGCCTGCGCGATCTCCTCCGGCGCGGAGCCGGAACCGCCGTGGAACACCAGGGCGAACGGCTTACCGGGAGCGACATCCAGCGAGTGCGCGGGGTCGGGCATTTCGCCGGCCTTGATCGCGAGCGCGACCGTGGTCTGGATTTCGTCGAGCAGTTCGGGGCGCAGTTTCACCACGCCCGGTTTGTATGCGCCGTGCACGTTGCCGAAGGTGAAGGCGGCCATGTAGCGTCCGCGCTCGCCGAGGCCGAGTCGTTGCGCGACGGTGATGCCTTGCGCGGGCGTGGAATACAGTTTGTCATTGATTTCGGCGCTGTGCCCGTCTTCTTCGCCACCGACCGCGCCGATTTCGATTTCCAGCACGGTGTGCGCGGCTTGGGATTTGTCGAGCAGTTCTTCTGCGATGTCGAGGTTTTCATCCAGCGGCACTGTGGAACCGTCCCACATGTGTGACTGGAAGGTCGGTTCCTGACCGTGCTTCACCTGTTCGACTTCATGGTCGAGCAAGAGGCGCACCCATTCGTCCAAATACTGTTTGGCGCAGTGGTCGGTGTGCAGGGCGATGGTGATGTTGGGGTATTTCGCCGCGACTTCGTGCGCGAAGGCTGCGAAGGCAAGCGAGCCGGTAACGCGGTCGTTGACGCGTTGCCCGGAGAAGTAGGCGGCGCCACCTACGGAGACTTGGATGATGCCATCGGATTCCGCCTCGGCGAAACCCTGGAGTGCGGCGTTCAGGGTCTGCGTGCTGGTCACATTGATCGCGGGATAGGCGTAACCGCCGCGGCGTGCGGCGTCCAGCATTTGCGCATAACGTTCCGGCGTTGCAATAGTCATGCCTCCATTATCGCCCAACCCTATCCCACTTGTCATGTGACAACATTCGCCATCTTTCCTTTCCGTTTTCCCGACCGTCCGCTCCATATCCAGGTCGCCCGCCCCACTAGAGCCATATGCCGAGCGTTTTCGTCTCATATCCCGACACTTGCGGGACCGACCAATAAACATGGCGAAACCATTGCGATCGTTCCATCGGAAGTCATAGAATGTCCACCGGATCGCGCGACGAAGAGCCCAACCGGGTGTTCCCGCACGGGCATGCCGCCGCACGTAGATGTTGCGACCAATACCCGCGAGGAGGCTTGATGCACCAGGTTTTCGCCATCTTCCTTCGAGACGTGAAACGCATTCTGAAGAACCCCGTGGCGCTCGTCGTCACGCTGGGTGTGGCCATCATCCCATCACTGTACGCATGGTGCAATATCCTCGCCAACTGGGACCCGTACGCGAACACGGGCAACATCCAAGTCGCTGTGGCGAACGAGGACAAGGGCACAACCTCCACGCTGGTCGGCCATCTCGACGCTGGCCAGCAGACCGTCAACCAGCTTAAGAAGAACCATCAGCTCGGCTGGCGTTTCGTTCCCAAGCAGCAAGCCATCGAAGGCGTGGAATCCGGCAAATACTATGCGGCGATCGTACTGCCGGAAGACTTCAGCTCCAGACTAATCGGCACCGTCACCGGTAAAGGCGACCGACCGTCGATCACGTACTACATCAACGAAAAGCTGAACGCGATCGCGCCGAAAATCACCGATACGGGCGCGACCACGATCGACGAGCAGATCAACACCACTTTCGTTTCCAGCGTGGCCGACGCCGTGGCAAAGGAAGTGAAGGAGGCAGCGGGAGAAACCACCGGCAGCGTGAAAAGCGCGCAAAGCGACGTCGTCAACGATCTGACCGACACCATCAACCAGCTCGAAACCGTCCAACAGCAGCTGCGCGACACCCGCTCCACGCTCGACAAGGCCCTCACCACCATCGATTCGGCCAAACAGTCCAACATCGCGCTCGCCTCGGAAATCACCAACTCGCTTGACACCGTCGGCAAGGCGTCCGACTTGCTGAGCGAGACGCGCACACAAACCGAACGATTCTCGAACACACTGGTCGGAGCGCTCGACAACGGCAGCACGCAACTGTCCGGCCTGCAGGTCAACGTGAGCAATGCCACCGGCACCGTGCTCAGCGGACTGAACACCACGCAGGACGCGCTCGACCAAGTGTCCAGCACCATGCATCACGTCAACGCCACCACCGGCAATGTGCTCGACGGCGTGGAGAAGGCGTTGCAGGCCAGCCAGCTGGATCCGAACAGCCAAACGTATAAGGATCTTTCCGCGCAGCTCGCCGAAGCCCGCAAACAGCTGACGTTCCAGCAGCAGCGCATCGACGCCTTCGATCAGGACACCACGGCTGCGATCAACGCGGGGAAGAACACCGCGAACGGGTTCAACGACGATGTCACCACGCTGGCGAAGAACGGCACGGCGTCGATGGCGAGCGCACACACGACCATCACCGGCACGGTCATGCCGGGCTCGATACACTCAGCCTGGCCAATGGGTCGCTGTCCGGCACGCTTACCACGCTGCAAAGCACGCTGGAACAGGGCAACGGGCTGCTCGACCAGTTGTCGCGCACCGTGACCCAAACGAACACCACCATTGCTGGCACGCAGACACAGCTCGCCAATCTCGCCAAACAGCTCAACACCACGCGCACCGATGTGGCCGCGTTGAGCAGTTCGGCGATGTTCCAGCAGCTTTCCCAAGCGCTCGGACTTGACGCGAGCGAGGTCGGCTCGTTCGTGGGCGAGCCGGTGCATTTGGACGAACAGGTCCTCTACCCGGTCAAAAACTATGGTTCCGCGGTCACGCCGTTCTACACGAATCTTGCGCTGTGGGTCGGCGGATTCGTGCTCGTCGCGATCTACAAGCTTGAAGTGGACCGCGATGAGAAGATCCGCATGTACACGCCACGCCAAGGCTATATGGGCCGTTGGCTGCTGTTCGTCACGGTCGGATTCCTGCAGGCGATCATCGCCACGATCGGCGATCTCGCGCTGGGCATCCCGCAGGGAGAGGTTCACGCGGCCCTTCTCGTCGATGTCGGTGACCTTGACCACGATGGCGTCGCCCACGGCGACCACATCCTCCACGCGCTCCACACGCTTGGTGTCCAGCTTGGAGATGTGCACCAGACCTTCCTTGCCCGGTGCGATCTCCACAAAGGCACCAAAGTTCATCAGGCGGGTGACCTTGCCCTTGTAGATGGCACCGATCTCGGGGTCCTCCACAATGGTCTTGATGGTAAAGATGGCGCGCTTTGCGTCCTCCTGATCCACGGCGGAGACGAACACATGGCCGTCCTCCTGCACATCGATCTTGCAGTTGCAGGTGGCGCAGATATCCTGAATGACCTTGCCGCCCTTACCGATCACGTCCTTGATCTTGTCGGTGGGGATCATCATGCTGAACATCTTGGGTGCCCAGCGGCTCAGCTCCTGACGGGGCTCGGCGATCACCGGCTTGATGATCTCGTCCAGAATATACAGGCGGCCCTTGCGGCACTTCTCGAAGGCCTCGGCAATGATGTCGTAGGTCAGGCCGTCGATCTTGATATCCATCTGGATGGCGGTGATGCCCTTGCGGGTGCCGCCGACCTTAAAGTCCATATCGCCGTGGAAGTCCTCCACGCCCTGAATGTCCAGCATGGTCATCCAGCGCTCGCCCTCGGTGATCAGACCGCAGGAGATACCGGCAACCGGAGCCTTGATGGGCACGCCTGCGTCCATCAGTGCCAGCGTAGAGCCGCAGATGGAAGCCTGAGAGGTAGAGCCGTTAGAGCTAAGCACCTCGGACACGCAGCGGATGGTGTAGGGGAACTCCTCCAAGGAGGGCAGCACCGGCACCAGAGCACGCTCAGCCAATGCGCCGTGGCCGATCTCGCGGCGGCCGGGGCTGCGCGGTGCGCGTGCCTCGCCCACAGAGTACGGCGGGAAGTTATAGTGGTGGATATAGCGCTTGGTCTGCTCGTCGGTCAGATCGTCCATCAGCTGGTTGTCCTTGGTGCCGCCCAGCGTGCAGGTGGTAAGCACCTGCGTCTGGCCACGGGTGAACATACCGGAGCCGTGCACGCGGGGCAGAATGCCCACCTCTGCGGCCAGCGGGCGGATCTCGTTGATGCCGCGGCCGTCCACGCGCTTGCCCTCATCCAGCAGCCAGCGGCGCACCACGAACTTCTGCATTTTGTAGCTTACCAGATCCAGATCGGCGGCGGACAGGTCGGGGTATTCCTCAGCGATCTTGTCCATGATGGGCAGCAGGGCTGCGTCACGCACGTTCTTGTCGTCGGTGTCCATAGCAGCCTTGAAATCGTCCAGGTACTTGTTCTGGATGGCGTGGAACACGTCCATGTCCAGACCCACCACCTGGAAGTCGATCTTCGGCTTGCCGCGCTCGGCCACGATCTTGTTGATAAACTCGATGATCTTCTTGATCTCAACGTGTGCGGTCTTGATGGCGGTCAGCATTGTGTCCTCGTCCACCTCGTTGGCGCCGGCCTCGATCATCACGATCTTATCCATAGTGGCGGCAACGGTCAGAGCAAGGTCGCTCACCTTGCGCTGCTCCTGGGTGGGGTTCAGCACGATCTCGCCGTCAACCAGACCCACCTGCACGCCGCCGATGGGGCCGTTCCAGGGGATGTCGGACACGGCGGTCACCAGAGAAGCGCCGATCATACCGGCGATCTCGGGGCTGCAATCCGGGTCAAGGCTCATGACGGTCATGGTGATGCACACGTCGTTGCGCATCTCCTTGGGGAACAGCGGGCGCATGGGGCGGTCCACCACGCGGCTGGTCAGGATAGCGCGCTCACCGGGGCGGCCCTCACGGCGCATAAAGCTGCCGGGAATGCGGCCTGCGGCGTAGAGCTTTTCCTCGTACTCCACGTTCAGCGGGAAGAAATCCACGCCCTCGCGGGGCTTGGGGCTCATGACCACGTTGCACATCACGCAGGTCTCGCCGTAGCGGATCAGTGCGCTGGCATTGGACAGGCCACACATCTTGCCCATTTCAACCTTGAACGGGCGGCCGGCCAACATGGTTTCGTAGACCTTGAAGTTGTCAAAGGTCTCTTTGCGGGAACCAAATTCGATTGCCATTGTTTCTGCCTCCTTGTTTTTCGGATCGTTCTATCCAAAAAGCCGTGGCGTGCGCATTATAGCAATAAATCCAGCGTCCCTGCCCGCAGGCACAGGCGTTCGATTTACTGCTGCAATACGCTGCCACCGCTATTTTGTGCGCATGGGATACATGGAGTTATACATAAAGCAAAGGGCAGGTACCTTTGCGGTACCTGCCCTCCGTTAAAATTACTTACGCAGACCCAGAGTTGCGATCAGAGCACGGTAACGCTCGATGTCCTTCTTCTGGAGATAAGCCAGCAGATTGCGGCGACGGCCAACCATCTTCAGCAGACCGCGGCGGCTGTGGTGATCGTTAGGGTTCTTCTTCAGGTGCTCGTTCAGCTCGTTGATGTGAGCGGTCAGCAGAGCGACCTGAACCTCGGGGGAGCCAGTGTCCTTCTCGGTCAGAGCGACTTTGGCCATAACTTCCTGCTTATTCATAATACAGTACCTCTTTCAAGTAATTTATCTGCCTATGGCACAGCAGCGGGAAACGGTTCTCCCAAAAGCGGGCATACTCCCAGCCCCGTGCCACGGTAACAGATACAGTATACCAGATTGCCCGGCAGATTGCAAGAAGATTTTTGTCCGCAAGCCTTAATTTTTTACAATGCCGCCCCAGTACAGCTGCACCTCCGGCAGCTTCTTTTTGCGTAGCAGAAACACGGTGGGGATCAGGTACACCGCCACCGAAAGCAGCCGCGAGGCATCGTAGCCGCTCACGCTCTCGGCCACGCTGGTGGTGCCGTACAGCCCGCCGATAAGCATGGCGGCAATGTCCATGGCGCTGTGCAGGAACACCGTCACCCACAGATTGCCGGTGCGGAAGTAGATGGCGGCCAACATCACGCCCAGCGAAGCCGCAAATACACACTGCATCAGCACGCCAAAGGGTGCCGAGCCGAGCAGGTTGCTCAGGTGCGCCGCGCCAAACAGCACGCCGGACACAAGGCAGGCCTTCCACACCCCGGCGCGGGCGGTGCCGTAGCGCTCCAGCAGGGTCTGAGCAATGATGCCCCGGAACACCAGCTCCTCAGCCACGCCCACAAGGATCATGTTCAGCATAAAGGTCAGGATGCGGGGCAGCGGCAGCAGCGGCGTGTCCGGGCGGTCAAAGGCCAGCGTCCCAACGGTCGTATACCCGATGAAGAACAGCGGGTACATGCCCACCAGCATTCCGTTCAGAAAGCCGCAGCCGCGCCGGTGCAACAGATCAAGTCTGCCGGTGCGGGCCAGCAGCAAAAGCGCCACCGCCAGCCCCACAGCCTCCTGCACAGAACCCAGCAGATAGCCATCCATGGTGTCAAAATCCGCGCCTGCCGCTGCCAGCCCGATGGTAGCCAGCAGGCTGAACAAGACCATGCTGCCAAGGAACAGCACCTCAGACAGGATACAATAAAGAATGGGGTGCGCAGTGCGCAGCCGTTTGAGCATAAGTACAGCCCTCCCTATCAATGATAGCCCTATTCTACCACGATTTCCCCAAAAGCGATAGGGCGAAAATCAAGTGTGCTGCCGGGAGATCGGGGATCTGTGAACGGCTTGCAGCATCTTTTTACAGAAAGTTCATGTAAAAACAGGCTAAAATAGCCTTGCAGATTTGACGTGTCTGCCGCTTTGGTGTATCATATACTTGTATTGTTATGCGCGATTCCGGGCGCATCACAGCCCGATTTTTAAGATTTATGAGGTGTGACCTATGTCCCTTGTTGAAAAACTTTTTGGCAGCTTCTCTGACCGGGAGCTGAAAAAGGTGAACCCCATCACCAAACAGGTGCTGGCGCTGGAGCCCAAGTATCAGGCCATGTCCGATGCCGACTTACAGGCGCAGACTGCCATGTTCAAGCAGCAGCTGGCCGAGGGCAAAACGCTGGACGACCTTCTGCCGGATGCCTTTGCCGTCTGCCGCGAGGCTGCATGGCGTGTGCTGGGCATGAAGCACTTCCCGGTGCAGGTGACCGGCGGTATTGCCCTGCACCGCGGCGATATTGCCGAGATGCAGACCGGTGAAGGCAAGACCCTTGTGGCTACCCTGCCCGCCTATCTGAACGCCCTGACCGGTGAAGGGGTGCACATCGTTACCGTCAACGACTATCTGGCAAAGCGCGACAGCGAGTGGATGGGCAAGCTCTACCGCTGGCTGGGGCTGACCGTTG
>USAB01000089.1 GCA_900552585.1 uncultured Coriobacteriaceae bacterium
CGGCTCCGCCACCTTCGCGGTCTGCGGCTCGCATCAGGACGCGCTTGCCATGGTGACGGCGGCATCCGCGAAGGGCTATTGGGCCCGTTCGACGGCCTTCAGCCGCTTGCGGGCGGCCGTTGTTCCCGACAAGTAGCCGAAATTCGAAAAACTTGCCACCGCTTGCCGTTTAGTGTCTAAATTCCGGGTGCTGTGGGGGGTCTTGCCTATACAATTCCCCTCCGACACCTATCGGAAAGGATACTGACCTATGTTCCAAGCAACCATTGCGCCCATCGGAGGGAACCTGACGGCCTCCGCATTGGTCGCCTGTTTGCCGCTTCTGGCATTCTTCATCATGCTGCTGGGCGTCAAGGCGAAGGCCCACGTGTCGGGCCTGGTCGCGCTTGTCGTTGCCATCATCGTGGCAGTAGCAGGATGGGGCATGCCGTTCGGCTTCGCCCTCTCGTCCGCCCTGCAGGGCGCGTGCTACGGCGCGTTCCCCATCGCATGGATCGTCATCATGGCCGTGTGGTTTTACCGCATGGGCGTGGTGTCCGGCCGCTTCGAGGATCTGCGCAGCTTCTTCGACCAGGTGGGCGGCGGCGACATCCGCATCCAGGCCATCCTGATCGCGTTCTGCTTCGGTGGCCTTCTCGAGGCGCTGGCCGGCTTCGGCGCGCCCATCGCCATCACGGCCACCATGATCTTGGCGCTGGGCGTGAAGCCCAAGCGCGCCGCCATGGCCGTGCTCATCGCGAACACGGCGCCCGTTGCGTACGGCGCCATCGGCACGCCCATCCTGACGGCCGGCTCCGTGGTCTCCGGCGGCGACGCCATTGTGTCCGCCCAGGTGGCATCTCACGTTGCTGCCATCGTCGGCTTCCAGGCGCCGCTGTTCGCGCTGATTGTCCCGTTCCTGCTGCTGGTCGTGCTGGACGGCACGAAGGGCCTGAAGGATTGTTGGCCTCCCGCGTTGGTCACCGGTCTGTCGTTCGCTCTGGTGCAGCATTGGTGCTCTAATTTCTTCGCGTTCGAGCTGACGGATGTCATTGCCGCCATCGTCTCCATGGTATGCGTCGTCGTGTTCATGAAGTTCTGGGCCCCGCACAACGTGAACGAGGCGCGTGAACGTTTCGGGCTGGCTCCGGTGGAAGAGGGAAAGCAGGTCAAGCTATCCGCGGTCCGCACGTGGATGTGCCTGCTGCCGTACCTCATTGTGGTGGTCGTGTTCGCCGTCTGCAAGCTGGGTATCGGCACGTGGCTGGCAACGTTCAACTTCAAGTTCGCCTGGCCCGTCATCGGCGGTCAGATCCTGAACGCCATGGGAACGGATCCCGGTACGTCGTACACGCTGAACTGGTTCACGAATCCCGGCTTCATGTTGCTGGTCGCCGGCTTGATCACGGCCGTGATCTACTCCATCTTCGACTACAATGGCAAGTTCCACATGACCATGGGACAGGCCACACGCGAGATTGGCAAGACGTTCTACGACATGCGCTTCGCAGCGCTGACCATGGTGCTGGTGCTGTCTCTGGCATATGTCATGAACTTCTCCGGCCAGACCATCAGCATCGGCGAGGCGCTGGCAGCCTCTGGTCCGCTGTTTGCCCTCATCTCCCCGATCCTCGGCTGGGTCGGCACGGCTGTCACCGGTTCCGACACCTCCGCAAACGCGCTGTTCTCCAGCTTGCAGTACCAGGCCGCGGCTTCGAATCCGTCGCTGGCGGCGGTTTCACCCGACCTGTTCCTGGCATCGAACACCATGGGCGGCGTTGTGGGCAAGATGATCTCCCCGCAGTCGCTGGCAATCGCGGCCGGCGCAACGGGCGAACGCGAGAGCGACATCATGCGCTCCGTGCTTCCGTGGAGCATCGGGTTCCTGATCGCGCTCTGCGCTCTGGTCTTCCTGCAGCCCCCCGTGCTGGCATTCATCCTGCCGTAGCGTAGGGCGACGCAGCCGGGCTGTCCGGCGGCGTAAGGTTCATAGTAAGCGCTGCGCATGACGCAGATGCAAGAGAAGGGCGTGCGGCCTCTGGGCTGCGCGCCCTCTTCGTTTTCGGGCGCAAACGGTATGGCGCGCTCTTTCTGCGCTCTTTGCGGGGAGAGAAGTGCTTCATGCTAGAATTTTTCATAAGGAAAACCCGCGCCGGATTCATCAGGCGCATGACGCGAAGGGAGCTGCCATGACCGCCCTGATCATCGTTCTGATCATCGTCGTGGTGTTGGTGATTGCCGCCATCATCCTGTACAACAACCTTGTGCGCCTGCGCAACAGGGTAGGCAATGCGTGGACGCAGATATCCGTCCAGCTGCAGCGCCGTCTTGACCTGATTCCGAATCTGGTCCAGACCGTGAAGGGCTATGCGGCCCACGAAAGCAGTACGCTCGAAGCGGTGACGAAGGCGCGCACCGCCGTGATGAACGCCTCCTCGCCCGACGAGCAGGCGAATGCCGACAACATGCTGACCGATGCCCTGAAGAACTTGTTCGCCGTGGCGGAGGCCTATCCTGACCTGAAGGCGAACACGAACTTCCTGGAGCTGCAGCGCGAGATAACGGAGACGGAAGACAAGATCTCCTACATGCGTCAGAGCTACAACGACACCGTTATGATGTACAACAACGCCATCCAGACGTTCCCCGGCATGCTGGTAGCCAAGCCGTTCGGCTTCATGGAGAAGGCGGGCTTCTCCGCTGCGCCCGCTCCCCCGCCCCCGGCTGCGGCTGCCGCACCGACAGTGGCGTTCACGCCGGATGCCGACACGGCACCGAATGCGGCGAATATCCCGGGCGTGGCTGCGCAGCAGGCGCCCGATGTGGACCAGGCGAACGCGGCTCCCAGCATCAAGATGCAGACGCCGCCGGATGCCTAGGCATATGCCCGTTCTGCCATGAATGCGCAGCGGACGTTACGGCTGGGGGAATGCAAAGAAAAAGGGCTTTCGACCTTGTGGGTCGAAAGCCCGTTGCGTTCTGGCGGAGAGCTGGGGATTCGAACCCCAGATACGCTTGTGGCGTATACTCGCTTAGCAGGCGAGCACCTTCGGCCTCTCGGTCAGCTCTCCAATCGGAATTGCGAATTGAAATAATACCGTGAGATGTGCGAACTTGCAAGGAGGACACCTATGCAAAACACCGGCAATACGCAAATAATGTGCCGAGAGCACCGTTTCCCGTTGCGTTTGCCCCTGCTTGCGGCGGCCTGCGCGCTGTTCGCAGCCCTTGTCGCACTGGCATGCGCGCCCACTCCGGCGCTGGCGAAAAGCTACACCATGCCCGAAGTGAACATCGACGCCGAGGTCATGCCGAACGGCGACCTGCATGTGGTGGAGAAGCGCCATTTCTCATTCGACGGCAGCTATAGCTGCGTGTACTGGAATTTCGAATCGTCGGACGTGGACAAGGCGGACCGCCACGGCTACACCGTGAACTCCGTGAAGATTGCGCAGTACGATTCCGGCCAGGAGTCGTCTGCGAAGACGCAGAAGCTGAGCTCCGTTCCGTTCCAGTCGTCGTGGCGCGAGTCCGGTGGCCCGGGCAAGGACGCGTGGTCCTACGACAAGGCCGGAACCAGCCTGTACGTGTTCTTCAGCGACGCCGACTACCAGGATATGACCGTGACCATCGATTACACGGTGGACGAGGCGGCCATCGCGTACGAGGATGTGGGCGAGATCTACTGGAAGTACGTCGGATCCGGCTGGGACGCGGATTCCGAGAACGTGACGTGCACCATTCACACGCCGGTGCCCATCGGCACGAAGGTGCAGGCCGGCGACAACCTGCGTGCGTGGGGCCATGGCCCGCTGGACGGCACGGTGAACATTGCCTCCGACGGCACCGTGGTCTACAAGGTGGACAAGATCTCCAGCGGCCAGTACGGCGAAGCGCGCGTCGTGTTCCCGGTGGAATGGCTGACGAAGCTGAGCGCTTCCGCAAAGAAGAACCATGGCGACGAGCTGGGGCTGGATACCATCCTGGAGGAAGAGCAGAACTGGGCGGACGTGGCGAACGCGCAGCGCATCGGCAGTCTGGTGTTCATCATCGCGTTCATTGTCATCTCGCTGGCGCTCATCGTCTGGGCCATCCTCATGTTCCTGCGTCATGGGCGCGAGCTGAAGCCAGAGTTCCAGGATGAATACTGGCGCGATATGCCCGATAAGAGCCTGCATCCCGCTGTCGTGGGGCGCTGCTGGCGCTTCGACCAGGAAAGCACGGACGACCTGACGGCCACACTCATGCACCTGTCCGCGCTGGGCGCCATCGCCATCAACAAGGGCACGTATCAGCAGAAGGGAATCTTCGGCCGGCAGAAGGATGTCGAGGGCATGTACCTGACGCGCATCCCCGCCGTCGCGGACGCGCTGACGGACGAGCTGGATACGCGGGCCATGAAGCTCATCTTCGATACCGTGGCCGGCGGCAAGGACTCGCTGTGGATGTCCGAGATCCAGACGTATGCGAAAGATCACGCGGAGCACTTCACGGAGGAAGTGAAGAGCTGGCAGGGCGTGCTGACCGCGCGTTCGCTCCAGGCGGAGATCTTCGAGCCGAAGGGGCCGCGTCGCCGCACGGTCATGAACCTCGTAGCCATCGTCTACGGTGTCATCGGCGTGGTTGCCTGCATGGCCACGGTGAACTTCCTGCCGCTGATCGCCGTCATCCCCACGGTGCTGGTCCTGCTCGTGTTCGCCCGCTTTATGGAACGCCGCACGCGCAAGGGCGCAGAGCTGCAGGCGCATTCAAAGGCGCTGCGCAGCTGGCTGCGCGACTTCACGCGCACGGACGAGCAGCCGCCGACCGGCGTGAAGGTGTGGGGCGAGTTCATGGTGTACGCGTACCTGTTCGGCGTCGCGGAGCAGGTTATCAAGCAGTTGAAGATCACCATGCCCGAGCTGTTCGACGAAGATGCCATGGTCGTGGGCGGCTACTCGTACATGCCGTTCTTCTGGTACACGGGCGGCATAGACGGTTCCCCGGTTACGCCCGGGTTCGACATCTTCGATGCGGCCGTGCAGAACTCGTTCGACGTCGTGGAAGCGGCAACCTCCGCGGCGGAGGGATTCTCGTCGTCCGGCGGCGGTTTCGGCGGCGGCTTCTCCGTCGGCGGCGGCGGCGGTTTCGGCGGCGGTGGCGGCGCCCGGTAGGCGTGCCTGCCGTCGGAGCGCCCCTCGGCGCGATGAGCGTATGCTTAGCGGCATTGTGCCCACTTTATCCGGCTGTTTTGATATAGTAAGTTCCTGTACGCGAAATCGCGAAGCGGGAGAAAAGGTGACCTGCCATGCCCGAAAAAGACAACATCATCCTCATTGGCCTGCCCGGCGCCGGCAAATCCACGTTGGGCATCGTCCTGGCGAAGATCCTGAACTATTCGTTCGTGGATGCCGACCTGCTTATCCAGGAACAGACGGATAAGACGCTGCAGATGATCATCGACGCCATGGGCCCGGCGGGCTTCATCGAAGTCGAGAACGAGGTGCTGAAGCAGATCGAGCGCCGTCGCACCATCATCGCCACCGGCGGTTCCGCCGTGTATTCCGACGAGGCCATGCAGCATCTGAAGAGCATCGGCACGGTCGTGCAGCTGAAGATCAGCTACGACGAGCTGGAGCGTCGCCTGGGCGATCTGGACGAACGCGGCGTTGTCCTGCGCAACGGCAAAGTGGTCGAGCTGCACGAGCTCTATGACGAGCGCACGCCGCTGTACGACAAGTACGCGGATTACACCATCGACGTCAGCGACGTCTCCGTGCGCGAGGCGGCACGCAACCTGGTGGACCTCCTGCGCAAGGAAGGCTGCTTGGCGGAATAGCCCGGTTTTTGAAGCACATACGGTATTCATATGGCCGCAGGCACTTTTCGCCTGCGGCCATTTCTTTTCGGCGAGCGTTCAGCGTTGCGCCGCTGTAGGCGCCTCGTTCCCTCTGCTCCGTATCATGTAAATATTGTTCAGAACATACGGAGCCTGCCCTGCTGCGCGGACGGATGGTCCGGCACGCGGTGGGCAGATTGGAGGTTTCGATGAGCTGGTATGCGAGTTCTAAGCTGTGGTGCTTTGTCGGTGGAGCGATTGCCGCATGCGCTGCATCCGCGGCGTCGAAGAATCCGACGGTGCGCAATCTGGCCGTCAAGGGCGTGGCGCAGGGCATGATCCTGAAGGAGAATGCGGACGCTGCCGCTCAGAGCATCAAGGACGATGCCGAGGATGTGGCTGCAGATGCACGCCGCCGTGCGCGTATCGAGGCGGCGAAGGCACAGCGCATGGCCCAGATCGAGGAGCGCGTTCGCAAGCAGGTCGAGGCGGAGATGAGCGAAGTGGACTTCGAGGTCGAAGCGGACGAGAAGGCCACGGAGGCCAAGGACGCGAAGAAGCCTGCGGCTGCGAAGAGGAACAAGTAGCAACATTTTGCAGGTATCTGCACGGCGGGGCGCGGCGAAAGCTGCGCCCTTGAAGTTTCTCTACGTGAACGGGTGGTCCGGCAATGAGATATGACATCAGGTACGACAAGCCGCATCGCATGCGCCTGCGTTGTGGAAAATGGTTGTTCACCGGCGAAGAGGCTCGGGCGGTCGAAGCGCAGTTGCTGCATGTGCCCGGGGTCGGGCGCGCGGTGGTGCACGAGGACAACGGAAGCATCTTGATTGAGTACGGGGCGCTGGATGCGCGCGAACGCGTGCTGGAGGAAGTGAACGCCCTGGACCCGTTGGCGCTGCCCGTGTACGACAACCGCGACGGCCTGGACATGTCGGCCATCGCCAACGAATACCAGCTGAAGCTGCTGAAGGCCGTGGTGGGGAAGCTCTTCCGCACGTTCCTGCTTCCGCCGCCGCTGCGCATTGCCTGGACGCTGTGGCGGTCCCTGGGATAGCTGGGAGCCGGTGTGAAGGCGCTGTCCGAAGGGAAGCTGTCCGTGGAGGTGCTGGATGCCACGGCCATCGGCGTCTCACTGCTGCGCCGTTCGTTCTCCACAGCGGGCGATGTCATGTTCCTGCTGCACATCTCCGACATCCTAATGGAGTACACGCAGGCCCGCACGCGTGTGGCGCTGCGTCAGAACCTGTCGCTGTTCGCAGAGCACGTGTGGCGCATGGAAGGCGATGCCGAGGTGGAGATCGACGCGTCGCAGATTCGCGAGGGCGACTTGCTGAAGGTCTACATGGGTTCGCTTGTTCCCGTGGACGGCGAAGTAGTATCGGGCGAAGCATCCGTGAACGAAGCGTCCATGACGGGCGAATCCGCCGCGGTGGGGAAGCGCCCGGGCTCGCGCGTGTACGCGGCCACGGTCGTGGAGTCCGGCATCATCGTGATCCGGGCCACGGCATCGGCGGGGTCTTCGCGCATCGACGATATCGTGGAGATGGTGGAGGACTCGTCCGAGACGAAGGCATCGGCGCAGTCGGCGGCCGAGCGCCTGGCAGACGGCATGGTGCC
>USAB01000090.1 GCA_900552585.1 uncultured Coriobacteriaceae bacterium
CGTCGAAAACCTCTATCTGGAGGACGAGCTGCTGGGCAAGGTCAACGCCTACGAATACTTTTACAGGCAGCCCGCAGGCATCGGCGTCGATGCGCTGACGGTTCGCAAGAATGGTGCGCTGCTGTTCGTGTACCGCAAGGACCTGCTGAGAGGACGCTTGCAAGAGCCGCTTACCGCCGCGTTCCTGATGGAACGGGGTTACAACCCGTTCGATGAACGGGGGTGCCTGTGGGAAATGGCCCGTCGCATCCGCAGGATGGACGGCGCTGCACGCCCGGACGGGCGGGCGCTCTTTCCCCACGAGATCGGATTGCTGCTGGGCTATCCGTATCAGGATGTGGTCGCATTCATGGACAACCGCTGCGACGGCGTGCGTGCCGGTGCCTGGATGGCGTACGACGACGTGGAGCAGGCGCAGGCATGCGCGTGCCGCTATCGCCGTTGCCGGTATCTTTGCGAAGAGCTTGACCGGCGCGGGGTGCCCTTGGAACAGCTTGCCCGTATGGACGAGGCATCTATGGAGGCGGCCGTCTGCGCCGCATAGCAACGCGAATCGACGGCGGAAACGCCGGGTTCGGATGAGCCTGTGGGCCCGTGAACGATAACGAAGAAATAGGAAACTGACGCAAGGAGGAATCATCATGAACAAGGTGGCAGTGGTGTATTGGAGCGGTACCGGCAATACAGAGGCCATGGCGGGCCTCGTCGCCGAAGGCGCCCGCGGCGCCGGGGCGGATGTCGACGTCATCCAGGCGGTCGATTTCGATGCCGTGAAGATGATGGATTACGATGCCGTGGCGTTCGGCTGCCCGGCAATGGGCGACGAAGAGCTTGAGGAAATGGAATTCGAGCCCATGTACAGCGAGGTGGAACCGCTTCTGGGCGACATGAAGGTCGCGCTGTTCGGCTCGTACGATTGGAACAACGGCGAATGGATGGACCTGTGGAAGCAGCGTGCCGAGGACGCCGGCGTCTTCGTGGTCGCTACCGTCATCGCCAAGGATTATCCGGGCGACGACGAAGCGGCGGCGTGCAAGCAGCTGGGTGCGTCGGTCGCCGCCTGATCAGGGAATTTCCTGCGCAGCGCGGCGATATGTCGGGCGGCGCGTCATACGAATACCGCGTGCGTTCATGCTGCGGCGCGCAACTGCCGCAGACGGCGATGAACGGTAAGGGGGCGGCATCTCCGATAGCGGAGGGGCCGTCCCCCGTTTTGCGTTAGAATCGAACACGGCGGAAAGCAGATGGCGCTGCGGTGCTTGCAGCTTTCGAATTCCGCATGGGAAGGCCTTGGACAAGAGAGGACGCATGGCGAACGCGACGAAATTGCTGCCAGCCTATCTGGCGGTGGGAGACGACACGCTGAAGCGGGAGACCGTCGAGGACCGCTTGACGAAGCGCGTATCCCAGTTGGGCGACCTGTCGTTCAATTCCGAGGTCTTCGACGGTGCAACCGCCGAGGGCTCCGCTATCGTCACGGCGTGCAACACGCTGCCGTTCGCAAGCGCGGTCCGCTTGGTAGTGGTGCGGAACGCGGACAAATTGAAGGCCGCGGACGTGCGTGCCGTGGCGGATTACCTTGCCGCACCGTGCGAAACGACCGTGTTGGCGCTGTACGCAACGAAGCTCGCGAAGAGCTCGAAGCTCTACAAGGCCGTTGCGGCGCTGGGCAAGACGGCTATCATCAACTGCGCTTCCGTGAAGAAGAGCCAGTTGCCGGACCTGGTGATGGGCATGGCGAAGGGCCATGGCCTGCAGATGACGCGCGGCGCCGTGAACGAGCTCATCGAGCGGGTGGGCCAGGACACGGTCCGCATCGATGCGGAGCTGCGCAAGCTGTCGCTTGTCCACGGCGGCTCGGATCCGGTGAACGAAGCCGAGATCGCCCTTTCTGTGGGCCGCACGACGGAAATCAAGCAGTGGGAGTTCGTGGATGCATTCGCGGCTCGGAACCTGGGGCGTTGCCTGTACTGCCTGGAGCATATGCCGTCCGCAGCATCCTATGGCCTGCTGGCCGCATGCGTGAAGCGCATCCGCGAGCTTATTGTAGCGAAGGCGCTTGAGGGCCGCCGGCAGCAGAGCCAGCTGGCCAGCGCGTTGGGCCTGCCGCAATCTCAGGCATGGAAGGTGAAGAACTACCCGCGCTGGGCACGGGGGTTCTCCGCCGAGGAGCTGCGTCGCGCGTTGCGCACGGCGCGCGACACCGATATGATGATGAAGAGCGGATACGATCCGCAGGGCGCATTCCAAGACTGGTTTTTGAGCGTCGTAGCGAAATAGGAAGCGCGGCGGCATTCGCGGAATGCGCATCCTGCGTGCAGGATGCGAATGCCGGTCGGTTCAAGGAAGGACAGCATGGAAGTGAAAGGCAGCGCCGTGAACGGCAATCGCCGGTATCTCATCTTGGTTGCGGCAAGCATCTGCGCCGGTCTTACGGGCGTCACGTACGTCTGGTCCATCTTCACCTCGCCGCTCATCCAAGCTCACGGGTGGCTGTCATCGGAAGTGTCGCTGGCATATTCGCTGTATTTCGTCATGCAGTTCTTCATGGGATTCGTCGGCGGTGGCTTGCAGCGCCGTTTCGGCACGCGCCGGCTGGCTGTCATCGGCGGTGTCATGTACTCGCTGGCATGGATCTGCATGGGCCAAGCGGATACACTGCCCATGCTGTATTTCAGCTTCAGCTTCCTGGGTGGCGGCGGTGCCGGGCTGGTGTATAACTCGTCCGTCGCGGTGGCCACGAAATGGTTCCCCGATAAGAAGGGGTTTGCGAACGGTCTGTGTATCGGCGTCACGGGGTTGACCCCGTTGGCGTTCGCGCCGCTGGGCAACTACCTGGTGGAGGCTTTCGACCTGGGAACGTCGCTGACCATCATCGGCGTCATCCCGCTCGTGTTCTACCTGGTGTTCACGTGGTTCATCATCGCCCCGGCCGATGATTGGCAGCCCGAGGGCATGGGCCCGGCGCAGCCGGAGGGCGGCGATTCGGGCGCTGCCGCACGCAACTTCACGACAGGCGAGATGGTCAGGACGCCGCTGTTCTGGGCCATGTTGGCCGCGTTCGCATTCTCGGCCAGCTCGGGCAGCATGGTCACGAGTCACGGTGCCAGCATCGGCGCGGAGTTCGTGGGCCTGACCTCTGCGCAGGCGGCGCTTCAGGTGGGCATCCTGGCCGTGGGCAACTTCTGTGGCCGCTTCGGGTTCGGGGCGCTGTCCGATAGGGTCGGCAGGGCGAACACGCTGCTCATCACGCTGGGCATCACGCTTGCGGACATGTTGGTGCTGTTCCCCCTGGCAAGCGACTTCTTCACGTTCGCCGTGGCCATGGTGCTGGCGGGGGCGTGCTACGGCGCGTCGCTGACCGTCATTCCCTCGCTGTGCGGCGATGCATTCGGCACGCGGTACTTTGGGCAGAACTACGGCCTGCTGTTCAGCGGGCTGTCCATTGCCAGCATCCTGGGCCCCATGGTGGGCGCCTGGGCGAAGGATGCCACCGGGTCGTTCATGCCAGCTGTACATGCGGCAGCGATCTTCGCCGTGGCCGGTATCGTGTCCGTGCTCATCCTGAAGGCGCTGGAGAAGCGCGTCCGGCGCCGCAACGCGTAGCGCTCGCTTTGATTCGCAAGTTCGCTCCGGCACTGCCGCTATCGCAGGCCGACACTTTCACGCTATTGCGGGTCTCGTTTTCCGCGCAAGGTTCCGGGGAAGGGCGGTATGCGCCGCATGCGCCGTCAACGGCAGTGCTACACTCGTAGCAAAGAGCGCGAACCGTTGTTTGCGGGAACCTTTATATCCAGGAGGTTGCCATGGCCGATAAAGAGAATGGAACGAACCGTGCGGGAGGCGAATCCGACCAGGAGATCCCCATCACGCATATGTCGGATGACACGAAGAAGCGACTGGCGGACTTCGAGAACAGGCTGTACCAGCAAGCGCTGGAGGCAAAGCGCGCCTCGCTTCCGGATACGTCCATTCACGGCGGGGGAGGCGGCGAACTGGATGTGCTGGGCGATTACTACCCCGATGAGGACATCCCCATCTACGGATCTGGCCTGAACAAGCAGATCGACCGCATCGACATGGAGATCGACAAGGCCCGGCGCGCTCGTCGGTCGGAATTCCGCGACCCCGAGGCGGAGGCCTATATGGCCCGTATCCGCAAAGCTGTTGCGGACGATAAGAACAAGACGGACGAGGAGAAGGCAGCCGAGGAAGAGGCGCGCAAGCACAAACGCTTCCGCGACGATCCGTTCATCCTTATCGTGCCCGTCGTCATCATCTTTATCGCCATCGTGTTCATCATCCTGATGGTCGCGAATGGCAGGTAGCGCGCCGCGCATTTGGTGGCATATCGAAGGCCTGATTTCGGCTGCGTCCGCCAAGGGGCGCAGCGGTATTCGCAGTCCTCGCGCCATTGAGCGAGGACTGCGGCAGCGAAAGAATGGAATGAAACGCAAAGAGGAGAGGGAGGCCGTTTCAGCCTCCCTCTCCTCTCTTGATATGCGGATGAATCGCGACCCTGCGCAGCAGGGGGTGTTTCTGCTATTCGGCGGCTTCCTCTTCGCCTTCGCCCTCAGCAGCCTCGGCCTCGGCTTCGGCGGCCTTCTTCTTCGCAGCAGCGGCCTCGGCCTTCTTCTGCGCGGCGCGGCGCTTGTCCTTCTCGGCCTCGGCTTCGGCCAGGGCAGCCTTGCGTGCAGCCTTGGCAGCAGCCTTCTTCGTGCCGCCCTTCACGACGTTCTCGTGTTTGATGGGCTGGTAGGCAGCGCGATCCTCGTCGGTGACGACGGTGTTCACGAGCTTCATCAGATTGCTCTTGCGGTTTGCAGCCTGGTTCTTGTGGATGACGCCCTTGCTGGCAGCCTTGTCCAGCAGGCGGCATGCGTTCAGGCCAGCGGCGTAAGCCTCGGCACCATTGCCGGCTTCGACGGCCTCGCGAGCTGCGCGGATTGCGGTCTTCAGCTCGGAACGGATTGCGCGGTTGCGCATACGGGCCTTCTCGTTGGTGATGATGCGCTTCTTCTGACTTTTGATGTTAGCCACTCTTGATCCTCCATGTTGACATTCTATGTTCGCGTCGGATTTTGCCGACGTTGGCACCAAACTCGAAAATTTTACCATACAATCGAGTTCGTGCTTGTGAATACCCTCTGCAGATGAGCGTATTCGCTATCATTTTTGCTACTTCGCCGACACAATGTCGGTTTCAGCATCCCCGGTGGAGAGATGAGTGGATGCCGTCTGCAATCAGCTTTGTGATTGTATACGGTTGAGAGAGGAACGAAAAGCGCATGGCGGATGACCCGCGGAAAATTCGAAATTTCAGCATTATTGCCCATATCGACCATGGCAAATCGACGCTATCTGACCGCATTCTGGAGCAAACCGGAACCGTGGCGGAGCGCGATATGACGTCGCAGGTCCTGGATACCATGGATATCGAGCGCGAGCGCGGCATCACCATCAAGAGCCAGGCGGTGCGCGTGAAATACGTGAGCGATGACGGCGATGAGTACGAGTTCAACCTCATCGACACGCCGGGTCATGTGGACTTCACGTACGAGGTGTCGCGCAGCCTGGCGGCATGCGAAGGCGCCGTGCTGGTGGTGGACGCCACGCAGGGCGTCGAGGCGCAGACGGTGGCGAACGCCATGATGGCCATGAACGCGAACCTGGAGATCGTTCCGGTCATCAACAAGATCGACCTGCCCGCTGCCGAGCCCGAGCGCGTGCGCGAGGAGATAGAGGAGAGCCTGGCCGTCCCCGCCGACGACGCCGTGCTGTGCTCCGCGAAGACGGGCGAGGGCGTGCACGACCTGCTGGAGTCCATCGTCTACAACATCCCCGCGCCGGAAGGCGACCCCGACGCGCCGCTGAAGGCGCTCATCTTTGACTCGTACTTCGATGCCTACCGGGGCGTCGTGGCGCTCATTCGCATCGTGGCCGGCCGCGTAAAGCGGGGCCAGCGCATCAAGATGATGGCCACGGGCGCAGAGGCGCTGGTGGAGGACCTGGGATACCGCACGCCGCATGAGGTGAGCGTGCCGCATCTGGGCATCGGCGAGGTGGGCTTCCTGGTCACGGGCCTGAAGGATCCCAGCGAGGTGAAGGTGGGCGATACCATCACGTCGGCAGAGCGCCCGGCCGAAGAGCCCCTTGCCGGTTACCGCGACGTGAAGCCCATGGTGTTCACCGGCCTGTTCCCCATAGAGGGCGACCAGTACGAGCCGCTGAAGGACGCGCTGGAGAAGTTGAAGCTCAACGACCCTGCGCTTGTGTACGATCCTGAGACCAGCCACGCGTTGGGCTTCGGCTTCCGCGTCGGCTTCCTGGGCCTGCTGCATATGGAAGTGGTGAAGGAGCGCCTGGAGCGCGAGTTCAACCTGGATCTCATCGCCACGGCCCCCAGTGTGGAGTACCACGTGTTCCTGCGCGGCAAGGGCAAGGAGATGCTGTCGCTGCATTCGCCGCAGGACATGCCGGACTTCAGCGAGATCGACCATATCGAGGAGCCGTACCTGAAGGCGAAGATCATGGTACCGCCCGACTACGTGGGCGCCGTCATGGACCTGACCGTGGCGCGCCGCGGTGTGTTCAAGACCATGAACTACCTCACGCCCACCACCGTTGAGCTGCAGTGGGACATGCCCTTGGGCGAGCTCATCATGGATTACTTCGACCAGCTTAAAAGCCATACGAAGGGCTATGCCACGCTTGACTACGAGTTCGGCGGATACCAGCCCGCCGACCTGGTGAAGCTCGACATCCTCCTTGCCGGCGATCCCATCGACGCGCTCTCGTTCATCGTCCATCGCGATAAAGCGTACGACGTCGGTCGCCGCCTGACCGCGAAGCTGAAGGAGATTATCCCGCGCCAGCTGTTCGAGGTGCCCATCCAGGCAGTCGTGGGCGGTCGCGTGCTGGCCCGCACCACCGTCAAGGCGAAGCGCAAGGACGTGCTTGCGAAGTGCTACGGCGGCGATATCTCGCGTAAGCGCAAGCTGCTGGAGAAGCAGCGCCAGGGCAAGAAGCGCATGAAGAGCATCGGCAGCGTGGATGTGCCCCAAGAGGCGTTCATGGCCATCCTCAAAGTGGACGAGGAATAGCCCCATGCAGCGTTCCGACATGCGTGCGTTCTATGCGGCGCACCCGTTGATACTGGCGCCTATGGCTGGCGTCACGGACCCGGTGTTCCGGCTGCTGTGCCGAGAGCAGGGCGCCTCGCTTGCATTCACGGAGATGGTCAGCGCGAAGGGGCTGAGCTACCGCAACGGCAAGACGGCGGGTCTGCTGGACCTGGGCCCGGGGGAAGACAGCGTGGGCGTGCAGCTGTTCGGTCACGAGCCGGCCGAGATTGAGGCGGGGGCCGGCCGGAGCGACGGTGCACCGTC
>USAB01000091.1 GCA_900552585.1 uncultured Coriobacteriaceae bacterium
CGGCTTCGCGGCCGGGCCGGACAGGCCGCCCCCCACGCGGGCCAGCTTCGGCCGGCGCGTGCGGGCATCGATGGCCATGCCCAGCAGCGTGTTGATGAGCGACACCGCATCGGCGCCGCCCTCTACGGCCGCGCGGGCGATCTCAGTGACGTCCGTGACGTTCGGCGTCAGCTTCACGATGAGCGGCTTGCGCGTCTTCTGCCGGCACGCCGACACGACGGTTTGCGCCATGTGCGGATCTGTGCCGAACGTCATGCCGCCCGCATCCACGTTCGGACACGAGATGTTCACCTCGTATGCGGACACGGTAGGCTGGTCGTCAAGCGCCTCGATGACCTGGGCGTATTCCTCGACGGAATGACCGGAGACGTTCACGATGACCGGAACGTCGATGCCTGCCAGCCATTCCAGGTCCTTCTGGATCATGACCTGGACGCCCGGATTCTGCAACCCGATGGAGTTCAGCATCCCGGACGGCGTCTCGGCAATGCGCGGCGCCGGGTTCCCGGGCCACCCGTTCAGGGAGACGCCCTTCGTGGTGACAGCGCCCATGCGCGAGACATCCGTGAAATCGTTGTACTCGCGCCCGGCCGCGAACGTGCCAGATGCATCTGTAACGGGATTGCGCATGATCAGGCCGCCCAGATTGACTTCCATGCTCACATCGCTCATGCCCACACCACCTTCTCTGCAGGGAATACGGGCCCGTCGACGCAAGAGCGCTTGCGGCCCTCCGTGGTCTCCACGATGCACGACAGGCAGGCGCCCACGCCGCATGCCATGCGCTTTTCCAGCGACACCTGGCAGGCGGCGCCATTATCTGCCGCCAGCCGCGCCACGGAGCGCATGAGCGGCTCGGGGCCGCAGCAGTACACCATGTCGTACTCGTTCTCCCGGAGCAGCTCCGCCGCCGGCAGCGTGGCGAATCCGGCATAGCCGAACGTGCCGTCGTCCGTGGAGCATGCCGGTGCCCGCCCGAGCAGCTTCTCGAAGCGGTCGTACATCACCAGGCTGCCCTTCGTCTGGGCGCCCAGCACCACGTCCGTCTCCACGCCGGATTCCAGCAGCCGGCCCGTGAACAGGTACAACGGCGCCGCTCCGGCGCCGCCGGCCACCACCAGCGCGCGCTTCATGCCCTGGGGCAACGACCATCCGCGGCCCAGCGGTCCCATCACGTCGCACTGCGTGCCCGCGGGAAGCGAGGACATGTGCTTTGTGCCATGCCCCACCACCTGGTAGAGCACGTCGATCGTGCCGGCATTCAAATCGCAGTCGTACACGCCGAACGGACGGCGCAGGATATGGTCGCCCATGCCCGGCACGCGCAGGTGGATGAACTGCCCGGGCTGGACGGACGCCGCGATGCGCGGCGCCTCCAGCGTCATCAGGTACAGATTGCCGTCCAGCAGGTCGTTCGCCGTTATGCGGGCAAGCCCCTGCACGGGCTTCGGTCGGTCATTCGTCTCGCTCACGCATCAGCCCTCCCACTGCGGCATGTCCTGCAGCGCGATGACAGGCAGCCCGTTCTGGCGCGCCACCTCGATCGCCGCCGTCATGGCCTGCGCCGCTGCGAACGTGGTCACATACGTCACGCCGTGCTTCACTGCCTCCAGGCGCAGCTCGTAGCCGTCATCATGGCTCGCATGGCCGAACGGCGTGTTGATCATCAGCACGATGTCGCCGTTCGCGACCATCTCCTTGATCTTCGTGCCGCCCTCGTGGACCTTGCGGACCGTCTCCACCGGTATGCCGGCGGCGCGCAGCGCACGGGCCGTGCCCTCCGTTGCCACCAGGTCGAAGCCCAGGCGCACCAGGTCGCGGGCAATCATGGTGAAGTCGCGCTTCTCCTCGTCCGTCACGGAGATGAACACGGTGCCCTTCTCCGGCAGGTCGTAATCCACGGCCAGCTGCGTCTTCGCATAGGCGGCCGGGAAGTTGTCGGCCACGCCCATGACCTCGCCCGTGGACTTCATCTCGGGCCCCAGCACGACGTCCGATCCCGGGAAGCGCCCGAACGGCATGACGGCCTCCTTCACGCAGAAGTGCGTCAGGCGTCGCTCGTCATCGGGAAGGTTCAGGCTGGCCAGGCTCTCGCCGGCCATAACGCGCGCGGCCACCTTCGCCAGCGGCACACCCGTGGATTTCGATACAAACGGGACCGTGCGGCTCGCACGCGGGTTCGCCTCGATCACGTACACCACGTTATCCTTGATGGCGAACTGGATGTTGATCAGGCCGCGCACGCCCAGGCGCAGCGCCAGCATGCGCGTGATGTTGCGCAGGCGCGACACGATGGACTCGCTCAGCGCGAACGGAGGCGTGCAGCACGCGGAGTCGCCGGAGTGGATGCCGGCCATCTCGATGTGCTCCAGCACGCCGCCCACGTACACCTGTTCGCCATCGCACACCGCATCCACGTCGCATTCCACGGCCGTCTCCAGGAACTTGTCCAGGTAGACGGGATGGTCGGGGCTGATCTTCGCCGCCTCGCCCATGTACTTGCGCAGCGCCGTCTTGTCGTACACGATGGCCATGCCGCGGCCGCCCAGCACGTAGCTGGGGCGCACGAGCAGCGGGAACCCGATATCCTCGGCAACGGCGCAGGCCTCCTCGAACGTGGTGGCCTCGCCCGCCTTCGGGTACGTGATATCCAGCTCATCCAGCACGGCGGCGAAGCGCTCGCGGTCCTCGGCCAGGTCGATGGCCTCCGGGTCCGTGCCCATGATATGGACTCCGGCCTGCTGCAGCGCGTTCGCCAGCTTCAGCGGCGTCTGGCCGCCCAGCGTGACCACCACGCCGTCGGGGTCTTCGACATCCACGATGTCCATGACGTCCTCGAACGTCAGCGGCTCGAAGTACAGCTTGTCGGACGTGTCGTAGTCCGTGGACACCGTCTCGGGGTTGCAGTTCACCATGATGGTCTCGTAGCCGGCATCATGCAGCGCGTAGCTTGCATGCACGCAGCAGTAGTCGAACTCGATGCCCTGGCCGATGCGGTTCGGGCCGGCGCCCAGGATCATGACACGGCGCTTCGTCTTCGGGCGAACCTCGGAGCCGCCTCGTTCGTACGTTTTGTAATGGTATTCCGTCTCGCTGGCGAACTCGGCCGCGCACGTGTCGACCGTCTTGAACACGGGCACGACACCCAGCTTCTTGCGGTGCGCGCGCACGGACAGCTCATCGGAGCCGGTCAGGTATGCAATCTGCACGTCGGAGAGGCCGTACTGCTTCGCCACCAGCATGGCGTCCGCATCGATGTCGGCAAGCGCCGTACCGCGCAGGCCCTCCTGCACGGCCACGATATCGGCCATGCGGTTCACGAAGAACGGGTCGATGCCCGTGGCCTCGCACACGCGCTCCACGGACCAGCCGCGGCGCAGCGCCTCGCCCATGTACCACACGCGGTCCGCCGTAGGACGGCCCACCAGCTCCTCGAAGCGGTCCTCGTCGATCTTGTCGGAGCCGTCGCAGCCCAGACCGGAGTGTCCGTTCTCCAGCGAACGCAGCGCCTTGCCCAGTGCCTCCTCGAACGTGCGACCGATGGCCATGACCTCACCCACGGCCTTCATGCGCGTGGACAGCGTGTCGTCCGTGCCCTCGAACTTCTCGAACGCGAAGCGCGGAACCTTCACTACGCAGTAGTCGATGCTGGGCTCGAAGCAGGCGGGCGTGGCCTTCGTGATGTCGTTCACAATCTCGTCCAGCGTGTAGCCCACGGCCAGGCGCGCGGCGGCCTTCGCAATGGGGAAGCCTGTCGCCTTCGATGCGAGCGCGGAAGAACGGGATACGCGGGGATTCATCTCGATGACCACCATGCGTCCATTCTTCGGGTTCACAGCGAACTGCACGTTCGAGCCGCCCGTCTCGACACCGATCTTCTCCAGGATGGCCAAGCTCGCAACGCGCATGCGCTGATACTCCACATCGGAGAGCGTCTGCGCAGGCGCCACCGTGATGGAATCGCCCGTATGGACGCCCATGGCATCGAAGTTCTCGATGGAGCACACGATGATGCCGTTCCCGGCCTTGTCGCGCATGACCTCCATCTCGTATTCCTTCCAGCCCTCGATGGACTCCTCCACCAGGACCTCGTGCGCCGGGGAAAGCTCCAGGCCCTGGCCCACGATGGAGCGCAGCTCGGCCTCGTCATGCGCGATGCCGCCGCCGGCGCCGCCCAGCGTGAACGACGGGCGCAGCACGCACGGATAGCCGATGGTCTCCACCAGCTCCAGCGCGTCCTCCATGGAGTACGCATAGCCGCTGCGCGCCACTTCCAGGCCCAGGTCGGCCATGCACTCGTTGAACAGCTTGCGGTCCTCGCCGCGCTTGATGGCCTCCAGGTCGCAGCCGATCATCTCCACGCCATACTTGTCCAGAATGCCCTTCTCGGCAAGCTCGACGGCTGCATTCAGGCCCGTCTGCCCGCCCAGCGTGGGCAGCAGCGCGTCCGGATGCTCCTTCGCGATAATCTGCTCGATGAAATCGGCCGTGATGGGCTCCACGTACGTGCGGGCCGCAAGCGCGGGGTCCGTCATGATGGTGGCCGGGTTCGAATTCACCAGGATGACCTCGTAGCCGTCTTCGCGCAGAACCTTGCAGGCCTGGGCGCCGGAGTAGTCGAACTCGCACGCCTGGCCGATGACGATGGGTCCCGATCCGATGACCAGGATCCGTTTCAAATCGGTGCGCTTAGGCATCGAGACCACCCCCTTCCCGGGTTTCCGTTTCCGAATAGGCACCGCCGACGACAACTTCGGCCGAAGCGCCCTCTGCGCCGAACTTCCATCCCGCCAGGCGATCCTGCGCGATGTCGATGTCCAAGTAATCCTGAACGCCGTCCATGAGGCGGGCAAACGCCGTGAACAGGTAATGCGCATCCGTGGGTCCCGGGCTTGCCTCAGGATGGTACTGCACGCTGAACGCCGGGATATCCAGGAACTGGATGCCCTCGCACGTGCCGTCATTCAAGTTCACGTGCGTCAGACGGATGCGGCCGAAGCGTTCGTTGTCCACCACGGGTGCCACTTTCTCGCGCGTCCAGAATCGCAGGTCGTTGTAATGCGCGCTATGGCCGCCGGAAAGCTCGGGAATCAGATCGCCTAGGCTGGGGAACACCAGGCCGAAGCCATGGTTCTGCGCCGTGATCTCCACGCGCCCCGTGAGCAGGTTCATGACGGGCTGATTGCCGCCGCGATGGCCGAACTTCAGCTTCTCCATCTGGGCGCCGGCCGCCTTGCTGATCATCTGGTGGCCCAGGCAGATGCCGAAGGTCGGGATGCCGGTGCTCAGCATTTCACGGATGTTCGCGATGATTTCCACGTTCTCTGCCGGGTCGCCGGGGCCGTTGGAGAGCATGAGGCCGTCGGGGTTGAGGGCGGCCAGCTCGGCGGCGGTGGTCGTGCCGGGCAGCACGGTCACGCGGCAGCCGCGCTTCTGCAGGCAGCGCACAATGTTGTTCTTGCAGCCCAGGTCGAGCAGCGCTACGTGCAGCGGTGTGTCACCCCATGCACCGGCAGCCGTCGGCTCATAGGTCACGGCCTCGCGGCAGGTGACGGTCTTGACGGCGTCGACAACGGCGTAGGCGGCGATCTCGGGCAGCAGCGCGGCCTTCTTCTCCGGCTCGGCGTCGGGGTCGAACTCGGTGGTGATCGCGCCGTTCATAACGCCGCTCTCCCGCAGGGTGCGGGTCAGGCTGCGGGTGTCGATGCCCTCAATGCCGATGATGCCGTTCTTTTTCAGGAAGGCATCCAGCGTTTCCTCACTGCGGAAGTTGGACGGGGTCTTGCACGCCTCGCGCACAATGTAGCCCCTGGCCCAAATCTTCGTGCTCTCGACATCCTCACTGTTCATGCCGTAGTTGCCGATGAGCGGATAGGTCTGGGTGATGATCTGGCCGTAGTAGCTGGGGTCGGTCAGGGTTTCCTCAAAGCCGACCATACCGGTTGCAAAGACGACCTCACCGATGGTGGTACCGGGGCAGCCTACGCTGACGCCGCGGAACACCCGGCCATTGGCCAATATCAGATATGCCTGCATAGTTGGTAGCCTCTCACTTTACATTTAAGATATGGAGTGAGGAGAGAGGAGAAAAGGCAAACTGTACCCATCTCCTATCTCCTATCTTTTACAGGGTTTGCTTCGCAGCTTCCTTCATTTTGCGGCTGCCCAGGTGCACCAGCGGCAGCTTGCCCTCCTTGCAGATGGGGCATTCCTCAGGGGCGTAGTTGGGCAGGTCGAGCTTGAGGGCGCTGGCGACGATGGGGATCGGGGACGGGGCCTCGGCGCGGGTGCGGTCCACGACGCAGGCAATGCCCACGCAGATGCCGCCGTTTTCCTCGATGACGCGCTTGGTCTCGAGGCTGGAAACACCGGTGGTGACGACGTCCTCGGCAATGATGCAGCGCTCACCCGGGTTGATCCTGAAGCGCTTGAGGGTCATGACGTTGTCGACGCGCTCGGTGAAGATGGCGCGCTTGCCCATCTGGCGGCCCAGCTCGTAGGCGTAGACGATGCCGCCCATGGCAGGGCCGACCACGACGTCAATGTTCAGCTCCTTGAGCTTCTCGGCAACCGGGGCCATGACCTCGGCGGCCTTGTCGGGGTACTGCTGCAGAAATGCCATCTGGCAGTAAGCGCCGGAGTGGCGCCCGGAGGAAAGCAGGAAGTGCCCCTCTAAAAATGCTTCACATTCCTTTAAAACTTCAAGTGCTTCGCGTGCCATAATTTGTTCCTCCTGTATGTTATTCAACTTATAGTAGCATATTTTGTATAAAAATGCAAGCAAAACGTATATGGTGGGGCGGCTTCCCCCGCGGGGGAAGCTGTCGGCGGCCCGCCCGCCGACTGATGAGGGCCGGGCTTGCCGTTATAGCCCGTGAACGAGCGGTTGCGGGGACTCTCCCCTCATCCGCCCTCGGGCGGGGCCTCGGGCACCTTCTCCCTCGCGGGAGAAGGCATCCTGTTTATTTCAGCTTCAGCAGCACAATACTCAGCTGCGCCAGGTCGCTTGGCGATACACCCGGTATCCGCCCGGCCTGTGCCAGCGTGCGCGGCCTTATCTTCGTCAGCTTCTCGCGGGATTCCAGCGTCATCGTCTCAATCGGCGCATAGTCAAAGTCGTCGGGGATCTTCACATTTTCGTGCCGCTGAATATCCCGTATGATCCGCTCCTCCCGCGCAATGTACCCGGCGTAGCGGATCTCCGTCTCGATGCGCTGCGCCATGGCGGGGGTCACGCCCTCGCCGCGGCCAATGACCTTCGCGATCAGATCATAGCTGATGTA
>USAB01000092.1 GCA_900552585.1 uncultured Coriobacteriaceae bacterium
GGCGCAGCGCGCTGAGCGCCAAGAATCCGCTGGCAGGCCCCAAGAGAACAAGCCAGAAGCGGACATCGCCCGTGAACAGCAGCCATGCCAGCATCAGCGCATAGGCGCATGCTACGGCAAGCACACAAAGATGATCGACGGCCCTCAGCCGGGCGCCCCCGTCGCGGGAGCGCGCTCGTGCCGAGAGCCGTCGATAGTCAGAGGCGTTCATGCGGGCCATGCGGGCGGCGCCTTCTATTCTGCCATCCGCTAGTCGTCCAACAGGATGTAGGCCACCTTGATGGGGCCGTGCACGCCGTCCACGCGCACCAGTTCGATGTCGGACGTGTTCGACGGGCCGGAGATGAAGCAGACCTGCGAGGGCAGGCCGTCGCCGTTCTCATCCGCCATGTCGTCCATGATCTTCAGGGCGTCGCGCAGCGCGGCAACGACGTCCTTCGAGTCGATGATGGCCACATGGTAGTTCGGCAGTAGGCTGATGGTGCGGCCGCACTTGCTGCTGCACGGCTGCATGATGGTGCCGGTCTCCGCAATGGCGGCGCGGGCGAACGTCACGCCGATGTTGCACTGCTCCGTGCGCGAGACGTTCCAGTCGCGGTCCTGCGAAGGATCCCAGCGCACGACCTCCTCGGCTGCGCGGTCCAGGGCGGGCTGCATGCCCAGTTGCTCGATGCGCTCGTCGTCGGGGACGGCGATCTTGCCGCCGCCCAGGCCCTCGAGCGTCTCTGCCAGCACGTCCGGCAGCGTTTCCTTCGTGGCTCGGTGGATTTCCGCGCGCAGGGCGGTTGCTTCGCTTACGAAGCGTTCCACCAGCTGGTCATGCGTCAGGCCGTCCGTCACGTGCGGCGGAATCATGTCCGCCGTCTCCAGCGGCGCGCTGATATGCGGCACGGCATGGCCGAGATGTCGGGAAATGGGAGCAAGGAACTGCTCCAGAGTGGGTTCGTTCGCCGTCATTACAGGCTCCCCTTTCCGTCCTGATTGCGGGCTTCGTAGAAGTTGTCCAGATCTTCTTGGGAGATGGTGATGTAGCTCTGCTCCTGCATCTGCGCCGCGGCTTGCTTTCGCTCGCGCTTGAAGTACCAGTCGCGGAACTTCTCCGTGGCCAGGTTGTCGATGTCGCGGGTCTGCAACCAGTTGCCGATGACCGGGATGAACTCCTGGCGGTCGTCCAGGGAATCCTTCGTGCCGCTGAGCAGCTTCATGCCGAAGCTGGCCACCTTCAGGCTGGCGTCGTACAGCGGGCGGTTGCCCAAGACCACGCCGGCGGCCTCGAACGCGGGCACTTCCTCCGGATGCTTCTGCTGGCCGGCATCCACGATGTTCATGCGATGCTTCAGGATCAGCTCATGCAGCGGGATCTTCACGGGGCAGTCATCGTCGCATGCGCCGCACAGGCTGCACGCGAACGGCAGCTCGCTGGTCTGCTCGTAGCCCAGCAGGGCGGGCGTGAGCACGATGCCCATGGGGCCCGGGTAGATGGAGCCGTAGCTGTGGCCGGTGATGTGGCGGTACACGGGGCAGGTGTTCAGGCAGGCGCCGCAGCGGATGCAGCGCATCATGTCCTGGAATTCCGTGCCCAGCAGCTGGCTGCGGCCGTTGTCGATCAGGATGACGTGCACCTCGCGCGGGCCGTCCTTCTCGTCGCTGCGGCGCGGGCCGGAGTCGATGGTGAAGTAGTTTGTCATCTTCGCGCCCACGGAGCTGCGGACCAGCAGCGCCATCATCACGTCGAGCGAATCCAGGTCGGGCACGATGCGGTCGATGCCCGCAAGCACGATCTGCACCTGCGGCACGCTGTCCACCATGCGGCCGTTGCCCTCGTTCGTCACCAGCGTCAGGGACCCGGTGCTCGCAACGGGGAAGTTACAGCCGCGCATGCCGATGTCGGCCGTCAGGAACTCCTGGCGCAGGATCTTGCGCAGGAAGTGCGTGATTTCCTCCGGGTTGTCCGTGCCCGTGTAGCCGCGCTTCTTGCGGTACAGCTCGGCGATGGCCTTGCGGTCGAAATGCAGCGCGGGAACTACGATGTGCGACGGCTTGTCGCCGGCGGTCTGGATGATGTGCTCGGCGCAGTCCGTTTCCGTGACCTGCACGCCCACAGCGGCCAGCTCGTCGTTGACGCCGATCTCCTCGGACATCATGCTCTTCGACTTCACGATATGCTTCGCGTTCACGGCCTCGCAGATGTCGATGACCTCGTTGATAGCGTCTTCAGCGGTGGGGGCAAGATGCACGATATTGCCGCGCTTCGTGGTGTTCTCCACGAATTCACGCACGTAGAAGTCCAGGTTGTTGTTCACATGCTGGCGGATGTTCTTTGCAGTCTCGCGGTACTGCTCCCAATCCGGCATGGCGTCGACCAGCGCCTTACGCTTCTTATAGAACGTCTCCTGTGCCGTCATAATGGCGTTGTGCTTGAAATCGTCGTACAGGCTGGCGTTGACGCGCTCGTCCAGCGTCTCGTTTTGGTAGTAGAGGATACTCATTCGGCTGCGCTCCTAGTTGTCCAGAATCTCGGCGATGTGCATGACGCGGATGTCGCGGTCGATCTCGCCGTTGCGGCGCAGGCGCGCCAGGCCGCCCTTGATGTTCATCAGACAGGCCTGATCGGCGCCGCAGACGATGTCGGCGCCGGTTGCGGCGATGGTGCGGCATTTCTCCTTCACCATCTCGCCGGAGATGGCCGGCTCCTTCACAGAGAACGTGCCGCCGAAGCCGCAGCAGCGGTCGGCATGCTCCATCTCCACGTATTCCAGCCCGTGGACGTTCTCGAGCAGCGTCAGCGGAGGCTCTTTCACACCCAGCAGGCGCGTCAGGTGGCAGCTTTTGTGGTACGTGACCTTCGCGTCCAAATGTGCTCCGACATCGGTGATGCCCAGGACGTTGACAATGAAGTCCGTGAATTCATGGAAGCTGGACTGCAGGCGCTTGATGCGTGGGCCGTAAATGGGGTCGTTGCCCAGCAGCTTCGGATATTCGTCCACGATGGCGAACATGCAGGAGCCGGTCAGGGACACCACGCAGTCGTACTGACTGTACGCGTCGATGATGTTCTTGATCATCGGCAGCGTTTCCTTCGTGTAACCGGAGTTCAGCAGCGGCTGTCCGCAGCAGACTTGGTTTTTCGGCAACTCCACTTGGCAGCCCAAGCGCTCCAGGACATGGAGACCTGCGATGCCCACCTCGGGATACATCATGTCTACCATGCACCCGGGGAAGTACGCGACTTTCATTGTTCCACCTTTCCCAATCACCCCCGCGAAGGGCGGGCCGGCCGCCTGTTCATCGGCCGTGTATTGCTGCCGGTGCGCCTCCGGCATATCCATGCAGGTTTATTTCCGCACAATAACCCACTGGCCGTCCACGCCGACGATCTTTACGTGATCGGCCACGTTGTACTTCTCAGCGGGGTTTTCGGCACGGGCGCGGTATTCCGTGTCGCCCAGCGCGATGCGACCCCAGCCGCGATCGTCGATCTTGCCCGTGACCAGCACCTTCTCGCCGATATGGGCATCCGGGTCAATGGCCGGCTTCGCTACCAGGTCGCGTTGGCGGCGCTGGAACACCGGCCGCGCCGTGAACCACAGCACGGCGGAGATGATGGCGAACACCACCACCTGGATCACCGGGCCGAATCCCAGCAGGAAGCACACGATGGCGCCCACGCCGCCTCCCACGAATGGGAAGAAGTCGCCGGTGACCTTCGTGAATTCCGTGATCAGCAGGATGAACGTGGCAATGATCCAGAGGGTCAGCAGAATATCGGGCATGGATCTCTCAGTCTCCTTTGAGCGAATAGGGTTCGTCCGAGCGTGCTGCGTGTTAGCCGTAGAAGACGCCGAGCAGCTCCAGGATGAGGAATGTGATGGCGGCGGCAACGATGATCTCTACCACGTTCTTGACATTCATCTTGTATCTGGCCATGAGCAGAACCTTTCATAAGGGACATTCGGGCCGGAGCCCGTCTGGCAGTGCCCGCCGCGAAATGCGCAACAAAAAAGCATGCCAGAGTATTACACGTAAAGAATATTGTATCGGGAAACGGGATGCTATGGGTGGCGGGCGGTGAAAAATTGGTCGCGGCGGCGCGAAACCGCACGTCTGCGGGGCGCCGGGGGGAGCGGCGCATCCGCCGAAAGAGCGCACGGCTCGGTGTGCGGCGCATGCCGCTGCAAGGTGCACGCCGTCGCGAGACGCATGCCGCCGCTCGGGCGGGCACTACGATGCGGTGGAGCTTGACGAATCCTGGCCGTCGCTCGTCTTCACGGCCAGCTTCGATTCGTCGAAGAGCAGGTCCAGGTCCACGTTGCCATCGACGCCGAAGGCGGTGCCGTTCTCCGTGTACTGCCACATGGCGAAGTCGAAGCCCAGCGTGGGCGTATCGTTGTACTCGGCATACCACAGGGGATAGCTCTGCAGCTGCGACAGGTCGAACTTGTGCGTGGCCGCTTCCTTGTTCAGGTACACCATGGGCGTGTAGCCGGCATCTTCGATGGTCTGGCAGAATGCCAGCGCGACGGCCGTGATCTCATCGGAGGTCAGGTCCTTCGTCCGCGCGTTGTCGTTCACGTCCGTTTCCAGGTCGAACACCACGGGGTAATCCAGCTGCGTGCTGCCCAGGTGGTCCACGACGTATTTCGCCTCTTCGCGGGCCTCGTCTTCCGTGGTGGCCTGGGAGAAGAAGTACACACCCACCTTCAGGCCGGCCGCCTTTGCCTCCTTGATGTTCGTGGCGTAGTTCGCGTCCTTCTGCACTTTGCCTTCCGTGTAGCCGCGGTAGCCCAGGCGGACCATGGCGAAGTCGATGCCGCTGGCCGCCACCTTCGACCAGTTGATGCTGTTCTGGCTCTCGGACACGTCGATGCCCATCGTTGACACCACGTTGCTGCCCTTTACGTAGTACTTGTTGCCGTCGTAGCTCTCCAGGTTCGAGTAGTCGTAGTCGTTGAGCGCCAGCGCGCCGCGGTCCAGGTTGTACTGGTACAGCGTTTTGCCGGCGTATTCGGCCTGTTCGGCGGCGGTGGGCTGGTTATCGTTGCCGCCTTGGCAGCCGGACGTGCCCAGATTCGCGAACAGGGCGATGACGCAGGCTATCGCCACGGCCAGCAGTATCAGGCGGATGGGGCGGCGTGCATTGGCGGAATGCGATGCGGTAGGACGGCGTGCTGCCATAGAGCTCCTTGCATCTGGTAGTGCGGTTCTGCGCGCTTGCGTGCGGGAAGGCGCATGGGTGCGCGTTTCGTTCGCTTCCGATTATAGCGAAGCACCCGCCGCGGAACGATTCGCGGCGGGTGCGGCAAGCGTGCGGAATGCGGGCGAAAGCGGTGGCGCTTAGGCCTCGTTTTCGCGTTCGACCAGGCGCGTTGCGCCGTACTTCGCACGGATGGCAGGTTTTTCTATCTTTCCTGTGGGGTTGCGCGGCACGTCGTCGAAGATGATCTTGCGCGGGCGCTTGTAGCGCGGCAGGTCCAGGCAGAACTCGTTGACCTGCTCCTCCGTCAGCGTGTGGTCCGGCTTCACCTCGATGACGGCGGCCGCTATCTCGCCCAGGCGCGTGTCGGGCAGGCCGATGACAGCCACGTCCTTGATGGCGTCGTTCGCGCGCAGGAAGTCCTCGATCTGGACGGGGTACAGGTTTTCGCCGCCGGAGATGATGACGTCCTTCTTGCGGTCCACCAGGTAGATGAACCCGTCGGCATCCACTTCGGCCATGTCGCCGGTGTACAGCCAGCCGTCGCGCAGCACTTCTGCCGTGGCCTCCGGGTTGTGGTAATAGCATGTCATCAGGCCGCGGCCCTTCACGCACAGCTCGCCCACCTGGCCGCTGCCGGGTTCCACGGGCTTGCCGTCATCGCCGCGCACCTCGGCCTGCCAATGCCAGCCGGGAACGCCGATGGCGCCCACGTGGTCGATGTTCTCCACGCCCAGATGCACGCAGCCCGGCCCGATGGCTTCGGACAGGCCGTAATTCGTGTCGTACTGCTGGTCCGGGAAAAGGGCGTGCCAGCGCCGGATGAGCGACGGCGGCACGGGCTGTGCGCCGATGTGCATGAGGCGCCATTGGTCCAGGCGGTAGTCCTCCAGGTCGATGTCGCCGGCATCGATGGAGTCCAGGATGTCCTGCGCCCACGGCACCAGCAGCCAGACGATGGTGCAGTTCTCCTCGGAGATGGTGCGCAGGATCCAGCTGGGGCGCACGCCGCGCAGCAGAACGGCGCGCGAGCAGGACAGCAGGCTGCCGAACCAATGCATCTTTGCGCCCGTGTGGTACAGCGGGGGAATGCACAGGAACACGTCGTCGCGCGTCTGGCCGTGATGGTGGATCTCCGTTTCCGCGGAGGCCACCAGGCTCTCGTGGTTATGCAGGATGGCCTTCGGAAAGCCCGTCGTGCCGGACGAGAAGTAGATGGCGGCGTCGTCGGCATCCGTCAGCGCGACATCGGGCTCTTCGGATGCGAAGTGCACGATGCGCTCGTCGTAGGATTCTGCGAAGGACGGGCAGTCCTTGCCCACGTAGTACAGGTGGGACACCGTGGGAATCTGGTCGACGATCTCCTGGATGCGGCTGACGAACTCCGGCCCGAAGACGAGCGTGTCGCAATCCGCCAGGCCCAGGCAGTATTTGATCTCGTCCGCCGTGTACCGGTAGTTCATGGGAACCACCACGGCACCAGATTTCAGCACGCCGAAGTAGACGGGAAGCCATTCCAAGCAGTTCATCAGCAGCACGGCCACCTTGTGCTGCTTGCCGACGCCGGAGTTCAGCAGCATGTGCGCGAAGCGGTTCGCGTTGTTGTTGAACATGCGCCACGTGATCTCGCGGCGGTAGCGTTTCGCGGGGTTCGCCTCCACCAGCTCGTAGTCGCGCCAGTTGTCTCCGCGCGTTTCGCGGATGGCGGGGTTTATCTCCACCAGCGCCACTTCGTCGCCGTGGAACGTTGCATTGTGCACAAGCGTTTCGGTAATGGGCATGACCGTTCCTTCTTTCCGCCGAGCTTTCGGCGAGAGTTTACTTGCGGGACATACTACTACGTTACAATATGCCTCAGCCTAAGAAAGCGCCGCATGGTACGACGCTTTTCGCGAAGGGAAGGCATTATGATCTACAAGAACGTGCTCGTTCCGTACGACAAGTCCGTCCATGCCATGCATGCGCTGCAGCGGGCGCTGGAATTGGTGTCCGACGACCCCGAGGCTGTGGTCACCGTGCTGTACGTCACCGAGCCGAAGCAGAGCGAGGACGTGACGTTCGAGGCGGCCG
>USAB01000093.1 GCA_900552585.1 uncultured Coriobacteriaceae bacterium
TGTATCATCGTTATGGCATTCAACCTTCTGGGAGACGGCCTGCGCGATGCCCTGGTCGCTCATGGCGCCGTCGACGACATACGACGCAAGGCCGGCCATAATCTTATGGTTCAGCAACGTGGAAAGATGGGGCAGCTTGTCGCCCTTGCGTTCCGAGACGTCGTATACGCACAGGCGAATAGTGTTCGATCCAACGTCGATAATGCCGTATCTGGGCATCGGTTCCCCTTTCGTCCGCCGCAGCGGCGCTGTCTTGGTGTTGCTTATACGGCCCGCAAGGACCGGGTTTCCCGCCGGCGCAGCCGGCAGGCCGTCACGACGCGGCGGGCAGGTCCACGACGAATGCCGATCCGCCGCCGGGCGCGTCCTTAATGGTCACGGTGCCGTCGTAGCGCTGCACGGTGTGCTTCACAATGGCCAGTCCCAGGCCCGTGCCGCCCGTTTCGCGCGAACGCCCCTCTTCAAGGCGGTAGAAGCGCTCGAACACGCGCTCGCGCATCTCGGGAGGAATGCCCGGGCCGGTATCGGATACCGTGAATTCCACGCGATTGCTTCCGTCGCGCTCCAACGTGCGGAACGAAACCTTCACCTTGCCGCCGGGATGGTTGTAGCGGATGGCGTTGTCTATCAGGTTGTAGAATGTCTCCTCCAGCAGCGTCTCGGCGCCGCGCACGCGGATGGGCTCGTCCGCCGGCTCCAGCTCCACGGTCACCTGCCGTTCGTCCGCGACCGTCTTCAGGCGATCCGCCACCTGCTGTGCCACCCAGACCAGGTCGACATCCGAGATCTCGGCCTGCCCCAGCGCAGATTCGTCCAAGCGTGACAGCGTCAGCACGTCGTCGATAAGCGCGCGCATGGACTCCGCCTCGGAATGGATGAGCCCGGCGAACTTCGCCGTGTCCTGCTGGCTGACAATGCCCGCCTGCATCAATTCGGAATACCCGCTGATGACCTGCAGCGGCGTCTTCATCTCATGGCTCACGTTCGCGGAGAATTCGCGACGCGTCTCCACGGCCGCCTCCAGTTCCTTGTTCTGCCGGCGCAGCTGGTTCTGCTGGTCGGAGATGCGCTGCATCAGCGGCCGCATCTCCACGTAGATATCGTTGTTCAGGGGATTGCTCAGGTCCATGCGGTCGATCGGGCGCATGATGTGGCGCGTCAGCACACGCGACAGACCGAATCCCACGGCCACGATGAGCGCCGCCGCCAGCAGCAGCGAGGGAAGCATGCCCTCTAGGAACGAGAGAAGGGAATGCCGCGTTTCCGCCAAGCGGACCACGGATCCGTCCGTCAGACGCTCGGCCGCATAGATGGTCTGCTGGCCCAACGTATCGGAATAGCGCAGGATGGACGATTCGCCGTTCTCCTCTGCCTGCTTGAACTCCGTGCGGTCGGAATGATTGCCCAACTGCGAGACATCAACCTGGTTGTCGTACGAGACCGTGCCATCTTTCTCGATCAGCGTGCAGCGCAAGCCCGACCACGGCACGGATTCCAGATACGCCTTCTGCTCCTTCGCGGTCTTGCCGTCAAGCTGAGATGCCGTCTGGCGCACCTGGCCGAGAAGCTGGTTCTCCGCATCCGTCTCGTACGAGTTGTAAAACATGGAGATGGCAGCCACGGCAAAAACCACCATGGCCAATATGGAAAAGCCCGTCAATCCTGCGAAGATATGCCGTGCCAAACTGCCGCGTTCGCGGCCGGGAACATGTCCGGGCATCCGCTAGTCTTCCACGGGCTTGATACGATAACCCACGCCGCGGACGGTCTGGATGAGATGGTCCGTACCCGGGCAGGCGTCGGAAAGCTTGCGGCGCAACGTCTGGATATGCGCGTCAACCGTGCGTGTCTCGCCGACGAACGTAATATGCCAGACGTCCTCTAACAGCTGCGTACGCGAAAGCGCCTGGCCCTCGTGGGCGATCAGGGCGCGCAGCAGCTCGAATTCCTTCAGCGTCAGCTCCACCAGGACGCCGTTGACATGAACCTCATGCGCCCGCGTGTCCACGGAGATGGGGCCGCACGTCAGGCGATCCTCCGGCGCTGTGGAGTCCAGCTTCGCGCGGCGCAGCAGCGCCTTGCAGCGGCTGACAAGCTCCATCATGCCGAACGGCTTCGCCAAGTAGTCGTCCGCGCCGGCGTCCAGGCCCTGGACCTTGTCGAGCTCCGTGCCCTTTGCCGTCAGCATCATGATGGGAACCGTGGCGGTAGCGGGATCGTTGCGCAGCTGCGTCAGCACCTGCATGCCGTCCATGCCCGGAAGCATGATGTCCAGCAGCACCAGGTCAGGAGCCTGCACCCGGCAAGCCGCGAAGAACGGCTCCGCTTTCGCGAACCCCTCCGCCTCGAGGCCGGACTGGCGCAGCGCGTACAGCGCCAGCTCGCGGATATTCGTGTCATCTTCAACGTAGTAGATCATGGCTTCATTCTAGTGCCGTACTCGTTTTGCCGACGGCGCGACGGTGTCAAATCTTTGCAAACTCACAACGTCGGCCCGGCAGACAGCATTCGCCTGCCGGCAGAGCACCCTGCGCATTCGGCTGCGCGCCTAACGCGACTGCGCGATGATGGCCTCCATGCTTTCGGCAACCTGCTCCAGCGAGTCCATGGCATCCTCGAATTTCTCGTACAGCGCGGCCGTGATCTGGCGTTTCTCGCCCGTCATCTCATCCGTGGCATACAGGTTGTGCATCGCGGAGATGAAGATCGCATCGCACGCGCTCTCGCGCTGCGCCACGCCCGTCACGCGCACGTAGATTTCGTCGTAGAACCGCTCGTAGCTGTCCATGCGCTCGCATGCCTCGCGGAGCAGCGTGACGGATGCCGCCATATGCTCCAGCACGTCGCGCATGCGCGGCTGCATGTACTTCGCCCCGTAGATATACGCGAAGATGGCAATGTCCTCGATTTTGTCCGTGGCGTTCTCCACGCTGTTCGCCAACATCACCATGCCGTCCCGATCCGCCGGCACGATAAGATCCGTCAGCAGATGGATGCGCAGGTCATGGTCGACAGAATCCGCATCGTTCTCCACCACATGGAGCGCCGCCATCAGCTGTTCGGTGCCCATTTCGCCGGCATTGAACGCGGAAAGCAGGTTCTGCGTTATTTCCTCGCAATAGCCGACCTGCTTGTTGAACGCCTCGTAGTAATTGAACCGGACACGGGAGCGCGCGGCCTGACGCGGTGCGCCATGCCCCGTTCTCGTGTTGGCATGCCTTTTTGCCGAAGCGTCCTGCAAACCGGAAAGCGGAGCGGGCTTTGCCGCCAACGTATCGGCGAATGCGTCGAGTACTCCCATACGCCATTCCCCCCTTCATTTGGATTCTCTCTCAGTAGATGCTGCGCAAACCGTGCCAATATTTCGCTATAAGCGTGTAATGCTCCGGCAAAATGCCTGTTTATTCATTGTTTCGTCGCCCAAGATCACCGATGTCACCACCCGATGCGATGTACATCTCCGAATACGCAACGAATATGCGGGCATTGCTTGCCGCCGGATTGGGACAGAGCCGAAATGAACGTACAAACTCTGCACCCACGAAAGCGCACAGCGGCATTTCGCCTACAATTGGGCACGGAAATCGAAAGGAGAGCACATGGCATACGAATCCCGTGACCAGATTCCCGAGCAATACCGCTGGGATCTTTCCAGCATGTACCCGAACGATGAAGCGTTCCTGAAGGCGCTCGAGAAGGCGAAGCGCTTTCCAGAGCAGCTATCCGCATTCGCAGGCACGATCGCCCAGAATCCGGAGAGGCTGCTGGCGTTCCTGAAGCTGGACGACGAGGTGGGCATCGTTTTAGGCAAACTGGTGAATTATTCCCAGCGAAAAAGCGACGAGGACACCCGCAATTCCATGTATCAGGATTACGCCGCGCAGGTCATGACGCTGTATACCGCCATCGCCGGTGCCGAATCGTGGTTCGCCTCCGAATTGCTGACTGTCAACGATGCCGAAATGGATCGCTTCTATGCTGAAGAGCCCGAACTCAAGCTGTACCGCCGGGCACTGGACCGCATCTTCGCCCAGCGCGCGCACACGCTGTCCCCCGCCGAGGAGAAGTTGCTGGCCGCGGCGTCCGACATGGCAACGCAGCCCGAGAACATCTACTCGCTGCTGGCAGACGCGGACCTGCGCTTCGAAGACGCCGTAGATGCGCAAGGCACGGCGCATCCCGTCACGCACGGCAGCTACATCCCGCTCATGATGTCGCCGGACCGCGCGCTGCGCAAATCCGCATTCGATTCGCTCTACCGCACGTACGGCCAGTTCCGTAACACGTGCGCCGCCACGCTGGCTGCGCAGATGAAGCAGCAGAAGTTCTTCGCGGACGCCCGGCACTACCCCTCCACGTTGGACTGGGCGCTGGACCGCAACGAGGTGCCCACGGCCGTCTACACGAACCTGATCCAAGCTGTGCGCCGCAACCTGCCGGCCCTGTACAAGTATGTCAACCTGCGCAAGCGCCTGCTGGGCGTGGATGAGCTGCACTTCTGGGACCTGTATGTGCCCGTGGTGGAGAACGTGGACCTGAAATTCACGTACGAAGAAGCCTGCGATCTGATATTGAAGGCGCTCGAGCCCCTGGGGCAGGATTACCTGGACATTGTGCGCGATGCCCTTGTCAGCCGATGGGTGGACGTGTACGAGACGCCGGGCAAGCGCAGCGGTGCGTATTCCGCCGGCGGCTACGGCATGCATCCCGTGATCTGCATGAGCTTCCAGGGCACGCTGGACGATGTGTTCACGCTCATCCACGAAATGGGCCATTCCGTGCACACGTACCTGTCCTGCCACAACCAGCCTCCCGCCTACGCGGACTACGTCATCTTCGTCGCCGAGGTGGCCAGCACGTGCAACGAGGCGCTGCTGACGCAGTACCTGCTGGCCCACATGGACGACCCGGCAAAGCGCGCATACGTGCTGAACCATTTCCTGGAGCAGTTCCGCGGCACCATCTACCGCCAGTGCATGTTCGCGGAATTCGAGCTGGAGGTGAACCGGATGTGCGCCAAAGGACGCGGCATCACGGCGGATGCGCTCTGCGAGTTGTACCGCACGCTGAACCGCGATTACTACGGCCCGGGCATCGTGCTGGACGACGCCATCTCGCTGGAGTGGGCGCGCATCCCGCACTTCTACTACGAGTACTACGTGTACCAGTACTCGACGGGCTTCGCAGCCGCCTGCGCGCTGTCGCAGCGCATCCTGAGCGAAGGCGAGCCGGCGGTGCGGGGCTACCTGGGTTTCTTGAAGGGCGGCAGCTCGAAGGCGCCCATCGACCTGCTGCGCGGCGCCGGCGTGGACATGGCCTCGCCCGAACCGGTGGATGCGGCCCTGCAATGGTTCGACCGCCTGGTGGACGAGCTGGCGAAGATGCAAGAGCAATAGGCAGACGCAAGAATGCGAAAAACGGCCGGGACGCAGCTGCATGCCGCATCCCGGCCGTCGTTGTTCACTGGTGCCCCCAGAAGAATTCGAATCTCCGTTACCGACCTGAGAAGCCGGCGTCCTTGGCCGCTAGACGATGGGGGCGCATGACAGTATACCGAACCGCCTGCGAAAAGCCGCTACTGCGCGCGATACTCCACAACCTTGGCCAGCGCGCGCTTCGCGGCGGCGCCGAATGCCCGGATGTCGTCATCCGTGTGCGCAAGCGACAGGAACAGCGCCTCGTACTGGCTGGGCGCGATGAGCATGCCGTCAGCGAGCATGGAACGGAAGTACACCGCGAACGCATCCGTGTCGCAGGAGGCGGCATCGTCCCAGTTGCGCACCGGCCCGTCCGTGAAGAACAGCGTCGCCAGCGCGCCGGCCTGGTTCACGCACGCATGCACGCCGGTCTCCGCAACGGCGCGGCGCAGCTCTTCGGCCAGCAGCGCTCCCTTGCGCTCCAACTCGTCGTAGACGCCCGGGCGCTGCAGCTTCGTCAGCGCCGTCAGGCCCGCCTCCATGGCAACGGGATTACCGGATAGCGTTCCCGCCTGGTACACCGGGCCCGTGGGCGCCAGCTTCTCCATGATGCGCGCCGGACCGGCCACGCAGCCCACGGGGAACCCGCCGCCGATGATCTTGCCGAACGTGCACAGGTCCGCATCGATGCCCAGGCGCTCCTGCGCACCACCCAGCGCCACGCGGAAGCCGGTGATGACCTCGTCGAAAATCAGGAGCGCGCCGTATTCGCTGCACACGTCGCGCAGGCCCTCCAGGAATCCCGGCTCCGGCGGCACAACGCCCATGTTGCCCGCGACCGGCTCCACAATGACGGCGGCAATCTGGTCGCCCGCCTGCGCGAACAGCGCTTGGACGGCGCGGAGGTCATTGTACGGCGCCACCATGGTGTCCGCCACGGTGCCCGCCGTCACGCCCGGTGTATCGGGGATGCCCAGCGTCGCCACACCGCTACCGGCGCTGACAAGCAGCGAGTCGCTGTGGCCGTGGTAGCAGCCCGCGAACTTGATGAACTTGTCGCGACCCGTGTAGCCGCGGGCCAGGCGGATAGCCGTCATCGTGGCCTCCGTGCCGGATGACACCATGCGCGCCTGCTCCACGTTCGGCACCAGCTCGCAGATCTTCTGCGCCAGCGCGATCTCCGCCTCGCACGGCGCGCCGAACGACACGCCCTTGTCCAGCTGCGCGCGGACGGCCGCCAAGATGTCCGGGTCGCCGTGGCCCAAGATCATGGGTCCCCACGAGCCGATGAAGTCGCGGTACTCGTTGCCGTCGACATCCCATACGCGACAGCCCTGCGCCCGGTCGTAGAACACCGGGTCGCAGCCCACCTTGCCGAAGGCGCGCACCGGCGAGTTCACCCCGCCCGGAATCACCTTCCGCGCTGCAGCGAAATCTTGCTCGGACTTCTGATTGTTCATGATCTGCGTTCCCCCTACCGGTTCTCGCATTCCTCGAAATAGCGCATCGAGGACTTCTTGTATTCTTTCTCCGATATCAGCACCAGCGGCTCGCCCGGCTCCGCGCCGGCAGCGGCGGCCGCTTGCTGCAATGCCGCCACCTGGCGGGCAAGGTCCTGCTCGCCGCGCGCATGGCACATCGCATACAGATTGTACGGCCAATCCGGATGGCGCGGGCGTTCGTAGCAGTGGCTGACGAACCGCAGCTCCGCGAATGCGCGCCCCACGGCCTCCACGGCGTTGTCCGGGATGTTCCATACCGTCATGCCGTTGTGGCTGTAGCCCATGTTCCGATGGCGCACCGTGGCGCCGAACCGGCGCATGGTGCCGTCCG
>USAB01000094.1 GCA_900552585.1 uncultured Coriobacteriaceae bacterium
CCTATACTGTCGACGCTGAGAGATTTGATAGGAGGAATCGTGGACAGGCACGATATATCCGATATTGCAATCGATTTGTTTCGCCGAAACGGCTACGAGCAGGTCACTGTTCAAGACATCTGCGATGCATGCGGCATCAGCAAACCGACTTTCTACAGCCGCTTTTCTTCGAAGGGCGACATTCTCTTGGACTTTTACGAAGATGTGAGCCTGCGCCTTAACGACAATCTGTCTGCCCTCATGGGCACAACAAGCGCATGGGAACAGCTGCGCATCTGCTTCGAGACTTTGATGGATGAGACGGAGAACGTCGGCTACGAGCTCATGTCCCATACGCTGGCCATCAACCTGAGCGAGGACCACCATAGTTTCGACGAGCGTCCATACCTGGCCCGGACGATGTCTACCATCATCGATCGTGGGCAACGCATGGGCGAATTCGCGAATTCGCAACCTGCCCAGCTGCTCTACAAGGCTTCGGCTTACCTTTTCCAAGGCCATCTCGTTATGTGGTGCATCCGCAAGGGCGAAGAGGATTGGCGAAACGATTTTTTGCAACGCCTGCATGCCATTCTCGAGGTAAAGGAATAACTGCCGCTCCTTATAGCACCTCGATGCTCCGAATATGGTCGAGCAGAAGCTCCGCGTCTTTTCCGAATTCCTTGAACAGGTGGTCCGGATTCGGGTAAAGCGCCAGCTGCCCCATGGTATCGATGCCCAATGCATGCATGCGGCGGGAATGCCCGTTTCCGCAAATATCTCCGAGCGAATCTTCAGCCCCAGGTCGCGGGTGCTCATGCCGTACGGCGCCAAGTAGTCCGTCACGTCCATGAACGACTCGTCGATGGAGTACACGTGGATATCCTGCTTCGAAAAATACCGCAGCAATATCCGATAGATGCGGACTGAGTAATTCATGTACAACTGCATCCGCGGGGGAGCCATAACGTAGTCCATCCCATCGGGAATCTCGAACACGCGGCAGCGGTTGTGCACGCCTTTTTTCTTCATAGACGGCGATACCGCCAGGCAGATCGTCTTCTCGGTTCGCGTGGGGTCGGCTACGACCAAGTCCGCCTTCGGCGGGTCCAGGTTGCGCTCCACACATTCGACGGAGGCGTAGAACGACTTCGGGTCGATGCAGACATACCTGCGCCGGCGCCGTCGTGCGAACCCCTCCAAACCGCCTCCTTTGTCTTTCAGAATCAGTACAAATGTTTGTATCATGTTATCGATCCTCGTACTGTTCCCGGTTTGGGACAGGCCTATCTATCCATCTGGGTAAAATGAAGAAAATATTTACCGAAGTAAATTGCTGCGTTGGCACTATGCTAATGGGCGGATGCGCAATGGTAATCGGCTCGTTTCGCTTTTACGGCGGGCCGGAATGACACGCAATGCCGTGCGCCTCCTTTGTAAATCGAACAGCGAGCAACCCTTGGATTCGGGGATACAGATGGAAAACGCAGAAGATAAGGCAGCAGGTCTGACCTCAAAGGATACTCCAAACGAAGATCACGCCAATGAATTGGCAGTGTCGACAATAGAAGACAGCAACAAAGTGGATGTAATCGAACAGCTTGAAGATCGCATCACGCAACTTCAACAGCGTCTTGCAATAGCGGAGAGCCGTGCGCTCATCCGCACGCAGGCGGCGCTCAAGGTGTCCAAAAACCAGCTGGTGTTCACCGGCGAACTTACCTTACCGCTGTTGGATAAAGACAGTGTTGTGCTGTCCTTCGAACTGTCGTCGGATGCTGCGAACCGGTCCACACCCGTGCTCATCGAGATTCCGGTGCGCAAACTGCCGCCCGCAAGCAGTGAGGCAACGCTGCAATGGAGCGCAACCGTAGATATGAGCCGCATCTCCGCCCATGGCAAGCCAGCGGTGGGCGATCGCTATTACGGCCGCCTTATTGTGGAGCGCCTGGGACTGAGGGCCGGAGCTGCTGTCCAAGTACTGCCAGACGCTTCCTCCGCGCGCCTGGTCTTTTCGAAGGTGCTTGACAAGAGCAATGCGTTTTCCGTGGGGGAATACGATGGCGAGCCGCTGCTGACTGTGGTCGATTGCGAAGCCGGCCTTGCGGAACCTCTGTCGTATGCCGTGGATTCACTACACTGGGAAAAGCGCGAAATGGTCGTGGGGCTTCTGCTGAACCACCCGCTGGCGAACTCGAACATCTTCGAAGTTGCCGCCGGTTTGGAATTGGAGGGCGTGAAGCGGGATTCCGGTCCGCTACCCATCGCGGTCCGCACTTCATATCGGGATCGGGAGTCGCTCATCTGCGAGATGCGCTTCATCCCGGAGGATCTCATTCCCGAGAAGGTGGACGCGGATCAACGTCTGCACTACCTGGTGACGCTTGCGTACCATTGCATGGGGCAGCCCGAAGGGCACCGGTTGGACCTGTACGTGGAGAATCCGGACATCGATTGCTGGGAAGCGGAGACGCACCAGGTCATATCGAAGAACCGCTTCATCAAACCCGTCATTGCCGCCGGTCGTCCGCTAGGATTCGAGGTGGAGACCGTTGCCCACGGCCTGACGGAGCCGATTGCTCTGCGTGTCGAGGACTTGGAATGGACAGAGGGCAACTTGGGCATGTACGGCACCGTTACCCAGCGCTTAGAGGATCTGAAAGGTTTCTCGTGCCGCATCGTGCTCATCCATGGCGACGGCGAAAAACGCTATATTCCCTGGAAGCTCATGAAGCCGACGGCTCCCGATCGACATCAGGGCCGCGATTGGTCGACGGCCTTCCACGCGGCAACCATATTGGGCGGTCTGAAGGCAGGTACATGGCAATTCGCCTTGGAAAAACGCTACGGGCCGCTGTCCGCAATGGAGCCGTTCGCACTGAAGCGGCATGACGGGCTTCTGGAGAAGTTCGTTCAGAAGATCATCCGCACCGGCAACGAGTACTGGCTACCGGTGGAAATCGCAAACGGCATCATCGGCTTCCGCACCATAGACGCCAGCTCTGTTTCCGAAACGGCAGAACCCCGCATCACGCATGTGGAATGGGTGGGCGAAGGCAAGCTTTCGCTGTCTGGAACGGCGCATCATCCGCTGACATCCATCGGGGGATTGCGATGTAGCTTGATGCTGCAGAGTGTGTCCAGCGGCAGCGTGAACATACCGCTGCGCAGCGTTGTGGCGAACGATGGCACGATTGCGTGGCAAGCCGACTTCGAGCCCGCCGTGCTTCTGGCCGACAAGAATCCAGGGCTGTGGTACCTCACATTCGCAAAGCGCTTCGACTTGCAATTCGATTCTGAGATTCTCGTGAATGCTGCCGGGCCGGAATCGTCCGAGCGCCTGATGAAGAACAAGCTGCCGCGGTCTATCCGCATCATCCAGGGCGTGGGTGACAGCATCGGCTTCGAGGTGCGGCAGGCGGAACGGAAACCCGCGCCGGAGAAAAGGAAGCGCCGCTTCTTCCGCCGATAATTCCATTGGGCAGAGCGCACAAAGTTCTTGCATTCTCGCAGATGCCGCTCTCCGCAGAGATGCGGGCGAGCGGCATCTATCTTTCGGTTCCCTAACTTTGAACACTTCTTGACATTCGCTATGGGCAGAAATGCTATTATGACCATCTGCAAATATCTATGCATCATTGGAGCTGCCCATGCCTACTATGAATTTCAAACGAAAGCTTCCCATTCCCCAGGAAATCAGGGAAGAAATGCCGCTTACCCCTCAGCAGGTCCAGGACAAGAAGGCTTTCGACGCCGAGGTCGTAGATGCCATTACCGGCAATAGCGGCAAGAAGTTACTTGTTATCGGACCATGTTCTGCCGACCGCGAGGACTCCGTGTTAGATTACGTTACTCGTTTGGCGAAGCTCCGCGACGAAGTCAAGGACAAGCTTGTCATCGTCCCGCGCGTGTACACTAACAAGCCGCGCACGAAGGGAGTGGGCTACAAGGGCCTGCTGCATCAGCCCGACCCCGAAGCCGGCACGGACCTGCTGGAAGGCATCAAGGCCATTCGCCATATGCACCTGCGTGTCATCCAGGAAACGGGCATGTTCACCGCTGATGAGATGCTCTATCCGGAGAACTACCGCTTCCTGTTCGACTTGCTTGGCTATGTGGCTGTTGGCGCCCGTTCCGTGGAGAACCAGGACCATCGGCAGGTGGCCAGCGGCATCGAAGTGCCAGTCGGCATGAAGAATCCCACGGGCGGCAATACGGATGTGCTTCTGAATTCCATTTACGCCGCTCAGCAGCCGCAAACGTTCATCTACCGTAATTGGGAAGTGCAGAGCACCGGCAATCCGTTCGCCCATGCCGTGCTGCGCGGGTACAAGGGTCTCGATAACATCAATTACCCGAACTACCATTACGAATACCTGGAGCGCCTGGCTGCCGCATACCATGATTTCGGCCTGGAGAATCCGGCCGTCATCATCGACTGCAATCATGAGAATTCCGGCAAGCGGCCCTTGGAGCAGATCCGTATCTGCAACGAGGTGCTGGATAGTTGCTCGCGTTCGGAAGTCATCTCGAATCTGTTCCGCGGGTTCATGGTGGAAAGCTACATCGAAGATGGCAACCAACCCGTCGACGGCGGCGTATACGGCAAGTCCATCACGGACGCTTGTTTGGGCTGGAACAAGACGGTGCGCCTGGTGTACGAAGTGGCAGAACGCCTGTAAACGTTCTGTCGATGCGGATTGTCCGGCGCATGTCGGATCAGATCTTCCGCCTCGACCGCGTGCCAGCATTACAATTGCGCTTCAGTTTGAAAAGGCGCGCCCCAAGCGGGCCTTTGTGCGCCATGCTTGAGTCGGATGAGTCATGGGATACGAGAGAAAGGGGTTCTTATGAGCGAGCAATACGACGGCACAAACCCGATTGAGGAATTACGGCAAACCTGGAACAAGCGGCTGAAGTCGTTGCGCATCACGGGTTTGGTGCTGAGCATCATTATGATTATCGCCGGCATTCTCTGCTTCGTCTATCCGTTGCAAGCGGCCTATGCATTGGAGATATTCGTCACGATTCTGCTTATCGCCTTCGGCGTGGTTGAGATCGTCGAGTTCTTCTCGTTGCCTGCTATTATGCGGACGGGCGGATTGCTGGTATCCGGCCTGTTGAATATCCTGCTTGCATGGCTATTGCTTTCTTCGCAGAGCATCTACATGCTGGCCATCTTCGGGTTTCTGTTCGCGTTCATTCTGTTGCTGCTGGGTATCGAGCAGCTGGTATTCCACTCTCGCCTGTCGTACTTCGGCATCACCGAGGGCACCGGTTGGTTGATGGCAAACGGCATCATCTGCCTGATCGCCGGCGTGGTCTTTCTGTTCTCACCCATTGCATCGTCTGCGGCAATGAGCATCCTGGTGGGATGCTATCTACTGGTGGGCGGCGTGACCATGCTCATCGAGTTCTTCAAGACGAAGGAACTGAAGGCAGAATAGCCTGCCGATTCACCGTCAGCCAAACAAACAGGAAAGCACATGTCGATCGCTGCAGCCCGCTCCGGTATGGAGCGGGCCTTTTTCTTTGTCTGCGAATCGGCAGCACGTCTAAGGCGAATATGACCGTGTTGCGTTCATCGTGCAAAACGCCGAAAATAACAGTATCAGGCTATTGGAATCGAATAGAGCCATGCTGGAGACGAATGATTTGTAACGAATTGGGAAGGAACGGCAGGGTCGCATGGAATTTCGCCAACTCGAATACTTTCTCGCTACCGCCCGACTGAACAATATGACAGAGGCGGCCCGTCAAATGCACGTCTCCCAGCCTTCGCTGAGCAATGCGGTGAAGAGTCTGGAAACGGAGTTGGGCGTACCGTTGTTCAATCGCCATGGCAAGCGGATCGAACTCAACGAAGCCGGCCGCTATTTCGCTTCCCGCGTATCTTCAGCTATGGACGTGGTCACAGAAGCAAAGGATGTCGTTTCTCAGAAGGACCGCGAACGCGAGCATACCGTGAACTGTACGTTGGGAATTCCCATGGGAAATCAGGGAAAGTTGATCAGCAGCTTTTTCAAGGCTCATCCCGATATCACGGTACGGGTGGGATACCCGTCATCGAAGCTGTTCGAGAACCAGACCATCGATCTACACCTGTTCGGCACTTCGGTCGATTTGGATGACACGAATGTCATAAAGCTGGGGTATGAGCGCTACGTCCTAATACTGCCCAAAAATCATCCTCTGGCTGACAGGGGCGAAATCAATCTATCCGAAATGGCGCAAGAGCGTCTTATCATGACAGAACCGTCCGAAATCTACAACGAGACGAAGAGCATGTGCCGGTCAGCCGGCTTCGAGCCGAAAATCGCATACGAGACACAGGTTTGCTTCGAGGCAATCAATATGGTGGAAGCGGGTTTGGGCTATTCCATCGCGGCGGAATTCACGTGGCTCTCCGGCATGAACAATGACATAGCCGTCATTCCCATTGCCGACCAGCAACGCGGGCGTTATCTGTATGCGCGCATGAATGAAGGTGCCGAGCCTACAGAAGCCGTTTGGAAGTTCATCGATTTCCTGCAAGACTACTCGGATAGCCTTGTCTCGGAATAGGCAACCTGCATCCGAGCACAAGAAAAAGGGCAAGACCGGAAATCCCCGTCTTGCCCAGCATGCAATCGGCCGAAATAATTCCTGCACTAGTCCATGACCAGTTTCAGCTCTTTCGGCAACGCTGTACGCTTATGGGACCCTTCCCAAATCACGGAATCGATGAAATCAAGAATCTTATTAGTCATCTTATCGGTCTTCAGCACCGGATCACCATGCACGGCCCCGGGAACCAACTCGAATGTCGCACGGCCTTTACCGCATGTTTCATTGATCATATTCGCCATGCCGACGGATTGCGTATACGGAACAATAGGGTCTGCCACGCCGTGGATGTAATATGCCGGTGGGAAGTTCTCATCCACGAAATTGATGGGGCTTAAATAGGCTGCGGCGGCACGATTGCGGCTCAACTTGAAGCCGGCCACCATGTTGTGCGGGAAATTCATGCCCTCACGTTCGTCATGTTGGCCGACATCAGTGCCTGTTGCGTCCTTTACGGCCTCCTCTGGAAGCTGGTTCGTGAGGTCGATTTCATACAAATCGCTGGGCGAATACAAGCCCACCAGACACTGCACGGCACTCGATTGCTCGGGGTTTCCCATGGTCAGATCTTCTTGGATAGCCTTTCCGCCTGTGGCGGCAACCATGT
>USAB01000095.1 GCA_900552585.1 uncultured Coriobacteriaceae bacterium
CTGCCTTTGCAAGACTCATCCCGCTGTATCTGTAGTCTGTACCGATTCCTCCTGCGTACTGATCCATGATCTTCTGCATGGCTTCCTCCACCTGCTCCGCATTGATGAGCTGCGATTCCGCCGCCAGATGCTCCTCGTAACGCGCAACGATGGCATGCGCCTTCGCCGCCACAGCCGCGTCTGCCTCGCGTGAAGCCGCCGGACGCGCCGCGAGATACTCCTGCACGGATTCCGCCGCAATCTCCGCTTCCGCCAGCGCGCCCGTCACGTATTTCTGAGGCGCGCCACCCGCCACATCGCCTGCGGCGTACAGGCCGGCGATGGTGGTGCGGCGATGCTCGTCCACCCAGTAGCCGCTTGCCGTATGCCCGCCGACCACGTAAGGCTCCGTGCCCTCGATCTCCACGTCGTGCTGCGCAGGACCCACCCCCTGCTCTACCCAGCGCAGAGTCTGCGCAGGCGCCATATTCAGGTAGGCACGGTAGAGATCCTGCTCCTGATCGGCGGAAATCCCCTCCGTATGCAGGTAGCACGGACCGCGGCCGGCCCGGGTCTCCTCCACCGTGCCCCAGATGCGCTCGCTGGTGGCCAGGCCGTACTTCGTCTCGTAGACTTCGCCGCGAGCGTTCACCTGCTTCGCGCCCACGCCCTGCGCAATGGTGCCCGTGGGGGCGATGGTGTCCTTGCAGCGCAGCGCGATGAAGCGCATCTCGAACGTCGTCATCTCGGCACCGGCGCGGATACCCATGGCGTATCCTGCACCGGTGTTGAAGGGCGAATACCACATCTTGTGACGGCTGAATCCGGGATTGTTCGGGCGGTACAGTCCCGCCGCACCGCCGGTGCAGCAGATGACCGCATGCGCCCGGATAATGTAGGCACGACCGTCGTTCACGCCGAAACCCACGGCACCGGCAATGCGCGCCGCGCTGCCGGATCCCCGTAACAGGTAATCAGTGATATTCACATGCTCCACCACGCGCACATTCTTCTGGCGGCGCGCTGCACGTGCCAGAATGGGCTTGATATTCTCGCCGTTGATGCGGACGTTGCGCGTTCCGCGCTCGGCGTAGTTTCCGTTCGCATCCTTCTGGAAGACCAGCCCCTCGTCCTCAAGCACCTTCGCGCAGTGGTTCAGGCGCTGCGAGAGCGAAAACAGCAGGTCGTAGCGGGCAATGCCCTTCGCATCGCCCAGGGCGTAATCCGCATAGTATTCCGGCGTGCGCCCGCGGGTGATATACGCGTTGATGGCGTTCACGCCGGCCGCCAGGCAGCCGGACCGCTTGATGGCGGCCTTGTCCGCCACGATGACATCCACGTCGGCACCGCCTAGGGAATAAGCTGCAAAGCATCCTGCCGTGCCTCCGCCGATAATCAGCACATCCGTATCCAGCGTCACGCTCTCCAAACCCGTTCCACCCCATCGAAAAACACTCCGGCATCTGTGCCGAGGAAGTCTCATTCGTTCTGCGACCGATTTAACTGCTCAATACCTGAGCGAGTAAATAGGATTACTTGCACGCGATTTCTATCACTGGGTATCGGTTATTTGTATTACACATTCCATCTGGTGTTTTGCGATAGTCGAACACCGCGGGAAACACCCTCTGACAACAAGGCCTCGGAAACTCCGATAGCTGCGAACGGGCCTTTCGCCATCTTTTTTACATGTAGCCGGATATGCTGCTATTCCGATATCATTTCCCCCCGACGTCGCGCGCGGCATGCAGCGCAACGCCGCGCGCGCGGTAAAGAGCGCCGTCCCATCCATTCGCCATGCACATGGTTTCAGCGGGATAGATGCACGCAGACGATACCCGCGCCAATCGCTGATATACTGCAATAAACGCATCTGCCATCGGAAGAAGGAGGGGCCGTTGCAGCTCGCCATGGATATTGCCGGCCAGCCGCTGACCTGCCATATCGTGCCCATGGGCCGCGACGTCTGCCTTTCGCTCTCCGGCGGCCAGAAGGCCCATATCGGCTGCACGGTGCTTGCCATCCCCCGCCCCAGCCTTACCGGGAACGGGCGCTCCGCAACCGTATCCGTGCTGAACCGCACCGGCCATAAGGACGACGTCGTGGCTGCGGAGGTGGCGAAGGCCGTGGCCGCCCGAAGGAACTGCGTCGTATCCTGCACGTGCGGCATCCATATCGATAACGCTTCGCCGCAGCTCATCGACGCTATTGCCGCAGCTCCGGCGCGCATTGCCGAACGCATCTGCAAGCTGTTGCCGCCATCGGCGCATGCGGAAGACGCCGTCGACAGGCGAGACCGTATCCCCGCCGCATACGGCCCGAACGGATAATGAGATAGCGTCCGCCGGGCATTACCGTAAACAATAGTAAGGAGCACGCCATGAACAAAGAGGTACGCGACCTGCGCACCGCACTCGAATTCCTGGACAAGCACGAAGGCCAGCTGGTGGAGACGGACGTGGAGGTAGACCCCATCAATGAACTGGCCGGCGTCTACCGGTACGTGGGCGCCGGAGGCACCGTGCAGCGTCCCACGCAGACAGGACCTGCCATGATGTTCAACAACCTGAAAGGCTTCCCGGGCGCACGCTGCGTCATTGGCACGCTGTGCAGCCGCGAACGCGTGGGACTGCTGCTGGGCAGCGATCCGAAGCGCCTGGGTTTCCTGCTGAACGATGCCGTGAACCATCCCCTGGACCCCGTGGTGGTTCCCTCCGATACGGCCGCATGCCATGAGGTGGTCTATAAGGCAGACGATCCGAGCTTCGATATCAGGAAGCTGCTGCCCGCCAGCACGAACACACCCGATGACGCTGGCCCGTACATCACCATGGGCATGTGCTATGCCACGGACCCGGAAACGGGCGTGCACGACGTGACCATTCATCGCCTGTGCCTGCAGAGTGCTGACGAGATCAGCATCTACATGGTGCCGGGCGCGCGCCATATCGGCCACTTCTTCGAGGTGGCGGAAGCGCGCAACGAGCCGCTGCCTATTTCCATCAGCGTCGGTGTGGACCCGGCCATCGAAATGGGCACGTGCTTCGAGCCGCCCACCACGCCACTGGGCTTCGACGAGCTGACCATCGCCGGTGCACTTCGCGGCGAACCGGTGGACCTGACGGACTGCCTGACCATTAACGAGCGCGCCATCGCGCATGCCGAGTACGTCATCGAAGGCGAGCTGCTGCCCGGCGTCCGCGTGGAAGAGGACCAAAACTCGCACTGCGGCTTCGCCATGCCCGAATTCCCCGGCTACACCGGCCCGGCGAACCCGGCCGTGCCCATCATCAAGGTGAAGGCCGTCACGACGCGCAAAAATCCCATCTGGCGCACGTGCATCGGCCCGTCCGAAGAGCACGTGTCGCTGGCCGGCATCCCCACGGAGGCATCCATCCTGCAGATGGAGGAGGCGGCGCTGCCCGGCAAGGTGCAGAACGTCTACTGCGCCAGCTGTGGCGGCGGCAAGTACCTGGCCGTACTGCAATTCAAGAAGAGCATGCCGTCCGATGAGGGTCGGCAACGTCAAGCCGCCCTACTGGCGTTCTCGTCGTTCAGCGAGCTGAAGAACGTGTTCTTGGTAGACGAGGACGTGGACATCTTCGACATGAACGATGTCATCTGGGCCATGAACACGCGTTGCCAGACGGACGTGGACATCATCAGCATCCCGGGCGTGCGCTGTCATCCGTTGGACCCGTCGAACGACCCCACCATGTCGCCGAGCATCCGCGACCACGGCATTGCCTGCAAGACCATATTCGATTGCACCGTGCCGTACGATCAGAAACACCGCTTCCATCGGGCGCGCTTCGAGGAAGTGGATCCGTCGAAGTGGCTGTAAGCCGCGCACCGCGCCGGCGGCATTGCCGGTGAACCGAATACCATGAACGAGGGCGGCCGCATCACCGCGCCGCCCTCTCCGTTATTCCGAGGAAGGATCGCCATGGAAAAGAAGCGCCTGGTAGTAGGCATCACCGGGGCAAGCGGCACGCCGCTTGCGATCCACTGCCTGCGCGTGCTGCACGAACGGGACGACGTGGAAGTGCACCTGGTTGCCACAGAGGCCGCAAAGCTGACGGCGGAATACGAGAGCAGCATCGCCTTTTCCGAGATTACGCAGCTTGCCGACGTGTACTACACCGAAGACGCACTGGACGCCGCCATCTCCAGCGGCACATTCAGGACCGCCGGCATGCTGGTAGTGCCCTGTTCCATGAAAACCATCGCCGGCATTGCCAGCGGTTATTCCGACAACCTGCTGCTGCGCGCAGCCGATGTCACGCTGAAGGAACAGCGCCCGCTGGTGCTCGCCGCCCGCGAAACGCCGCTGTCCCCTATCCACCTGCACAACATGGCGCAGCTTGCCGCCATCCCCGGCGTTCAGATCATCCCTCCGATGTTGACGTATTACATGCATCCGCAAAGCATCCGGGACATCGAGCATCATCTTGCCGCAAAGATGCTCAGCCGCTTCGGCATCGACGTACCCGATTTCAAGGCATGGGGCGAAGCGCCGGAGGATTAGCGAGCCGAAAGGCTCATTCCGCTCTTTCGTGAAATTAACGAATATCACCAATTCGTATTGCATAAGGCGGCGTTGCGTGCCACTGTAGGTTCCGCTATAGAGGCTTCTGGCAAAGAAGATGGAACATGGACAAGAAACGCAATACCTATCCCGCACGAAGCACGAACGGCAACAGCAGGCCGAACGAACTGGCGCGCGACAACGTCCGGCCCATGCGGGCCGCAGTGAGCCCGCAGACCATGAATCGCAAGAGGTCCCGGAAACAGCTGGTCATCGGCGTTGCCGTCGTGGTCTGCGCCATCATCGCCATCAGTCTGTTCGCATACCAGCAGATGTCCGCACCCATCACCGTCACCGTGAACGGTCAATCTGTCTCCATCTCCGGCAGCCATACCGTAGAACATGCGGTATCGCAGGCCGGCATCACGTACCAAGCGGGAGACTTCGTAGACGTCAAGGGCGGCGTCCTGCGCGAAGGAGGAGGCAAGCCCTTCAAGCTGACCGTGAACGGAGATGAATCGAACGACATCGACCGGACCATCTCCAACGGAGACGAGGTCACCATCGGCGACGGCGACGACGTTACGGAGGACACGGAAACTGATCCAAACTACACCATCAAATGCAAGAAGGTGGAAAAGGGCACCGGCCCGTTGAGCAAAGTCACGTCCGAAGGAAGGGACGGCGTGGGCACGGCACTAATCGGCAAAACCTCTGGCAAAGCCGTCATCAAGTCCGTCACACAGAAGCCCATCGACCGCGTATACACGCACTATTACCCCCGCGTCGGATCCGACAAGGTCATCTGCCTTACGTTCGACGATGGCCCGTATGACGGCCAGACGGATAAGATCTTGGACCTGCTGAAGAAATACGATGCGAAGGCCACGTTCTTCGCCATCGGCAGCCAGATTACCGACAAAGGCAAGGAGCTGGTGAAGCGCGAGGCGGACGAGGGCAACCTGGTCTGCACGCATACGTGGGACCATGCCGCCGGCAGCGGCAACGGCGTAACGCTTGCCACCATGACAAAGGACGAACAGCGCGACGAGGTAACAAAGGGGCTAGCAGCCATCAAAGATGCCCTCGGCACGGACCCCAGCACCGTCATGCGGGCACCGGGCGGCAACTTCCCGTTCAAGGTATGGAAGAATGTCGACGACCTGATCTCCGCAGAGGTGAACTGGACCATCGATACCCGGGATTGGGCCACTCCGGGCGCCGACAGCATCGAAGCGCAAATCGAGTCCGCGAAGGCGGGTGACATCGTTTTGATGCACGACGGTGGCGGCGACCGTTCCCAAACCATCCAAGCGCTCCAAAAGGCGCTGCCGTACCTGAAGAAAAAGGGCTACAAGTTCATCACCGTAGACCAGATGTTGGAGTACACCTCCGAGTAGCCGGGCGGATCGGCATGCGCGCAATCAACCGGCGCATGCCCGAGGACGAACCGTGCGCCTTGAGCGGCAATTGCACATCGGCACGTCCTTGCGGGTGAAGAACCTATCCGCGCAGCGTGGACGCCTGGTCCGCCTTGCAGCCCTCTGCCAAGGCGATGGGCGCATTCTCGCTGAAGAACTTCACGAACTGCTTCACAATATCCGGGCTGTATTCGTCATCCCGATACGTCAGGTACGCCTTATGCGACCGCTGGGGAATCTTCTCCACCTGCACGAACGACAGATGGTCGAACGCCTGCAGCAGGAACGACTTCACCACAAGCGCGATCAGGGATTGGTCAGCCTCCACCATGGAGCACATCGTGATGCCGTCGGAATACGACAGGTCGGGATCCAGCCCGTTGCGCTCGAACGGTCCCACTAGTTCCCGGTACACGGAGCTGCGCTCGCCATACGACAGCAGGTGGTAGGGACGCAGCTGCGAGAGCGTCACGGACTTGCGGCCCGCCAGCGGATTCTTCTCGTTCACGGCCAGCACCAGGTCGAACGTGCGGTACGGGACGGACACGATAGCCGGGTCGTCGCTGGGCGTGCCGATGAACGCCACGTCGTACTGGCCCGATTTCAGCCCCTTGATAAGCGCCTGCGAACGGTCCTGGCGGATATCCAACGTGACGGCCGTGGGCATGGACGCGCGGAAGCGCTTCATGTTGCGCGCCCAATCCAGATCCTGCACCGCATAGATGGCGCCGATGTGCACGGTCATACGGCGCAGGCCGGCACGCTGTTCCACCAGGTCGACGCCCTTGTCCAGATTCTGCAGCGCAACGTTGACATAGCGGTAGAAATCCTGGCCGTACGGCGTCAGGCGCACCGTGCGCGTCTTCTTCTGGAACAGCGGCGCGCCCAGCTCCTTCTCGAGCGCCGAGATAGCGGCCGAAAGCGTGGGCTGGGCAATATAAAGCTCCTGCGCCGCTTTCGTGTAGTGCTGAACTTCCACGAGCTTCTTGAAATAGTAGAGATGCGAAAGATTCATGATGCTCCTGGATCGGGATGAGGCGGCCGCGGATCCGGGCGTGCCGGGAGAAAAACAACCCCTGATGGGC
>USAB01000096.1 GCA_900552585.1 uncultured Coriobacteriaceae bacterium
GAGCGGCAGCAACGGCCACAGGAGCGGCAGCGGACACGCCGAAGGTGTCCTCAATCATCTTGACCAGCTCGGATGCCTCCAGCAGGGACATCTCCTTCAGTGCGTCGATAATCTCTTCCTTGGTCACAGCCATGGTAGTTTTCCTTTCAAATGCGGTTGGCCTATCCAACCTTGATTTCCATACAGTCACGCGACGCGCTTACGCCGCATTTGCCGCGATATTACGCAGCGGGCTTCTGCTCGGCAACCTGCTTGATTGCCTGGGCAAGGCCGGACGGGACACCGTTGATGGTGGTAGCCAGGCCGCGGGCGACACCGTTGATGGCGGCAGCGATCTGAGCCATGAGCTCCTCGCGGGAAGGCAGGGAAGCGATAGCCTCGATCTCGGCGACGCCGACCTGCTCGCCTTCCATCAGGCCACCTTTGATGACGAGGTTCTCGTTATCCTTGGCGAAGTTCTTGACGGCCTTGGCGGCAGCGGCGGGATCATCGTCTGCGAACACGAACGCGCTGGGGCCCTTCAGCAGGTCGTCCATCGTGGGCAGACCGGCATCTTCCAGGGCAATGCGCATCAGATTGTTCTTGTACACCTTCATGGATGCACCGGCTTCGCGAATGTTGCGACGGAGCTGTTGGGCATCCTTCACAGACAGACCGCGGTAGTCGACCACCCACACGGAAGTGACGTCCTCCAGGTCGTTCTTGATAGCCTCGACCTGTGCTTTGTTCTGTGCGTTGGGCATGTAGTTGCACCTCCTTTTCCTCAAACTCGGTTCCGCCCCTACGGGTGAACTGTGCTTGGGAAAAGCACGGCCCCCTGCGTCCATGACAGCAGGGGGCCGTGAATGCTCATGCGATCCATGACCACCTCGGCGGGCCGCTTCGCGCGTTTGAACCTTTCGGTACCGGCTGTCTCGGGCAGCGGAACAATTTCATTTGTTCACTGGAAAATTCCAGCTGTTCTATTATGCAGCGCCCCCGTTCGGCAGTCAAGACATCCACAGAGTCTGCAAGAGCGGAATTCCCTATGGGAACGGATGCGCACGGCACCTGCCATCCGCATCCGCACGGGATGCTGCCGGAGCGCACTGCCCCGCACCGTCGCGCCCGGTGCGATACGAAAACGGGGCGCCTGGAATACCCAGCGCCCCGTCTGTCGTCACGCGACCAGCGTCATGCGTTTCACATTGTCCGCAGCGCTACTTGATGCTCTGCGCCTGGCAGGTGTCGTCCTCCTTGTAGTACGTGAACTTGATGCTGTCGCCTTCCTTGTAGCGGACGATGTCCAGCATGCCGGGCAGCACGAAATCATAGATGTTGCTATCGCCCTTCAACATGACGTAATAGTGCGAGTTGCCATCCACCACGGCGGTGGCCATGCGGCTGATGACGCCGCTTGCCATCTTCTCGCCGTCCGTCGCATCCGAACCGGAGATCTTGACGCCGTTGTTCTTCAGCAGCGTCTTATACGCCTTCTGGCAGTCCGCAACCGTATCGCCGGTCGCCACGTTCTGGTAGCGCTGGATGTCGATCATGGCGTATTTCTTCACCAGGCCCGCGCTGTCCTTCAACGACATGAAGTACGTGGGCTGCCCGCCGATATTAATCAGCAACGGGAACGTGGCGGTGTACCTGAGGTTCTGCACCTGGCCTTCGGCCGAGCTCATGGCCGACTCCTCCGTAGCGCCCGACACGGAATAGAAATGCGATTCCGCCGTCCGCTGGTTTATCAGCACGAAGCCGATGATGGAGCTGTCGTCCGTGGCGGAGGTGACGCCGGTGTACAGCCACACATCGTCGTCCTTCGCAATGTAGTTGTAGCCCAGATCGCCGTTCGCGCCCGGCGTGGTCTGCTTGACGCCCGTCTGGCCCAGCCAGCTGTTCAGCCAGCCGTTCAGGTACGCGCCGCTCCAGTTGTACTGCTGGATGAGCAGCGAAGACGGATAGGCGCGGTCGACCCATTCCGGGCAGTCGCCGATGGCGTATTCCGAGCATTCGCCGGTCTGCGCGTTTACCAGCACCACTTCGGAGACCGTCTGGCCACCGAACAGGCCGATGGTGTAATCCATCACCGGGCACACCCAGTAGGGCGTGCCGTTCTCGTCGATCTCAAACGACTTCTCCCCGAACACCTTGAACGGGTACTTCAGCTGCACGTAGCGGTCGATGTTGCGGTCGAACGGCTCGGACTGGCTGAACATGATGCCCTGGTCAAGGCGCACCACTTTCGCATTCTGCGTCGTGGTGTCCACGATCACGTATGCCGGCAGGCCCGTGTTCATGTTGTTCAGCCACTTGAAGAAGTCCGCATAGCCAAGCGGGCTGACGCGCACCGGCTTGCCCTGGTAGTTGATCTGCGAGTACAGATCGCTGATCTCGAACTGGCTCACGTACTCCGGGATGTCGCCCAGCGTACGGTTGCCTAGCAGCTCTGCAGAATCCTTGTCAATAACGGGAATCTCGTTGTAGTTGACCTCTTGGATATCCTTCGCAAAGTCCATGTCCTGGGTCTGCAGGATGTTCGCATAGCGTTCCGCATTGCCCGGGATGATGGACCACGAGGAAATGCCCCCGATGACCACCAGGGCAAGAACCGCTACGGGAATCCAGCTGAGTTTCTTCAGCTTTGAAGCGCGCTTCTCATCGGGCGGCTCCTCCAGAGTGCCGTTGTATGCCTTCTGCGAACGGCTGCGCAGTATCAGGAATGCGGGCAGCAGCAACACGATGGTGATGAATACCCACATGTCCACGCTGTGGATGTTGATGGGCGGATGGAACCACCAATAGCAGAATGCCACCACCAAGATGATGACGATAGCCCATACCGTCTTCTGCGCGCGGGACATGCCCGCGATGTTCAGATGGGGCGGTTCGGGTGGCTTCCGGTCTCCGCCTCCTGGTCTGGACGTTGCGGCGCCGTTATCGGGACCCATCGGCCCTGCCGCACCGCCGAAATTTCTCAGCAGGTCTTCCCAGTTGAATTGTCCAGGCACAGTTTCCCCTTCCCCTCTCTCTTTCCAATCCTATCCCAGCAGGCGCAATCGGCGTGCCGTGTTTGCGCCGCCGATCGAGCCTGCAATCGTTCTCCCTGTTCAGTACTTATTTCGCCGCAAGGTTGCGGATCACATACTGCAAAATGCCGCCGTTGCGGAAATACGCGCCCTCCGTGGCCGTATCGATGCGGACGATGGCGTTGAACGTTATATCGGAGCCGTCGGCCTTATGAGCGACCACCCGCACCTTTGCCGGATTCGGCAGCCCCTTCGAGAAGTCGATGGGTGCGATGTCGTACGTCTCGGACCCGTCCAGGCCCAGCGTTTCGGCGTTCTGGCCCTCTTCGAACTGCAGCGGCAGGATGCCCATGCCGATCAGGTTCGAACGATGGATGCGCTCGAAGCTCTCGGCGAACACGGCGCGCACGCCCAGCAGCATGGGGCCCTTCCCCGCCCAGTCGCGCGAGGAACCGCTGCCGTACATCTTCCCCGCCAGCACCACCAACGGCGCGCCGGATTCGCGCGCCTCTTCGGACACGTCGAACATGAGCTTCACCTGGCCATCATTGAAGTCGCGCGTCCAGCCGCCCTTCTTGCCGTCCGCCAGCTTGTTCGCCAGCTTCACGTTCGCGAACGTACCGCGCGCCATGACCTCGTGGTTGCCGCGGCGGCTGCCGTACGTGTTGAAATCGGCCTCGTCCACGCCATGGCCGCGCAGATACGCCGCCGCCGCCGAGTCAGGTGCGATGGAACCGGCCGGCGAGATATGATCCGTGGTGATGAAGTCGCCCAGCACGGCAATGGCACGGGCGCCCTTGATGGGCTCAGGCTCCTCCGCCTGGCGCTTCATGCCCTCGAAGTACGTGGCGCGACGCACATACGTGGAATCCGGATCCCAGTCGAACGTCTGGCTGGACGAACCGCCGAGGCTCTGCCAGCGGGCATCGCCGTCGAACAGGCCCTTGCCGCCTTCGTCGAACAGGTCCTTCGTCACCGTGTTGCGCAGGAGCGTCTGCACTTCACCGTCTTCCGGCCAAATGTCCGCCAGAAACACATCGCGGCCGTTGACATCCGTACCCAGCGGCTGCGTCTCGAAATCGAAGTCCATCGTGCCCACGAGCGAGTAGGCGATGACCGTCGCGGGAGCGGCCAGATAGTTCTGGGAGACATCCGGCGAGATGCGCCCTTCGAAGTTGCGGTTGCCGGAAAGCACGCTGGCAAGCTCGACCTGGTCGGCCACCGCATGCATGGATGCAGACAGCGGGCCGGAGTTGCCGATGCAGCTCATGCAGCCGAAGCCGCACGTGTAGAAGCCCAGCTGCTGCAGGCCGTCCATCAAGCCGGCGCGTTCCATCATCAACTCGGTGGCGCGGCTGCCCGGTGCGAAGATCGTCTTCACCCACGGCTTCGGCGACAGGCCGGCGGCGGCCGCGTTCTTCGCAAGGATGCCGGCGGCCAGCATCATGGCCGGGTCCGTTGCCGTGGTGCAGCTCGTAACGGCTGCGATGGCGATGGCGCCCTGCGAGATAGTGCGCGGGCCGCCCGCGTCCACCCGCACCGTCTTGTTCATATCCAGGTTGCGGTCGGCGCACACCTTGCGGAAGGCGTTGCGTGCGTCGGACAGCGCGATGCGGTCATGCGGACGCGACGGGCCGGCAATGTTGTGCTCGACCGTGCCCAAATCCAGCTTCAGCACCTTCGCATACGTGCGGTCGCCCTGATCGGCGCCGCCCCACAGGCCCTGCGCCTTCGCGTACGCCTCGACCAGAGCGGCCTGCTCATCGGAGCGGCCCGTGACCTTCAGGTACTCGATGGTGCGCTCGTCCACCGGGAACAGCGTGCACGTGCTGCCGTATTCCGGCGTCATGTTCGACACGCACGTGCGCTGCGTGGCGGACAGGCTCGCAACGCCGGGACCGAAGCACTCCACGAAGCAGCCGACGACGCCCTCTTTGCGCAGCATCTGCGCAAACGTCAGACTCAGGTCCATGGCCGTGACGCCCTCCGGGAGCTTGCCCGTCAGCTCCACGCCAATGACACGCGGCACCACGAGCGTGATGGGCTGGCCCAGGGCCGCCGCCTCCGCCTCGATGCCGCCGACACCCCAACCCAGGACGCTGATGCCGTTCGACGTGGGCGTGTGGCTGTCCGATCCCACCAGGGAATCGAAGTAGGCGACGGTCTCATCGCCCTCCTGCTTCGTCATGACCACCTTCGCGAAGCGCTCGATGTTCAGCTGATGGCAGATACCGGCTCCGGGAGGCACGATACGCACGTTATCGAACGACTCCTGCGCCCATTTCAGGAACGCATAGCGCTCTTTGTTGCGTTTGAACTCCAGTTCCATGTTCTTATCCAGCGCCGACGCACAACCGGCGACATCGGCGATGACAGAATGGTCGATAACCAGGTCGCACGGAATCTGCGGGTTCACCTTCGCCGGGTCACCGCCCAGGGCCTGGCAGGCCTCGCGCATGACGGCGAAATCCACGAAGATGGGCACGCCGGTAAAATCTTGGAACAGCACACGCGAGGGCATGAACTCAATCTCGTCGCCCGCAACGCCGGCATCGCCCGCCGCCACAAGGCGTCCGCTCAATTCGCGCGCACGATCCTCGTCCGGAGCCAGACGGAGAATGTTCTCAAGCAGAACCGTCAACGAGAACGGCAGCTTGTCATAGCCCTCGACAGAGTTGACGGGGTAATACGTATACGAAGCATCGCCGACATTCAGCGTCGACTTCAAACTGGATTTATCTCCCATTGCTGATACTCCTTGCACCTAAGAAAGATTAGCGACAATCTGCGAAGCGCGCGCCTTCAGGGCGCCCTTGCCGTTCTCGGCGTCAAACGTCATGCGATCCTTGAGGTCCTGCTTGGCCGTGGCGGAAAGCTTCCCCTTCGAGAACTCCTCAATGGCAACCAGCATCTCATGGAACTCCTGATCGCCGTGATAGCACTGGATTGCCTCATCTAGAAGCGGCCATACCTTGTCACAGCGCTTTTCCGTCGTAGCGCCAAGCTTGCACAGAAAACGGACAGCAGCCAGACGCAGAAGCCCGTTATCCTCATCGAACAGCGCCGTCTCCGCACCGTCAAAAGCGCGATCGCAGGCACGCGAATCAATGGGGACCATCATGACCAGGGCCTCCAGGCACTCCCAACGAGTCTGGGCTTCCGGACGGTTCAAAGCGTCCACCAGATCGCCGATGTACGGCTCCAGCTTCTCAGGTTTCATGTGAGCAGCCACCGCCATGATGTTCGCCGCTTTCTGACGATTGCGACGAGAGGGGCCCTTCAGCTCCTCGACGGCTCTCGCCATCACATTCGGTTTCAAAAGAGCCTGATGGGCAGCCTCGCGAATCTCTTCAGTCTTCTCGCTCAAATTGTGCTTCCTCCATTCTGATGTGCAATATCCGGGACGAAATGCCCGCAGGTGCAATGTAATCGCCCTGTTTCGGGGCGTAATAAGCCGATGTTGAATTATACACGACTCCCCCGAATGACCATAACGAACAGCATTCAACCGTACGAAAAGAACGGAAAGCAGGAAAAGCGAGAAAAGCGGCATCCAGCGAATGTGCCGGACGCCGCTTCTATCGCCTATATATGCGG
>USAB01000097.1 GCA_900552585.1 uncultured Coriobacteriaceae bacterium
GATTTTCCCCGACCAGAAGAACATCCTGTTCCGTATCGGCGGTACGATGCTGATCACCCGTCTGATCGAAGGCGAGTTTCTCAACTACCGCGCCGCTATCCCAAACGACTTTGAGCACGTTGTCGACATCGACTCGCACGAGCTCATCAGCTCGATCGAGCGCGTGTCGCTGATCGTCTCGGAAAAGCTGAAAAACCCGGTCCGTTTTCATTTTGACGGCAATTATGTGCAGCTTTCGTGCGTGACCGCGATCGGCAAGAGCTACGATGAATGCCCGATCGACGGCTGCATCGAGGATCTGGAGATCGGCTTCAATAACCGCTATATGCTCGACGCGCTGCGCGCATCCGGCACGGAAAAGGTGCGGCTCCAGCTCAAGGGCTCGCTCAACCCGATCGTTATTTCCCCGACCGAGGGCGACAAGTTCACCTATCTGGTCCTGCCTGTGAGGTTGCGTGCAAATGACTGAAATCAAGATCGAAACCGAATTTATCAAGCTTGACGCCCTGCTGAAGTTCGCAAATCTGGTATCCTCGGGCGGCGAGGCCAAGCTCCGCATCGCGGACGGCGAGGTGCTGGTCAACGGCGAAAAATGCACCATGCGCGGCAAGAAGCTGCGTCCGGGCGACAGGATCGAGCTGGGCGGCGAGACCGTTGTGATCGCATAAACGCACACGATGTACAATAACGAACGCGATTTTGCGTGTACGAAAACGTACAGATATACGGATAACGTGGAGTGACCGGGCAGAATGCACATCAAGACATTGAAATTACAGAATTTCCGCAATTATGAGGATGCACGCTTTGTCCTCGACCCGGCGGTCAATCTGATCTGCGGCGAGAACGGGCAGGGCAAGACCAACCTGCTCGAGGCGGCGGCGGCCTGCTCGACCATGCGGCTGTTCCGCACGGCGCAGAAGAAGGAAGGACTGCGGTTCGGTGAGGATGCGGCATTCATCTGCTCGGAATTCGAGGCGCAGGGCCGCGAGAACACACTCGAGCTGCGCCTGTCGCGCCTCAGGGCGATGGAGATCTACAAAAACGGCGTGCGCCAGAAGCGGCAGAGCGACGTGCAGGGCCTGCTCAAGACCGTGCTGTTCTGTCCGGAGGATCTGATGCTCGTGCGCGCAGGCGCGGCGGCGCGGCGGCGCCGGGTTAGCCCAGCACCTGCACGGTGATGCCCACCAGGCCCTTCCCGGTATGCACGGCAAGCGCCGGCGACACGTCGCCGTAATCGTCCAGGCGCTCTGCGGACGGGAAGGCGGCCTTCACCTTCTCGAGGATCTTCGCGCGGTCGTCGGATGCGCTCGTGGCGAACCCGATGCGGTAACGCACGGAATTGCCGATGTCGCGCCGCACCAGGTCGATCTCCTTCTTCAGCGCCTTCATGCGCCCGCGGGCCTTCTCCGCCACGACATACGTCCCGCTTTCGCTGCACGTGATGACGGGCTTCAGGTTCAGCATAGAGCCCAGGGAGTAGACGGCCTTGCTGATGCGCCCGCCGCGGTACAGGTTCTCCAGCGAATCCACCAGGAAGTAGACGTGCGAATGCGCCACGGCGTTCCGCACGCGTTCCACAAGCTCGCTCCAGGACACGCCGTCCTGGATGAGCTCGGCGGCGTACAGCACGTTGATGCCGGCACCGGCGCCGATGCTCTTCGTGTCCACGAGCTCGACGGTGACCTCCGGGTGCGTGGCCAGGATGCTCTCGAACACCATGTAGGTGGACGTCAGACCGGACGACGTCAGCACGCACAGCAGGTGGTCGTGCCCGTCCGCAATGGCCTGCTGGACGATATCCTCCACATCTTGCGGCGACGGCGTGGACGTGTGGGGCAGCTCCTCGTCGAAGCGGTCCTGCACTTCCGCAGACGAGATGTCCAGGATCTCGCGATACTGCGCATCCCGGTAGTTCACCCGCAGATAGGCGCAGTAGATGCCGTGTTTCTTCATCAGCCTCTGCGGCACGTTCGTGCCGGAGTCCGTAAGCAATGCGATGGATTCCGTTTGCGACATCTGAATCACCTTCATCGGCCAATCTAGTATTTGAAACCATAATAAGTAATAGACAAGACTTCGTCAACAAGTTACAATAATTGCAACAAATGATATGGAAAAATATATGGGTGCGTCTGCAAGGGCGCATCGATAGAGAGCAGGGGGCAGCGCTATGGATAAGAAGTACGAGGAATATCTGGGCAAAGCCGAAGGATTCCCGGCATTGGATTGGGGGGCATACACGCGCTCCATCGCTGAGTTGCACTTGCCCCGCTTCAAGGACTTCCCGGATCTGCAGCTGTATATGGATCAGCTCATCGACTACGTGGGGCAGCAGCTGGAGCTGTTCCGCCTCCCCGGGGAAAAGCCGCTGACGGCCTCGATGGTGAACAATTACGTGAAGCGCCATCTGGTGCCGCAGCCCCGGGCGAAGCGCTACCTGCCGCTGCACGTGGCGTACCTGATCTCCGTGTGCCTGCTGAAGCGCCTGTACTCCATGGACGATATCGACCGCCTCATCGCGTTCGACGTGGAGCACCGCTTCCAGGCATCGGGCGCATACGACAAGTTCATCGACCTGTTCGAGGCATCGCTGAAGGCGCAGTTCCTGGGCCGGTCCGAGGCAGGCACGCCAGGCGGCATCGAGATGGTGGCCGTGACCGGCGCGTTCGCTCCTGTGGTGGCGCATCCGGAAGGCCTTACGCACGTGGACCGCATGTACATCATGGCAGCCACGTCCACGGCGGCCAAAATCTACACGGAGCAGACGCTCGTGGCTGCCCGCTACCAGGACGCCCTGGACGCCCTGGCGAAGGAGCAGGCGAACCAGCAGCGCTACGAGCAGCTCCATCAGGCCAGCTTGGAGGCGCGTGAGGGGAAGGCTCCCGTGAGGGCGCTGGGGGACGGCGGCTCCGCGGGGCAGGATGCGACGGCAGGCGAAGCGGACGGCGCGAAACTGCCCGTGATGTAGGCCGTGCCCGCCGGGCGCCGGTTCGCCTTCTTGTTGCGTAAACAAATCATTTCAAACATTCCGGATGCTTCATTCTGCCCGCCATACACGGTAGAATAAAAGTTCAAATTACGAGAGGAGCCGTTTTATGACGGAGAAGAACCTGGAGCTCTACGACGACATCGTAAAGGTCAATAGCATCGATCCCGACTACTACAAGCGATTCGATGTGAAGCGCGGCCTGCGCAACGCCGACGGCACCGGCGTCATCGCGGGCGTAACGAACATCTCGAATGTTCACGGCTACATGCTTTCCGACGGTCAGAAGGTGGCCGTTCCCGGTAAGCTGACGCTGCGCGGTTACAATATCTACGACCTGGTGGGCCGCGCCGGCAACAACGGTCGGTTCGGATATGAAGAGGTCGCGTACCTGCTGATGTGCGGCAACCTGCCCACGCAGTCGCAACTTGAGGAATTCGTGGCCGCCATCGACGACCAGCGCGAACTGCCCGACGGCTTCACGTCGAACGTCATCATGCATGCCACGTCCGGCAACATCATGAACACGCTGGCGCGCTGCATCCTGTTCCTGTACGCGGATGACCCGGACGCCGAGGACCGTTCGTTGGACCATGAAATCAGCACGGCCATCGGCCTGCTGTCGCGCCTGCCGCGCATCATGGTGCTGTCGTATTACGCGAAGCGCGCGAAGTTCGACCACGAGTCCATGATCATGCACCGCTTCATTCCCGGCCAGTCCACGGCGGAGACCATCCTGTCCATGCTGCGCCCGGATCGTTCGTTCACGCCGGAAGAGGCGCGCATGCTGGACGTCATGCTGACGCTGCATGCCGAACATGGCGGCGGCAACAACTCCACGTTCGCCTGCCGCGTGCTGTCCTCGGCCGACACGGATCCGTATTCCGCGTATGCCGGCGCCATCGGCTCGTTGAAGGGCGCGAAGCACGGCGGTGCGAACCACAAGGTGCGCGCCATGCAAGCGGAGATCAAGCAGAACGTGAAGGATTGGGATAACGAAGACGAGCTTGCCGCCTATCTGGCGAAGATCGCGCGCAAGGAGGCCTTCGACAAGAGCGGCCTGATTTACGGCATGGGTCATGCCGTGTACACGCAGTCCGACCCGCGTGCCGTGCTGTGCAAGCGCTACGCCAGCAAGCTGGCGGAAGGCACGGAGTTCGAGGCTGAGTATCGCCTGCTGGAGACCATCGAGCGCATCAGCCCGTCCGTTATCGCGGACGTCCGCGGCACGAAGAAGGAGATGTGCGCGAACATCGATATGTACACGGGCTTCGTGTACAACATGATGGGCATCCCCGAGGACATCTTCACGCCGCTGTTCGCGTGCGGCCGTATGGCCGGCTGGGCTGCGCATCGCTTCGAGGAGATCATCTCCGGCAAGCGCATCATCCGCCCCGCTTACAAGACCACGGTCTCGGATCGCGAGTACGTGCCCATCGAGGAGCGCGGCTAGCGCGTCCGAGCTTCCGTTCGCCGGGCCGCCGTACGGGGCGTGCCGCGAACCGGGCGCATTCATAAAAGCGCATGCGCGTAAGGAAAGCCCCGCCACCTGCCGGGAAACCGGCGGATGGCGGGGCTTCGCATTGCCTGTGAGATGCTGCCGTGAAAGGGACGCCCCGCGTGCGGGCGCGTGCCGACGGCGCTATTTCTGGATGAGGCGCTGGATGACCACGATCAAGACGATGATGACGATGGTTGCAATGAGCAGGACGTTCGAATCCGCCTGGATGCCTGCAGAGGTGATCTGGAACATGCGCGTGCCTTCCTATGTGCTGGCGGAGGAAGTAGGATTCGAACCCACGGAACCTTGCGGCTCAACAGTTTTCAAGACTGCCGCCTTCAACCACTCGGCCATTCCTCCGCGCCGTTTCGCTATTCGGCAGCGTCGGGTGCAGGCCGCAACGGAACCGAACGCAGCACAGGATAGCATATAATTGCCCGTATGGATGATGAACGATACATGCGGGCCGCCCTGGAGCAGGCGCGTTTGGCCGGAGAAGCCGGGGAAGTGCCCATCGGCGCAGTAGTAGTGCGCGACGGGGAGATTGTCGCTCGCGCGCGCAACACGCGCGAGGAGACCCGGAATCCGGCGGGACATGCGGAATTCACGGCTATCTGCGAAGCGGCGGAGAAGCTGCAGGCGTGGCGTCTGACGGGTTGCACCGTGTATGTCACGTTGGAGCCATGCGTCATGTGCGCCGGGCTCATGCATCAGGCGCGCATAGACCGCTGCGTGTTCGGCGCCTACGACCCGAAGGCGGGTGCGCTGGGCACGCTGTATGCCATCCATGAAGACGACCGCCTGAACCACGTTTTCGAGGCGCAGGGCGGTATCCTCGAGCAAGAATGCGCACAGTTGCTGAAGGATTTCTTTGCCTGCCGCCGCAAGGCGCGGAAGGCTGCGCGCAATACATCGGAACAGCCGAGTCATACGGAAATCCCTGCTGGCAAGCATACAGGGGGACAAGCCGACGAGTGGGCATAACGGAGGTAATCGAATGAGAACCGTGAAAGTGGTCGCACCTGCGAAAGTGAACCTGTTCCTGGGAATAGGATCGAAGCGGGCGGACGGCTACCATACCGCAACATCGCTCATGCATGCGTTGAGTATGCACGACACGTTGACGTTCGTGGCATATCCCCAGGGAACGCCGAAAGAGCTTATTCCCGTCAAGGAGCAGAACCGGCAGGAGGTGGAGGAAGGTGGTCTGACCGTCACGGCAGAGGTCGAATGGCACGAGGCGCTTCCGGACGCGGACCTGAAGCTTGACAAGAATCTGGTCGTGAATGCCGTCATGGCCCTGGCACGCGCCTGCGGCTTTCCGTGGAAGGGCCGCCTGCATTTCCTGCTGGAGAAGCACATCCCCATGCAGGCCGGCCTGGGCGGCGGCTCCGCGGACGCCGCTGCGGCGCGGGTGGGCGCCGCCGATCTCTGGGGCGTGTGCGATAGGGAGCTGCTGCATCGCGTGGCGCGCGAACTGGGCGCCGACGTGCCGTTCTTCCTCGACGGGGGCTGCCTGCTGCTGGAAGGCCGCGGCGACACGCCTATTCGCACGCTGGAGCCGCGTCATGACAACGTGGTGCTGGTGCTGCCGTCCGAAGGCGTGAGCACGGCCGCGGCGTATCGCGAATTCGACAAGGAGCCGGCTGACGTACCGGCGGACCTTGTGAAGCAGCTGGAGGTCGCCCGCACGGCCGCCGATGCCCCGCTGTTCAACAACCTGGCGCAGGCATCCGAGCGCCTGCTGCCCGTCTTGGCGGATATCCGCACGTGGGCGGCTGCCCAGCCGGGCGTGCAGGACGTGCTGCTGTGCGGCAGCGGCTCCCCCCCCCTCGCCCTCTGCGGCGAATGGTTGCT
>USAB01000098.1 GCA_900552585.1 uncultured Coriobacteriaceae bacterium
CCGCGAGCACGGCGCGGCTCTGACCGTGACCGAGATGGTCTCGACCAAGGCGCTGTGCTATCAGGACAGGAAAACGCCGCGTCTGCTCGAGCTTGCGCCGGACGAGCATCCGGCCGCCGCGCAGATCTTCGGCCACGAACCGGAGACTATGGCGGAGGGCGCGCGCATCGCGCTCGAAAAATCCGGCTGCGACATCATCGACATCAACATGGGCTGTCCAGCGAAGAAGATCGTGACGAAGGGCGACGGCGCATCGCTGATGCAGCGCCCGGACGAGGCCGCCGCCATCGTGGAGGCCGTCGTCCGCGCCCTGGACGGATCCGGCGTTCCCGTGACCGTGAAATTCAGGCGCGGCTTCGACGAGGGCTGCGAGACGGCGCCGGAATTCGCGCGCCGCATGGAGCAGGCGGGCGCCTGGGGCATGACGGTGCACGGACGCTATGCGCGCCAGATGTACCGCGGCCGTTCGGACGACGACGCCGTGGCGCGCGTCGTGGATGCCGTGAATGTCCCCGTGGTGGGCAACGGCGATGTGCATTCCGCGGAGCGCGCGGTGGAGCTGAAGCGGGCCACGGGGTGCGCGGCGCTGATGATCGCGCGCGGTGCCGAGGGAAACCCCTGGATATTCGCGCAGTGCGCTGCAGCGCTGGACGGCCGTCCGCTTCCGCCCGCGCCCTCGTACGAGGAGCGCCTGGCCTGCGCCGCGCGCCATGCGCGCCTGCTGGAGCTGGCGGAGGGCAAGCGCATCGTGAAGATGCGCAAGCACGCCATGTGGTACCTGAAGGGCATCCCGGGCGCTGCGGAGGCGCGGCGCCGGTTCAACGATTGCGTTTCGGCCGACGATTTCTGCGCCGTGCTCGCGGACGTGGAGGCGCATCTCGCACAACATGGGGACATCGTGCCGGATGGTTCGGCGCCCGCCGGTGCCGGTGCATCCCGCAGCGGCGCATTCGTTGCGGAAACGAACGGGGAAGGAGAGGCATAGATGGAGACAAGGGACGAATCCGAAGACCTGCTGCGCGGTTCGGAAGATGACGGCGGCCTGCTGCCGCCGGACGTGCTGGACGGGTCGGGGCAGCCGTTCAAAGCCCTGTACCTGCATATCCCGTTCTGCCAGAGCAGGTGTGCGTACTGCGATTTCGTCACGGACGCCGTGCCGTGCGACGACCCGCGCATCGACGACTACGTGGACCGGCTCGTGCTGGCCATACGGCATGCGGGCAAGAAGGGGCTGCTGGGCTCCATCGAGACCGTATACCTGGGCGGCGGCACGCCCAGCTACGTGGGAATGAAGCGCCTGAGCAAGATCCTGTACACGCTTTCGCTCAGCATGCACCTCACGCCTGACGTGGAATGCTCCATGGAGGCGAACCCGGAAAGCCTGACGCCGGAGATGGTCAAGGACATCTGGGCGCTGGGCGTGAACCGCCTCAGCATTGGCGTGCAGAGCCTGCACGACGACACGCTGCGCACGCTGCAGCGCATCCATACGGCCGACAAGGCGCGTCGGGCCATATCCATGGCGCGCGAGCGCTTCGATAACGTGAGCGTGGACATCATGTGCGGCATCCCCGGCCAGAATCCCGAGGACTACTGCAAGGATCTGGCGGAAGTGGTGGAACTGGGTGCGAATCATGTGAGCGTCTACCCGCTCACCATCGAGGAGGGCACGCCGTTCGACCGGATGATTGAATCCGGGCAGCTGGTGGAGACGCCGCAGGACGACCAGGCCCTGATGATGCAGATGGCGGCATCGGTCTTGGAGCCGTTGGGGCTAGCGCGCTACGAGGTGGCAAGCTACGCGCGGCCGGGCTTCGCGTGCAGGCACAACGAGTCGTACTGGACCGGCAAGCCGTATCTGGGCCTGGGCACGGCGGCGGCGACCATGATGCAGACGGACCGCCGCCGCGTGCGCGTCCAGGACGGGCTGGTGCAGGACGACCTGGACCGCCGGCAGATGGTGTGCGAGGACCTGATGCTGGCCATGCGCATGACGCGCGGCGTCTCGGACGAGGACCTGCGGGCAGCGGGGCTGCACCTGCCGAAGGCGCAAGCGACGTTCTTCGCCCTGGAGCAGCGCAACCTGGTGAAGCAAGAAGAGGGCCGTTGGAAGCCCACGCTGGGCGGTTGGCTGCTGGGCAACGAGCTGTTCGGGGCCATCTACGCGCTGGCGCCGAACGAAGGGGAGTAGCGCTTCTTCGGGCCACGTCCCGCCCTGGCGGCGGTGCATTTGCTCCGACGTCCGCCCCGCACAGTGCGCGGAACATTCCCGCGCACTGTGTGTAACAGGTAACTTTTACGTTGCAGGTAAGCACTCCCACGCTTCGACTGCTAAAATACGCCGTGTTCAAACGGAGGCGCCGAAATGGCGCTCAATAGGGGAGGGAGGCGCATCGCATGCTTTCGCAACGACGGCAGAAGGTCCTGTCGGCATTGATTCAGGAATATGTGGCGAAGGCGCTTCCCGTGGCGTCGCGCACGCTGGTCGACCGATACCGCCTGGGCGTAAGCTCCGCCACCGTGCGGAACGAGCTGTCGCATCTGGAGGACGATGGCTACATCTTGCAGCCGCATCCGTCCGCCGGCCGCGTGCCCACGGATTACGGCTACCGGTCCCTGGTGGACGACCTGCTGAAGGATCAGGAGATCCCGGAGGACGACGAGACGGCGGCGGCAATGCGCAAGCTGCGCGAGAACGCGCGCGAGCTGGACGACCTGCTGGACAAGACCAGCAGCGCCCTGGCGCGCCTGACGGACTGCCTGGCCATCGTGCTTCCGCCGAATGCCCTGTCACTGCGGATCAAGCGCATATCGCTTATCTCCATGCAAGAGCGTTCTGTGCTCATGGTGGTGGTGACGGAGGAAGGCCGCGTGCTGAAGCGCAACGTCGACTTCGCAGAGCCGGTGGCGCCGGAGGATATCGACCGCATCGAGGGCATCATGAACCGGGTGTTCTCGGGCAAGGCGTTCAACGCCATGCACCGGGAGATGGACGCGGATGCCGTGGAGGCGTTCCAGGATCCGCTCGCCCGCATCCTGCTCTCGGAGATGTTCGACCTGCTGCAGGAAAGCGAGGGCGGGCACATGCATCGCCTGGGCCTGGCCACGCTGATGCAGCAGCCGGAGTTCAAGGCATCCCAGATGCTGCTGCCCCTGGTGGAGCGCTTGGAGGACGATTCGCTGCCCATCGGCATCCTGGATGCGACGCGCGAGCAGGATACAGTTGTGCGCATCGGGCACGAGAACAAGGACAGCGCGCTGGACAACATCTCCATCGTGGCGGCGCGCTACGGCGAGGAAGACGAATGCGGGTTCGTGGCCGTGGTGGGTCCTACGCGCATGGATTACGGTCGGGTCATCAGGGCCGTCCGCGCGGCGCAGAACGCCTTGCAGGACGATTGACGCGCGTTTCGGCCGGCGGGCCGGTAAGAGACGGGCAGAACGAGTATTGCCGCATCGCGCGGGGCAGAGGCCGGGCGATGCGGTTCGAGGGAAGAAAGGCAACGATAGATGGCAGATAAGGACCTGTACGAGGTTCTGGGCGTCTCGCGGGACGCCAGCGAAAGCGATATCAAGAAGGCGTTCCGCCAGAAGGCGCGCAAGCTGCATCCTGATGTGAATAAGGCACCGGATGCCGAGGACCGCTTCAAGGAGCTCAACGAGGCGTATGACGTGCTCAGCGATCCCCAGAAGCGCGCGCAGTACGACCGCTTCGGCACCATTCCGGGCGCCGCATCGGGTGGGGCGCAGTATGTGGACTTCGACGACCTGTTCGGCGGCGGATTCGGCATGGGTGACATCTTCAGCGAATTCTTCGGCGGGGGCGCCCGGGGCGGCCGCGGCGCGCAGAGTGCGCAGGTGCGCCGCGAGGGCCGCGATATGGGCCGCGGCCTGCGCCTGACCCTCGAGGAAGTTGCCACGGGCGTTAAGAAGGAGATTGTGTACGACCGCCTGACGCCGTGCGAGGAGTGCGGCGGTACCGGCTTCGGCGAGGGCGGCAAGGAAGTGGAGTGCGAGAAGTGCCACGGCTCCGGACGCGTTGTCACCGTCCAGCGCACATTCCTGGGCGAGATGCAGTCCGCCAGCACGTGCCCGCAGTGCAACGGCACCGGCAAGGCCATCGAGAACCCGTGCCCGGAATGCGACGGCCAGGGCCGTGTGCCCGACCGCCAGCGCCTGACCGTGGAGGTGCCCATCGGCATCCGCGACGGCCAGCAGCTGCGCCTGCGCGGCTTCGGCGAAGCCGGCATGAACGGCGCCGCCGCGGGCGACCTGATTGTGACGTGCCGCATCGAGCCGCATGATTTCTTCGAGCGCGACGGGGACGACCTGCATGCCCGCGTGAACATCAGCATGCTGCAGGCGGCGCTGGGCGCCGAGATCACCGTGGACGGCATCCTGGAGAATGAGAAGATCATGATCAAGATTCCCGCGGGCTGCCAGAACGACCAGGTGGTCAAGTCGAAGGGCAACGGCATGCCGAAGTTCCGCGGCGGATCGCGCGGCGACCTGTACGCGCACATCTCCGTGGCCATCCCGAAGAAGCTGACGAAGAAGCAGCGCGACCTGATGGAGAAGCTGGCGGCCGATATGGGCGAATCCGTCAGCCCGCAGCGCCCGAAGTGGCAGAAGCTGCGCGAAGCATTCGAATAGGCGGAGGCGGGCATGGGGCACAATGCCGGCGCGCCGGCGGGCGCGCATCGCATGCCGGCTCAGCCGGTCTATCTGGGATCCCAGGTCATCGCACGCGAAACGCAGCCGGTGTTCGTGCTCGACGTGTCGGCAGAGTGCTTGGATGCGCTGCGCCGCGCGGGCGTTTCGGCAGGCGACACGCTGTCCGTGGTGGATGCCGTGCAGGATTTCTTCAATTGCCAGGTGGTATCGTTCGACAACGTTCTGTGCGTGCGCATCGCCGCGCGTGGGGAAGACGATGCCGCACCCGCCGTGTACCTGGTGCAGGGCCTGTGCGAAGACGAGGTCATGGATACCATCATCCGCCAGGCCACGGAAATCGGCGTGGCGGGCTTCTCGCCGTTCGTCTCCACGTTCAGCACGCATCCCGATCCCGCGCATCGCGCGGAGTCGCTTGCGCACTGGGCCTCGCTGTCGCGCTATGCGGCGCTGCAGGCGGGATTCTCCCTGTTACCCACCGTCGGCGATGTGCGGGATATTCCGCAGACGTGCGATTTGCTGGGCCGTTTCGACGCCGTGGTGCTGTGCTGGGAAGGCGAAAGGCAGCGGACCATGGCGGATGCCGTGGCGCAGCTGAAGGGCTGGGGACTGGGCCGCAATGCCGATATCGCGCTGGTCGTGGGTCCGCGCGGTGGCATCACGGACCGCGAGATGGCGCAGCTGGGTGCCGCGAACGACCGCCTGCTGACGGTCACGCTGGGGCGGGCCATCCTGCGTGTGGAAACGGCCAGTCTCGTTGCCCCGACGCTGCTGATCAGCGGCTTAGGCGGTTTGCAGTGAGAATTGCTTTGGTGAACGTCGGCTGCAAGGTGAACCGCGTCGAGATCGACGGCATCGCCGCCCAGCTGCTGGACGAGGGCGCGCAGCTTGCCGAACAGGGCAGCGCGGACATCGTCATCTTGAACACGTGCACGGTTACCGGCGAGGCGGAGAAGAAGACGCGCAAAGCCGTGCGCCAGGCGCTGAAGCGCAACCCGGGTGCCCAGCTGCTGGTCACGGGCTGCGCCGTCGCCATCGATCCCGGCGAATTCTCCCGCATCGACCCGCGCGTGCATGTCGTGGGCAAGGCGCAGGTGGCGCCGGCGGCTTGGGAGCTGTCCGGCGAACAGGCGCACAGCGTGCATCCGGATGGTCAGGATGCCGCCGCTGCCGTTCACCTGCGCATGGGCGGCGGGTTCCGCACGCGCGTGGGCATCAAGGTGCAGGACGGCTGCAACAACGCCTGCACGTACTGCATCGTGCACGTGGCGCGCGGCGTGCCCGTCTCCACGCCGGCGGACCAGGTGGCAGCCGAAGTTTCGCGCTACGCGGCGGCTGGTGCGCGCGAGCTGGTGCTGACCGGCATAAACCTGGGCACGTACGATAGCGATGGGCTGCTGCTTCCCGACCTGGTGCGGCATCTGCTGCCGCTTGTCCCGGACGGGCGCATTCGCATCTCGTCTGTTGAGCCGTGCGATGTCTCGGACGATCTCATCCGCCTGCTGGCGG
>USAB01000099.1 GCA_900552585.1 uncultured Coriobacteriaceae bacterium
GCGTTCGGCGGAACAAAGCCGGCGGCGTCCTCCCGCCGCACGCCGCGGTGCGCGGCTACCTGGGAATCGACTCCGGGTCCACCACCACGAAGTTCGCGTTCATCGACGAAGGCGAGCACCTGATTTACTCGTTCTACGCGTCGAACGAGGGCGAACCCATCGATGTGGCGCGCAAGGCGCTGCAGGACATGCGCGACGCATTCGCAGCCCAGGGCAGCACGCCGGAGATCCTGGCCGTGGGCACGACCGGCTACGGCGAGAACCTGATATCCGAGGCGTTCCAGGCCGACTACCATACCGTGGAGACCGTGGCGCATGCGCGAGCCGCCCGCAAGTACGAGCCGGATACCAGCTTCATCCTAGACATCGGCGGGCAGGACATGAAGGCCATCTGGCTGGACAACGGCATCATCACGGACATCGTGGTGAACGAGGCGTGCAGCTCCGGCTGCGGATCGTTCCTGGAGGGCTTCGCGTCCACGCTCGGCATCCCCGTGCGGGAAATCGCGCGCACCGCGTTCGACTCCGACAGCCCGGCCGTGCTGGGCAGCCGCTGCACCGTGTTCATGAACAGCAGCATCGTATCCGAGCAGCGCGCCGGAAAGAGCCCCGCCGACATCATGGCGGGCCTGTGCCGCTCCATCATCGAGAACGTGTTCACGAAGGTCATCCGCGTATCGAACCTGGACAGCCTGGGCAACCGCATCGTGGTGCAGGGAGGCACGTTCCTGAACGATGCCGTGCTACGGGCGTTCGAGCAGTATGTGAACAAGCCCGTCGTGCGCGCCCCGTACCCGGGGCTTATGGGCGCCATCGGCATCGCGCTGCTGGCGAAGGAGCAGCGCGGCAGGAAACTGGCGAACGGCGCAGCGGCAGGCGCCCCGCTTGCCCGCGGCGTCCGCTCCGCCCGTCCGGAAAGCTGTTTCATAGGCTTCGATGCACTGGATCGTCTGTCTTACCGGCAGACCACGGACCTGGTTTGCCCGTTCTGCTCGAACCACTGCAACCGGACGCTCATCGAGTTCTCCACCGGCTCCTCGTGGGTCACGGGCAACCGCTGCTCGAAGGGCGAGATCATCGGCGACGTGAAGGACGCCGGCGTACGCCGCAGCCTGCAGCAGCTGCAGAGCAGGAACGCCGACGTGCCGGACCTGTTCGCGCTGCGCCGTAAGCTGGTGTTCCAGGATTGGCCGCATGAGGCGCCCGTGAAGCGCGACACCGTCATCGGCCTGCCGCGCGTGCTGGGCTTCTGGGACCGCATGCCGTTCTGGAAGACGCTGTTCCAATCGCTGGGCTTCACGGTGAAGCTCTCGCACGCCAGCACGCACCGCCTGTACGAGGACGGCCTGTCCGCCGTGGCATCCGACACCGTCTGCTTCCCCGCGAAGCTGGTGCACGGCCACTTCCGCGACTTGGCGCGCCAGCACGTGGACCGCATATTCATGCCCACCGTGACCACGGTGGCGTCGCAGAACACGGAGGAGGCCAGCATCTCCATGTGCGCCGTGGTGAAGGGCTACGGCATGGTCATGCGCAACTCCGACAACCCGGAGCGCCGCTGGGGCATCCCGCTGGACAACCCGCTGTTCCACTGGTTCACGGACAAGGACCGCGACGAGCAGCTGGAAAAATGGTTCAAGGATACGTTCGACATCCCGAAATCCGAGACGAAGCGCGCGCTGGGATATGCCGTGGAAGCCGAGGCCTCGTTCCGCCGGAAGCTGCAGGACGCCGGCGAAGAGGCGCTGAAGGCCGTCGAGGACGCGGGCACGTACGCCGTCATCCTGGCCGGGCGCCCGTACCACAACGACCCGCTGGTGAACCACGACATCCCGCGCATCTTCCTGGAGCGCGGCATCACCGTGCTGCCGGTGGACTGCGTGCCCGGCATCGACAGTGTGGACCTTTCCAGCAGCCGCCTGGACATCGTGAACAACTTCCACGCCCGCATGCTCTCGGGCGCCATCCTGGCCGCCGAGAACCCGTTCCTGGAATACACGCAGATCGTCAGCTTCGGCTGCGGCCACGATGCGTACCTGACGGACGAGATCATCCGCCTGATGCGCGAGTTCGGCTCGAAGGCGCCGCTGGTGCTGAAGGTGGACGAAAGCGACGCGCTGGGCCCGCTGGGAATCCGCATCCGCTCGTTCGTGGACACCGTGAACATGCGCCGCGAGCGCGAGGCGGCTGCCGGCAAGCTGCCGGAGGCGGCACAGCTTGTCACGGACGTGCCGTTCCATGATCCGTACCCGCAGAAGTTCACGAAAGCGGACCGCACGAGGACGGTACTGGTGCCGAACACGTCGCATGCGTTCAGCCGTCTGATGGCCACCGTGTTCTCGAACCAGGGGCTGCATGTGGTCCCGCTGCCCGTGGGCCGCGAGACGGCCATCCGCCTGGGAAAGCACTACGTGCACAACGATATCTGTTTCCCCGCGCAGGTGGTCATCGGCGAGGCGCTGGCCGCGCTGGAGAGCGACGAATACGACCCTGACAATACAGCCATCGCCATGGGCAAGTACATCGGCGACTGCCGCCTGACGCATTACAGCGCCCTGTTGCGTAAGGCGCTTGACGATGCCGGTTACGAGCAGGTGCCCATCATCACGAACGACGACGTGGACCACCGCAACCTGCACCCCGGCTTCAAGATGTCGTTGAAGAGCGCCGTGCAGATTGCCATGACGCTGCCCATGATCGACGTGCTGGAAGAGCTGAAGCACAAGATTCGCCCGTACGAGGCCGTCAAGGGCGCCGCGAACAAGGCATTCGACACGGCCCTGGACCAGCTGCTGGGCGGCCTGCGGAAGAGCGGCGTGAGCGGCGCGCGGCGCGCATTCGAGGACTCCATCGCCACCATGCGCCAGGTGAAATACGACCGCAGCCCCGGCAATCTGAAGCCGCGCGTGCTCATCATCGGCGAGTACCTGCTGAACTTCCACCCCGGCGCGAACCACGACATCAAGGATTACCTGGAGCGCAACGGCATGGAGGTCATCGAGGCGCGCATGACGGACGTCATCCGCAAGACGTACTTCTACCAGCATGCGCAGTCTAAGGAATACCACGTGAAACGCCCGGCCGGCGTGAAGGCCATGAACGCCATCTCCGACAACCTGTTCGACGTGGCGCACAACATCACGGACAAGATCGCGAAAGCGCATCCGCTGTACAAGCCGGCTGCGCGCATGACGGACCTGGTGAAGGCCAGCGACCCCATCATCCACCACACGTTCGACGCCGGCGAGGGCGTGCTGATCCCCGGCGAGATCCTGCACCACGCCGCCGAGGGCTGCCGCAACTTCATCATCCTGCAGCCGTTCGGATGCTTGCCGAACCACGTCGTGGGCCGCGGCATCTCGAAGCGCCTGAAGGAGCTCTACCCCGATGCGCAGATCCTGCCGCTGGACTACGACCCCGACGTCAGCTTCGCGAACCTGGAGAACCGCCTGCAGATGCTGGTCATGAACGCGAAGGCGGCGGCCCGCGGCCGCGACGCCGCGACGGCGCAGTAGGGAGGGGCATCATGGGACGACCGCGCAAGGACAGCGCTGACGACAACGCCCGGCTGCGCATCTACCGGGCGTATTGGCGCCTGCTGGAGACCACGCCCCTGGGCTGCATCACCGTGGGAGCCATCACGAAGGAGGCCGGTTGCAACCGCGGCACCTTCTACTACCATTTCGACAGCGTCGACGCGCTGACGGACCGCGCCATCGAGCACAGCATATTGTCGAACGGCATGCTGGTAAGCGCGCTGGTGACCTGGTCCACGGATCGGGAGCTGCAGGTGACGAGCGAGCAATGGGAGGCGAACCTGCGCCACGTGACGCTGCTCATCAACCGCGGGGGCTTCGAGCGCGTGGGGCATGCGGCGAAGGACAGCATCCTGCGCATCTGGCAGACGGCGCTGGACCCCAGCGGCGCGCCGTTGCCGGAGGACACGGCCCTGGCGCTCGAGTTCGGCATCAACGGCCTGCTGGGCGTATTGACGCACCGCGACGAAGATGACCGGTGCATTGCCGAGCTGCCCTACGAGCAGGTGCGCGAACGCTTCATGTCGCCGTTCATGAAGCAGACGGCGGCGTTCCTGCTGGACCAGATCTGCACGCAGCAGGGCATCAGCCAAGACGAGCTTGCCACCCGCCTCTCCCTGGTCTGCCAGGGCATGCTGGCCGCAGAGCTGAACTAGGCCGCCCGCGGGGCCTTCCCCGCACCGCCTCGCCTGCGGGGCGCCGCTGAGCCGCCGTCGGGACCGCAGCCGTCCGGCGGCAGCGCCCGCATGCACCTGCGCCCTGCGGTAAACCGTATTGTTACAAACGGCAAACCTCCGCCGATTCCGCAACCGGCGGACGCTACACTGGCACTATGACACATGCGAAGACAGCCGATTTCCACGGCAAACCGATAACCGAAACCGCGGGCGCGCTCTCGGCGCTGCAGAAGAAGGCTCCCACTCTGATGGAGCTCTTCTGGGTGTTCGTCGTGGCCAGCCTCGTCGGGCTTGTTGCGGAGGTCATCGTGTCGTATTTCAACGACGGGCGCTGGGAAAGCCGCGCCGGCCTGGTGTGGGGGCCGTTCAGCCCCATATATGGGGTGGGCGCCGTGCTGATGACGGCGTTCCTCTGGCCGCTGAAGCACCGTCCCCTGGCGCTGTTCGCCTCCGCGGCGCTGCTCGGCGGCGCGTTTGAATACGTTGCCGGCTGGTTCTGGGAATCGTATTACGGCATCGTGGCCTGGAGCTATGCGGACCAGCCCTTCAACATCGGCGGGCATACCTGCCTGTCCATCGCGCTCGTCTGGGGACTGGCGGGCGTGCTGTGGTTCAAATGGGGCTACCCCGCCATCCAAGAGGGCGTCGCCTCCGTGCCGCCGCGGCCGCGCCGTATCATCACCGGCCTCATGGTCGCGTTCATGGCCGTCGACATCGCCCTGACGTTCGCCGCGCTGGGCTGCTGGTTCGACCGCCAAGCGGGTCTGCCCATAGAAACACCCCTCCAGCAGTTCTGCGCCACCTACTTCGGCGACACGTTCATGTCCACGCGCTTCGAGACCATGAGCATGTGGACGTCGCTTGCCCTGAACCGTTAGAACGGGCCCGCGAACGCCCGACGCCGACGCGGCCGGACGTAGCCGCCGCCTTCCGTTGCGCAGGCTGCTCCCCGTGTGTGTGGAGCTGCCTGTTCGCCTGCTTTCCCCGCATGCTCGTTTCGCAGGCGAACAGGGCGTTGCGCATGTTGTCGGAGGTGCAAAAAAGCCAGAATTAACCGAAATGTAACACGCTTTAAATGGCGCGCGCAGCCTTACGCAACTATCCTTTTTGGCATCTGAATCGTTATAAGGAGACGAATAGGGTGTCGACGAAAATGAACCTCAATGAAACGGTGGCCCGCGCCCCGCAGGGGCACGCGGCTGCAGCGACCGGGCAGCAGACGCTGTACCGGCCCGAATTCGAACATGACGCCTGCGGTATCGGCGCCATCGCCCACCTGAACGGCGAGCGCTCGCATCAGATGCTGGACGATGCGCTGTCCGTGCTCGTGAACCTGGAGCACCGCGGCGGCGTGGGCCTGGAGCGGAACACCGGCGACGGCGCGGGCATCCTGTTCCAGATTCCGCACCGCTTCTTCCGCATGGAGGCCCAACGCTATGGCCATCTGCTGCCCGACGAGGGCGACTACGGCGTGGCCATGATCTTCCTGCCCCAGGATCCCGAAGGCATTCGTGAAGCAAAGCGCATCTTCGAGGACGGCTGCGCGCGGAAGGGCATCCCGCTGTTGTTCTGGCGCGAAGTTCCCACGGACCCGCACGACCTGGGCGAGACCGCGAAGGCCTGCATGCCCACTATCATGCAGGCGTTCATCGGGCGCCCGGACAACCTTGCCGCCGGCGACGAATTCGAACGCGGCCTGTATGTGTGCCGCCGCACCATCGAGAAGCTGGGCCATGCCGACCGTGCGCTGGACGGCAAGATTTTCTACATCTGCTCCATGAGCGCACGCACCATCGTCTACAAGGGCATGTTCCTGGTGCACGATCTGCGCCTGTTCTACCTTGACCTGCAGGACGAGGACTACGAATCCGCCATCGGCATGGTGCACAGCCGCTTTTCTACCAACA
>USAB01000100.1 GCA_900552585.1 uncultured Coriobacteriaceae bacterium
CCGCGCGGCGGAGATCGCGGCGTTCCTGCCGGTGGGGCAGATGGTTCCTGCGGTGGGGCAGGGCGCCGTATGCATGGAGATCCGCCAGGACGACGAGCGGGCAGCGGCGCTGTGCGCTGCCGTGAACGATGCCGCCACCCTGTCCTGCGTCGCCGGCGAGCGCCGCGTGCTCCGCGAGCTGGAGGGCGGCTGCCAAGTTCCCATCGGGGCATATGCGCGCATCGAGGACGATCGCACGGTGTTCGATGCAGTGGTGCTGTCTCTGGACGGCTCGCGCGTGGCACGGAGCCATCGGGAGGCGGAGGCGTCCACGAGCCCGACCGAGCTGGCGGGTGCGGTGCTGGATGACCTGCGCGCACAGGACGCCGAGGCCATTCTGGCGGAAATCCGAGCGGCGGGGGAGGATGCATGATGGAGGCGAACACGGTGGTGTATCTGGTAGGCGCCGGGCCGGGGGATGCGGGGCTCATCACCGCTGCCGGCCTGGAGCTGTTGGGTCGCGCGGACGTTGTGGTGTACGACTACCTGTCGAATACGGCGCTGCTGGACCGCGTGCCGGCATCTGCCGAGCGCCTGTACGTGGGGAAGAAGGGCTTTGCGGCCCATACGACGCAGGACGACATCAATGCTCTGCTGGTGGACAAGGCGCGCCAGCTTGAGCAGCGCGGCGGCGGCACGCTGGTGCGGCTGAAGGGCGGCGACCCGTTCGTATTCGGCCGCGGCGGCGAAGAGGCGCTGGCATTGGCGGATGCGGGTATCCCGTTCCGGGTGGTGCCCGGCGTGACGGCCGGCATTGCGGCACCGGCGTACGCGGGCATTCCGGTGACGCATCGCGGTATCTCGTCGTCCGTTACGTTCGTCACCGGCCACGAGGACCCTGCGAAGGATGCCACGTCCATTGACTGGATGGCACTTGCTCGCCTGGCAGCGCGCGGTTCCACGCTGTGCTTCTACATGGGCGTGCGCAATCTGGGCATGATTTGCGCACGCTTGCAGGAAGAGGGCGCGCCGGGGGAAACGCCCGTCGCGCTGGTGCGCTGGGGAACGTTGCCGTCGCAGGAAAAGCTTACGGCCACGCTGGCGGATGCGCCGGAGGCTGCCCGCGCCGCGCATTTCACCGCTCCCGCTATCATTTTGGTGGGCGGCGTAGCGCGGCTGAGCTCCGAGCTGGCGTGGTTCGAGCGCCTGCCGTTGTTCGGTCGGCGCATCGTGGTCACGCGCAGCCGCACGCAGGCAAGCGTGTTCAGCCGTCGCCTGACGGAGCTGGGTGCCGCGGTGCGCGAGTTTCCCACCATCGCACTAGCGGATCCGGATTCGTATGACGCATTGGATGCGGCGCTTGCGGACCTGGCGTCGTTTCGCTGGGTCGTGTTCACCAGCGCGAACGGCGTCGAGCGCTTCTTCGCGCGCCTGGAGCAGTCCGCCCGTCCGGGTGCCTTGACGGATGCGCGCGCCCTGGCGCATGCGCGGATTGCCGCCATCGGCCCGGCAACGGCGTACCGGTTGCGCACGTTCGGCATCAAGGCGGATGCCGTGCCGGATTCGTATCGCGGCGAAGCCGTGTTCGAGGCCATCCGCGCTGCCGAGCAGCGTGCCCAGGGCTCTGTTGCCGGTGCCCGCGTGCTCATCCCCCGCGCGCAGGAGGCGCGCCCGCAGCTTCCCCACCTGTTGCGGGAGGCGGGGGCGGATGTCACCGTGGCGCCTGCGTACAAGACCGTGTTGCCGAACGATGCCGACGCCGCCGACCTGGTGCGCCAGCTGCAGGAAGGTGCTGTGGATGCCGTTACGTTCACGTCTTCGTCTACGGCGCGCAATCTGTTCGCGTTGTTGGGCGACGATGCCCCCGTGCTGCGGCGGGGCGCGCAGCTGTTCTCCATCGGCCCGATAACCACGGGCACTCTGGCAGATGCCGGCTGCACGGACGTGCACGAAGCGGAGGAATACACCATCGACGGGCTGGTCGAATGCCTGTGCGGCTATTACCGCGAAAGGAAGGATGAAAGATGATCGGGATCTCCAAGCTGTACTGCGGTGCCGTGGAGCCCTCTGACGTGTTGCGCTACCGGCGGCACTCGAAGGAGCTTCCCAGCGGCCTGCTGCAGTTCTCGAAGGACAAGAAGCCCGTGGCCGTGTGGAACTGCACGCGCACGTGCAACCTGAAGTGCGAGCACTGCTATGCGCAGTCCGATGCCCAACGCTACGATCAGCTGTCCACAGACGAGGCGAAGGCCATGATCGACGATCTGGCCGCATTCGGCGCGCCGGTGCTGCTGTTCTCCGGGGGCGAGCCATGCATGCGTCCCGATCTAGTGGAGCTCATGCAATACGCTAAGAACGCGGGCATGCGCGTGGTCATCAGCACGAACGGCACGCTGATTACGCCGCAGCTGGCAAAGCGCTTTGCCGACGTGGGTCTGTCGTACGTTGGTGTGTCGTTCGACGGCGACCGCGAGACGCACGATTGCTTCCGAGGCGTGCAGGGCAGCTACGACGCGGCGCTGCGCGGCTTGCACAATGCGCAGGATGCGGGCATCAAGGTGGGTCTGCGCTTCACTATCAACAAGCACAACTGGCGCGAGATCGGCGACATCTTCGACCTGATGGAGCGCGAGCATATCAATCGCGCATGCTTCTACCACCTGGTGTACGCCGGTCGCGGATCGTCGATGGCGGACGAGGATCTGACGCACGAGCAGACGCGGCAGGCCGTGCGCCTGATCATGGATCGCACGCGCGACTGGTTCGACCGCGGCGGCACGCCGGAGATCCTGACCGTTGACAATCATGCGGACGGCCCGTTCGTCTACCTGGAGCTGCTGAAGGAAGACCCCGAACGTGCGGCGAAGGTCATGCAGCTGTTGCAGTGGAACCAGGGCAATAGCTCCGGCAACGGAATCGGCTGCATCAGCTGGGACGGCGAAGTGTACGCCGACCAGTTCTGGCGCCATTTCAGCTTCGGCAACGTGAAGGACCGCCCGTTCAGCGAGATTTGGTCCGATGTCAGTCGCACGACGCCGGAAAGCGAGCTGATGTTCCGCCTGAAGGACAAGCGTCCCTGGGTGACGGGTCGCTGCCATGATTGCCGCTGGCTGGACATCTGCGGCGGCAACTTCCGTGTGCGCGCTGAAGCCGTTGCCGGCGACCTGTGGGCCAGCGATCCCGCGTGCTATCTGACGGACGAGGAGATTGCCCGGCATCCCGACGACCCTGAGACGCGCGTCGTGGAGGCGCCGGCGTACGAAAACGAGAAGGAGACCAGATAACCATGAATTACGGAACATTTCCCTCATGCCGTCCGCGCCGTATGCGCGCGAACGAGACGGTACGCCAGTTCATCCGTGAGACGGAGCTTTCTGCAAAGGATTTCATCTATCCGCTGTTCGTGAAGTGCGGCACAGGTTGCAAAGACGAGATCCCCTCCATGCCCGGCGTGTACCAGGTGACGCTGGATAACCTGATGGGCGAGATAGACGAGCTGCGGGAATGCGGCGTGACGTCTGTGCTGCTGTTCGGCATCCCGGACCAAAAGGACGCTGTGGGCAGCAGCGCCTGGGACGAAGACGGTGCTGTACAGCAGGCGTGCCGCCTGATCCGCCAGAAGGCGCCGGACATGTTCGTCATCACAGACGTGTGTATGTGCGAATACACGGATCACGGCCATTGCGGCAAGCTGGACGACCAGGGCAACGTGCTGAACGATGCCACGCTGGAGCTGCTGAGCCGCGAGGCCGTCAGTCATGCGCGTGCCGGTGCGCAGATGGTTGCGCCATCCGATATGATGGATGGCCGCGTTGCCGCCATCCGGCGTGCGCTGGACGATGCCGGCTTCTCGGACGTTCCCATCCTGTCGTATTCCACGAAGTATGCCAGCGGCTTCTATGGGCCGTTCCGCGATGCGGCGGATTCCGCCCCTGCATTCGGTGATCGGCGCGCCTACCAGATGGATCCGGCGAACGCCGAGGAGGGCGTTCGTGAAGCCATGTACGATATCGCCGAAGGTGCGGACATGGTTATGGTGAAGCCCGCACTGCCGTATCTGGATGTGCTGCGTCGCGTGAAATCCGAGACCGGTTTCCCCACGGTGGCCTACAACGTGTCCGGCGAGTACTCTATGGTGAAAGCCGCGGCGATGAACGGCTGGATTGACGAGAAGCGCGTGGTGCTGGAGCTGTTGACTTCTATCAAGCGTGCCGGCGCGGACATGATTATCACGTACCATGCCAAAGATGCTGCCCGCTGGCTAGCAGGGGAGGCGTAGCATATGGCGGGCAATCACCCCGGATCAGCGCCGGCTGCGCATCCCGGTCCCGTCGGGCATCCCGGAGGCTTCCTTGGGCACCCGGGCGGTCATCCCGGAGGGCATCCGGGTGGTGCCGTGTCCGTGGGACGGCCGTCGTACCGGCCCGGCGTCGGCCCGGCGGCGCGCGCCTACGAGGAGCGCACGGGCATCAAGGCACCGAAGATCGTGGCGTGGGAGATTACGCGCAGCTGCAATCTGGCGTGCGCCCATTGCCGTGCGGCAGCGCATTGCGCGCCGTATCCCGGCGAGCTATCTCTGGACGAATGCAAGGCGGTCATGGACGACATCGCCTCCATCACGGACCCGATCCTTATTTTGACGGGCGGCGAGCCGCTCATGCGCCCGGACATCTGGGACATCATCGACTATGCGTTCGAAAAGGGGCTGCACCCGGTTATCGGTACGAACGGCACGCTGATAGATCGGGAAACAGCGCAGAAGATAGCTGCGCACGGCATCCCGAAAGTCAGTGTATCGCTGGATTTCCCCACGCCGCAGGGGCAGGATGCGTTCCGCGGCGCGGACGGGGCCTTCGCGCAGACCATGCAGGGCATTGCGAATCTGCGCGAACAAGGCGTGAACGTACAGGTGAACAGCACCATCACGAAGGCGAATCGCGACCTGGTGGAAGATCTGCACATGCTTGCGGAGGACGCCGGCGCCTCCGATTTCCATCCGTTTTTGCTGGTGCCCACCGGCCGCGGCGAGGACCTGGTGGACGTGGAGCTTTCGCCCCAGGAATATGAGGAGGTGCTGACGTGGGCGTATCGGCGGCAGAAGACATCGCCGATGGGCTTCAAGCCTACGGACGCGCCCCAGTACTTTCGCATCCTGCACCAGCGCGCCGCCGCAGAGGGCGTGAAGTTGTCCGGCCCGCTGGCGCATAGCCGCGGATGCTTGGGCGGCATCTCGTTCGCGTTCATCAGCCATGTGGGCGACGTGCAGCCGTGCGGGTACTTCGACATGCAGTTGGGAAACGTGCGCACGCTGCCGTTTTCGCAGATCTGGACGGAATCGCCCGTGTTCGATGACTTGCGCCATTACGATCGGCTGAAAGGCAAGTGCGGTGCCTGCGAGTTCAAGGGCGTGTGCGGCGGCTGCCGCGCCCGCGCGCTGGCTGCCACGGGCGATTACCTGGCTGAAGAGCCGTATTGTGCCTACGTGCCGAAGCGCTATGTTCAGCAGCGCGTGCTGAACGCCGTGCAGTCGTCGTTCCCGCTTACGGCCGACCCATATGCACAGATGGCCGACGAACTGGGCTTTTCCGTTGACCAGGTGCGCCAGGCACTGGAGGATAACTGGCGCGCGGGCATGCTCAGGCGCATCGGCGGCTCGTTCGCCTCCGGTTCCCTGGGGTACCGGTCCACGCTGTGCGCGTTGGCGGTTCCCGGCAACGATGATGCTGTGGATGCCGCTGCGGCTGTCGTGAGCGAATATCCGAACGTCACGCACAATTACCTGCGGCGGGCGCGTTACAACATCTGGTTCACGGTCATCGCGCGCAGCGATGCCGAGGTGGCCTCTATCTTGCATCAGATATGCGTGCGCACGGGATGCGCAGACGTGCTGAACCTTCCCGCCACGCGCTTGTTCAAGGTGCGCGTGGAGCTGGATTCGTTCGGTTCGTCGTCGGCATCGGAACCGCTGCAGCCGGCGCCGTCGCGCGCAACTGCTGCAGCGGCGGATGCGGCGACCGCCGCGCCGGGCGGCCCGGGCGAGCCCACTGGCGCAA
>USAB01000101.1 GCA_900552585.1 uncultured Coriobacteriaceae bacterium
GGGCTATGCGCGCCTTGATCCCGATATGCAGGATAACCGCTGCCACCGGGTATCGCTGACCGAAGCGGGGCGGGCGTTCGTGGATCGACATATCGAGGAAGGGGAAGAGCACGTAGAGGCCCTTCTGGGCAAACTGAGTGCAGCTGAACGTGCCGAGCTGGAACAGGCCATGGACACGGTGGCGCGGATACTGGAGAAGGTCTGAGCAGCGGCTTCCAACAAGCGCTCGACGTGGGGAGCGGCCCCGGCAACGACGTCGGGAAGGATGGAGTGCGCAGCCCGCTTGTTGCCGCTTTCGCGATACCGCCTGCCAGTGTTGCCTATGCCCAGACAAGCAAACCGGTGAAGGTGAAGGTAAAGACCAGCACCGTTGCGCCTGTTCTGAAAAAAAGATGGCCCCTACCATTGCTCGGCGCTGAAATACGGATATCGATTGCATGCCGGCATCACGGATAAATGGCATCGGGAGTGCTGATTCTTCCGAAAATGACGAGTTTAATTTTATAAATAGCACCACGCGATTGCGACTTAAGGCATCTGTTCGCGCTCCTTTATCGTCGCCTTACGTAGAGGATATGTCCCTGGTTTCGCGCTCTGGTATCGTACGCAGAAATCGCAGGTAAAGCACGGGGAGGTGCCGCTGGTGTGGATATGGATCCGATGACAATTCTGTGGTGGCGTTCGGCGGGGTTCCTCGGCGGAGAAGAGGACCCGGACAACGGCGACGACGGCGGCGGAGGCGGAGGTGGAGGCTGCGGATGCCTTATCGTGTGCCTCATAGTTGCGGTCGTGGTGCTCGTTATCATGCTCCAGGGTTAGCGACTCCCGTGCGCATGTGTCAAACCGTACAGGTGACTACGGTTCGCATATCGCTGCTGCCGTTAGGCGTCGGTGCGCACTTTGTTCGCTGCCCTCCTTTCAAGCACAATAGTTGCGCCTTCAAGTGCGACGATGGCAATTCCGCTGATGGTAAACCAGGGACTCACCCCAAGCGCTTCGGCAACGGGGGAGGCGATTGCCAATCCCAGGGGCATCGAAATCAGATTGATTATCTGGAATGCGGAAAAGGCACGCCCCAGTTTCTCGGGTGCAATGTTTTTCTGCATATAAGCGACAACGGGAACGTTATAGCAGGTGGAGCTTGCACCCATCGCGCCGCAGATCAGGGCAAACGCCACCCAGCCAGCAAAGCTTCGAGGCAGTAGACCGGAGGCTATGCACGTTGCCCCCAGCGCTACCATGGCGCCGCATGCAGCGCGTATCTCGTTGCTGATATTCGCCTTTGCAATGGCGATGCCGGCTACGAGCATTCCGGTGGCCCAGCTTGTTTCCACCAGACTTCCCCCGAAGGCACCGAGCGCGAAGTAATCGCTTGTCATGAGCGGGTAGAAGGCCGAAAGCGGCATGAAGAACACCATGAACGCAAACAGGGAGACAATGACAAGCGTAAGCGTGCGGTTTTCCCAAAACACGGAAAGGCCGTCGCGCAGTTCTGCAATCGGATGCAATGTGGGGCGTGGCCCCGCTGCCCGATGGTCGGGCACGGCGACAGAGCCGAGCGTGGCAGCTGCTATAAGGGCGCCGATGAGGTCGGTTACAAGCACGGCCGGCAACGGCAGCACCGTGTAAAGGATTCCGCCCACCACGGGACCCAGGATGTAGGAGACGCTGGTAAGGGCCTGAGCCAACCCGCCTGCTTCAACGAGCGCTTGCGCGGGCACAATCTGAGGCACCATGGCCTGCATCGCGGGCGCCTGGAACGAAGTTGCCGCAGACCGAGCAGCCAGAAGAAGGATGACCGCAACCAGGGAAACGCCAAGCGAGCCCATGGCCAGGGCGAATGTCGCGGCCATGATGCCCGCAGCCATATCCGCCGCAATGCACACGCGCTTTCGGTTGCGGCGATCTGCCACGATGCCCGCCACCGGCGAGAGCAGCGCTCCCGGCAGGAAGGCGGCTACGCCGGCCAGTCCCATTGCGGAAGGCGAGCCGGTTGTTTGCGCAAGGTACCAGATCAGTGCGAATTGCACGGCTGAGCTTCCCACCTGCGATACCGCTTGGCCGACGATGATAGTGTAGTAGGGACGCTTCCAGGCGGTGCCCGGCTCCGTGCCGGTACGTGGCATTTCGGTTTGCGGTTCGTCCATCTGGCGGTCTCATCTCATGTATCGTTGATACGGGACCAGGACTATAGCATGTGCAGGCAGAAACGCTCAATGCCGCGAGTTCGGAGCGGACGGACTGTGCGCTTCGCCGCCCGATGCATCACTCATGGCCGCGGCAGAATGTGACAAGAATGTGACAAGGGGACAGGTCGTTTGTCAGGTTTTTGTCGCAAGCAGTGGCGGAGCGCGCTTCGGCTGGCGGCACATTGCGAGTTGGTGAGATCCCGCGTTTGTCCCGCGTTCGCCCGCGCGTTTGCCCCCGCGTTTGCCCGCGCGTTCGCACACGCATCCCTTCATGTGCGGGGTGAGCTTTTGCTGCTGCCGTTGTAAGATGCGGCTACTACACAATTAGGCGGCAAGCTTAAGTGTGCCTTGCAGTTGTTGGCAGAAAGCGGGGACATCGTGTACAGAATGGAAAAAGCCAGGATAGCGGCTACTCTTGGCATCTCTTTGCTGGTGGTTGCGCTTGTTGCCGCTTTTGCGATGTCGGTTGCCAACGTTGCCTATGCCCAGACAAGCAAGCCGGCGAAAGTCACGGTTACCTACGCAAAGTCGAAGAAAGCCGGATCCGTGACGGTGAAGTGGAAGAAAGTGCGAGGTGCCGGGAAATATACGGTTTTGTATGCCTACAGCAGCAAGTTCAAGGGCGCGAAGAGCAAGTCAGTATCCGCCAAGAAGACCAGCGCCACGTTGTCGGCGAAGTCGGGCAAGACCGTTTACCTGCGCGTCAAGGCGATCAAGAAGAAGGTTTCGGGCAAATGCAGTAAAACGGTAAAGGTGAAGGTAAAGGCGAAAACCAGCGCTGTTGCGCCTGTTCTGAAAAAGGACGGCCTCTACCATTGCGCGGCGCTGAAATACGGGTATCGACTATATACCGGCATCACAGATAAGTTGTATTCGAAGTGCGACACCGCTATCTACCTCAAGACGAAAAGCCCAAGCGACGTTTTCCGGATCAACTTCTACGACAAAGACGGGAAGAACGTGAATGGCAGCACGGTGGTGTCTTCGTATTCGGACGTTAACCGGGGTTCTCTGTCGATGCCACATTGGACGGGTTCCTACCACAGAGTATCCGGCGGCTACATTGCGATAAACAATCTTTACCGCACTGCTAAGAACAGAAGCAAGGTGTATCCCACCGGCGCCGTTACGGTGAAGGTGCAAGAGAAGACCGGCTACGGTTATACCAGGGAGATGAAGGTCGGGACAATCAAGCTTCAGAATACGGACGCCTTGAAGAAGGCTTGGCTGAACGACATCTTGGAAAAGAGCGGGGCGAACCGGGAGTCTACCGGAGAGGCGAAGATGCAGGCGATTTGCACCTATCTCCGCTCTCACACAACCTATTCTCGCTGCTACAACAATACTTCCGGCAATGTTTCCTACATCTACACCATTGCCGATCTGACGACTCCTTCATTTGCCCAGATGTCTTACAACTCCTACACCTCGCCTGCTGAACTGGAATACATAGGCAAGCAAATCGGTTATCCGGTAAGAAGCGAATACGGGGATTATGCGTCGGGGACATCCCAGTGGTATTTCCATCATTCGTACGCAATTCACGAATCGGATCAGAAGGAATTCGCGTTCTGTTCTGAAACGGAAACAGGTCAGATATCGGACAAGGTGCTGACCAAGGACCAAGCGCTGGACCTAATTCCTCAGTTGAAGGTCAAGAGCCTGCACCCGGTTTCGATGTAAGGGCTGCTCGCCCGCATGTTGGGTGGGTTTCGCCGTGCGCTGGCCTTCGTTTGCGTTAGTCAATTACGGTTTAGACACTCTGGATAGAGCGTATTGTGTGACAAGGGGACAGGTCATTCGTCAGGTTTGTGCGTTAGTCTGTGACGACCTGTCCCCTTGTCAGGCTTTCTTTTGAAGGCAGAAGGCGTCGATGCGGCATTAAGCCAGGTCGAGCAAGCGCGCCCAGCCGGCAAGCTCGTCGGTCCCGGCGTTGGTGGGCAGACGCCGGCCGCTCAGCACCTGCGCGCCGGGAGCCAGCTTTGCCATGCGCTGCGGAGCCTGGCCCAGACCGCTTCCGCCGCTCGTCGCGAACGGAACGATGGTCTTGCCGGAGAAATCGGCCGACTCCAAGAAGGTGTCGATGATGCGCGGCTCCACGTACCACCATACGGGGAAGCCCACGAACACGGTGTCGTAGGGCGCTACATCGATGGGTGCGCCGGCGATAGAGGGCCGGCTGTTCTCGTCGTTCATCTCCACCGAGCTGCGGCTTGCCTGGTTGTTCCAATTCAGGTCGGCCGCCGTGTATGGCACTTCCGGTACGATTTCATAGGTATCGGCGCCGATGGTCTGCGCCAGCGCTTTCGCCACGCGCGCAGTGGTCCCCGTCGCCGAAAAGTAAGCTACCAGTGTTTTCGCCATTGCGAATCTCCTTTCAAAACCTGACAAATAACCTGTCCCCTTGTCAGGTTCTTAGGTTCCGACCATGACAAATGACCTGTCCCCTTGTCAGGTTGCCCTTGTCAGGTTGTGACAAATGACCTGTCCCCTTGTCAGTCACTTGTCACCCTTGTCAGGTTCTAGTCGGTTGCGGTCAGTGCGGCGTAGGCGGCGTCGTCGACGGGCTCCAGCCATTCGTTCGACGTCTCCTCGCCGGGCATCTCGAAGGCCAGATGGGAAAACCAGCTGTCGGCCCGCGCGCCGTGCCAGTGCTTCACGTTGGCGGGAATCTCCACTACGTCGCCGGGCACCAGAGCACGCGCCGGCTTGCCTTCTTCCTGGTACCATCCTAGGCCTTCCACGCAGATCAGCACTTGGCCGCCGCCCGACTTGGCATGATGCACATGCCAGTTGTTGCGGCATCCGGGCTCGAACGTCACATTGAACACAGGCAGATAACCTTCGCCCGGCGCCACGATCGGCTTCAGGTAGCTCTGCCCGATGAAGTATTGCGCGTACGCATCGTTCGAATCGCCGATGCCGAAGAAGCCGCCGTGGCCTTCGGCGGGCAGCGCGTCGGCGTAGACCTCCTTGGCCATATTGAAGGCAGCCCAAGCATTGGGCCAACCGGCGTAGAAGGCAATGTGAGTCAGGATCTCGGCCATCTCGCTTGCCGTGACCCCGTTCTTCCGTGCCGTTGCCAGATGATATTTCAGCGAGTTATCCGTGATGCCCTTGCCGATGAGCGCGCTGATGGTGACGATGGAGCGCTCCTTCAGCGGCAGGCGGCCCTCACGCGACCAGACCTCGCCGAACAAGATGTCATCGTTCAGGTGTGCGAATTCCGGTGCGAAGGCGCCCAATGCGTCATGACCGGCGGTTTGTTTGATTGCCATATTCGTCCTCATGTACATGTTTTCTATACACGGCATCCACCGGCAACGGTTGAAGTCGATGGGTGCTCGGTTCTCTCTGGTGAAAAGCGCCTGCAGCCTGCGGGAACTGCGGGCTGGCGGGCGGCCCGCTCGGCCCACGCTCGCGGCTCGTGAGACCCGCG
>USAB01000102.1 GCA_900552585.1 uncultured Coriobacteriaceae bacterium
CGTCCGGCAGACGGGCGTCCGGCAACCGGTGCCGCAGCGGGCGCAGCTCCTGTAACGCCGGCGAAGCGCCCCGCGGCACACGCGGCCCGGTCTTCTTCGACGCGCTCCGCGGCATCGGGCTCCCGGTCGTCTGACGAGCTCAAGGAGCTTATCGTGGCCATTGTCGAGGAGGGTCATGGCATGACGCGCGCTGAAGTGGTCGAGGAGTTGAACGACCGCGGCGTCGACGGTGAGGGCGAACGGTTTGCCCGCCGCATCGGACGACTGCTGGATTCGCTGCACCGCACCGGCCGTATCCGCAAGGGTGTGCCGGATAACCGCCACTGGTATTCCGCCTAGCAGGCAGTGCATGCGGCCGGTCATACGGCGATGACGCGTTGCGGCATATGAAGCGGCGTGCGTCCGCATCCTTCCGCTGCCGGCGACCGCTTCGCGCCGTTACGCTCTTTTCCGTCTCTTCATAAGAAGAAATGCAGAAACCCCCGGTATCTTCGCGATACCGGGGGTTTCGTGGCTGGAAGGGCGGGGAATGGCGAATCGAATACGCGCTGCTTCCTGCTGAGGGGCAGCAGGGCGGGGAATCAGTTGTTGTTCGAATCGCTGCTCTCGGTCACGGCTGCAACGGCGCTGCTGCTGTTCTGGCCGCTGTTATCCGAGCTATCCGAGTTCGAATCAGAGTTGCCGTTGTCATCGCCGTCGTTGATGCCATCCATCTCCATGATGAACTTCACCTGGCCGTCCATATCCTTTGATATGCCGCTGTAGTTCTTGTAGTCTTTGCCGGCGGAGACGAGCGCGTCCACGCGATCCGTGAGCCCCGATAAGTTGTCGTTGTAGTAATTCAGAAGCTTTTTCACGGCCTGGTCGTCGAACTTCTTCAGGCCGTCGGACAGCTCGGCGGAACCGCTTGCGGCCTTGTGCATGTTCGTCGCTAGCGTTGCTGCGCCGTCGGCTGCTGTGCCGCTGGCGCTGAGCAGGGACGCCAGGCCGCCGCTCAGCGCGTTTGCGCCGTAAATCAGCGTGTTCTTCGTGGTCTTGTTGCCCAGCGCGTCCACGGCGCCCTGCAGACCTGAGCTGGTGCGGCCATCGGCCATCTTGCCGCCGTACTTCATAGAGTACAGTCCGTCGGATACCTGCTTCACGCCGCTCTTCAGCGCCTTCAGGCCCTTGTTCAGCGTGGAGTTCTTCTGCAGGCTCGTGCCGATGGAGGAACCCAGCGTGGCGGCTCCGGCTTCGAGCTTGCCCAGGCCGGTTGCCAATGCGCCCGAACCGGCGTTCAGCTGTGCGGCGCCGTTGATGAGCGTACCGCTGGTGTCCTTGTCGCCCAGGCCGCCGTCTACGCCGCTCTTCAGTGTGGAGATGCCGCTGTTCAGCTTATTCGACCCTGTCTGGAGCTGGTTCAAGCCCTTGTTCAGGGTCGAGTCCGAAGCCGTGCTTGCCCCGATGTTCTTGCTCAACGTGGAGGCGCCCGTGCTGAGCGCGGTCAGGCCGGAGATAAGGCCGCCATTGCCGGAAAGGCCGCCGGACAGGTCGTTCGCAATACCGAGCAGCGTTGGGTTGCTGCCTCCGGCAACCTGTGCGGTGTAGGAGTCGCCCGCGGCGCCGATGGCGCTGTCGATGCTGCTCTTCAGGCTCTGCAGGCCTTTCGCCAGGTTATTGGAGCCGGTCTTCAGCTTCTCGATTCCGCTATCGAGCTGCGTCTTCTGGGACGCAACCGTATCAGCCCCTTGCGAAAGGCCGCTGGCGACGGTATCGATTTGGGACGTGAGGCCGCCTGTGCCGATGACCTTTTCGATGGCGCCTTCGGCTGTCTTGATATCGGTCTGGATCTGCGTGACGGCGGCCGAGTTGTCCGTTGCCTTCGACGTCACGGTGCCGTCCTGCTGCATGGCCGCGACCTGCTTCTTCAGGCTGGCCTTCTCATCGTCCGTCAGGTTCTTGTTCGCGTCGATGCTGTTGTTCAGCGCCTCGGCATCGCTGTTCACCTGGGCAGAATTATCGGATGCTTCCGTGTCCTTGATGTTGCCAGCCTGCGCCTGCGCATCGGAAAGCGCGCTGTTCGCGGCCTTGCCGTAGCTGTCGATGCCGGAGCTGATCTGCTTCAAGCTGGAAGAGGCGCCTTTCAGCTGCTTCTCCAGGGATTCAAGCCCGCTGTCGGCGCTGGTCTGCAGCTGCGTCAAACCGGCGGAAAGCGCATTCGCGCCGCCCAGCAACGTGGATGACGACGTATCGTCGGAAGCGCCGATGCCGGCGTCGACTTTCGATTCGAGCTGCGTCAAGCCCTGAATCAGCCCTGTGGCGCCGCTGGAGAGCTTCTCGGCACCCGCCTTCGCAGACGAGGCGCCGCTTGCCAGCTGGTCGGCGCCGTTCTTCGCCTTCGTCAGGCTGTCGCTCAGCTCCGTGCCCAGCTTGCCGATGCCTGCGGACAGCGCCGCCGAGCCCCCCAAGAGCGTATTCGGGTCGTTCGGCACGCCCACGCCCTGGTCGAATTGCGCCTTCAGCGCGGAGAGGCCGTCCTGCAGCTGCTTCGAACCCGTCTTCAGCTGCGTGGCGCCCGCCTTCGCACTCTTCGCGCCGGCCGTCAGCTGGTTCGCACCGTTCTTCGCCTGCGTGAGGCTGCTCTTCAACGAGGAGTCCAGCGTGTTCAGGCCGCCGCCGATGGCGTTCGTGCCGCCCAGCAGCGTGCCGTCCTTCGCCGTGTCGGATTTCGTGCCGATGGAATTCACGGCATCGATCAGGCCGGTGCTGGTGGATGTGCCGTTGCGCAGCTGCTGCAGGCCGGACAGCACCTGGTCGCTACCGTTCGAGAGCTGTTTCGTGCCCGTCTTCGCGGCTTTCAGGCCGGCGGCCAGCGTGTCGCTGCCCGCGGCAAGCTTGTTCAGGCCGTCGAGCAGGCTGTTCGAGCCGTCCATCAGCTGCTCCATGGCATCCTGCATCTCGTTCAGCTTGTCGCCGATCTGGCTCGTATCCATCTTGTCCGTGTCAACGCCGTCGAACAGGTCGCTGGTCACGTACGTTGCGGAGCTGCTCAGCGTGAAGTCCGTGGCATCGGCCGTAATCTCCACGTATTCGGGGATGTTCAGGTCCGCATCCTTCATGTCCAGGCTGTCCGACATGCCCGGCAGCGCATAGCCCACAACGGTGGTGCGGTCGCCGTCGTTCACCATCTTCGCGTTCGTTATCTTCACGTTCTTGAAGTTGTCGTTGTTCAATATGACCGCGGTCATGGCAACGAACGGGGTATAGACGGAATAGCCGTTCTCCGTCACCTTCGAATTGTTCGTGTAATCGTAGCGAATCTTCACCTTGCCGGATTTGCCGGAGATCTCGTCGGGCGTGACCTTCTTGCCGTTCAGCCAGTACGTGACTTTCACGTCCACGGGAAGCTTCTTCGTGGTCGAGCCCTGATAGTAGATGTCATTGCCGTCCGCAGCCCACGTCAGCTGGTTCTTCGAGCCGGTCGTATAGGCTTGGTTGCCTTCCGTGTTCTGGATGTTCTTCAGATTCGACACGTCCGAAAGCGTCTTGTCGCCGTCGCCGTTCTTCAGCCAATCGCTGACGGTGATGTTCTTGTTCTGGCCGTCCGCCTTCTTGAATACGTAGACGGTCTCATCCTTGAACATGCTGGCGGAATCCGCCTTGTTCTTGATTTCGTTCGCGTTCGACCCGCTCTTGTCCGATTCGGCGGATTCGTCCGTGGCGCCGGCGCTGACGGCTGTCACATACGGCGCACCCACGATGCCCGCTGCCAAGATGGTGGCCAGGGCCGCGTTGCGCACGCGGTCGGCAACCGGGGTGTCGGATGCGGTGGCGCCGACAGAGCCCAATCGGCTTGTCGAGCTTCCGTGCGTCCGTTTGGCGGCATGGGCGCCTTTCATGATCTTCAGTTTGTCTTTCATGATTGAACCTCCATTGCTTCGCCCATGCCGTGCGGGGCACGTGCGGGAATATCGCTCGTCATTCGGTCTGCTGCGCTGCCGGGGTGCGTTCCGTTATCGCCTCTATGCAGGGCAGCGCGTAGCGGCATACTCATTGCATCACCTGCCCTTGCGCCCCGAAGCTTCGGCGGAGATGTCGAAGAGGCAGGCGCGGCCGGCCGGTATCGTGCGCCAGGCGACATTCCGATTCGCGCTTCGCGAACGGAGCCTCCGTGCATGCCTGTCCTGCTGCCGAGCGGGGAAGGGAGACATCCCGCAGGGGCGCCGTCAGCGTCGTGCGCAGGGACGCGAACTGGGTTGCCGTGCCCACATTCGGAATGTCGATATCGTCGGGATTGAAGCTGCTGTCGCCGCGGTTGATGAAGTGGCGGCTGGTGCGGATGATGAGTCCGTCGAGCAGCATGAAGAATGCCGGCAGGAAGAACAGCGTCGCGAACATGGAGATGATTGCGCCGCGCGCCATCATGGTGGTCATGCTAGAGATAAGCGTCACATTCGAGTACGTGGATACGCCGATGGTCGCCGCGAAGAACGAGCAGGCACTGGTCACTACCGCGGGCAGGCTGGTTGCCATAGCAGTGCTGATGGCCTCTCGCTTCTCCTTGCCATCGAAACGCTCGCGGCGGTAGCGGGTTGTCAGCAAGATGGCGTAGTTCACGGTGGAGCCCAGTTGGATGGTAGTGATGCAGATGGGCGTCAGGAACGGCATGGAGTCGTTCATATAGAACTGGATGGACATGTTGAACATGATGGCGAACTCGATGACGAACACCAGGATCACCGGCAGCGACACGCTGCGGAACACAATCAGCAGGATGATGGCCACGGCGATGATGGCAACCCAGTCAACCAGGTGGAAGTCCGAGTTCGTGATGGATATCAGGTCCTTCGTGGCGGGCGCTTCACCGATCAGCATGCCGTCGGGGTCGTAATCCTTCAATATGCTGTTGATGCTGTCGATCTGCGCATTGACCTCGTTGCTCGAGACGGCGTATGCCGAATTAATCACAATCAATTGGTAGTCACCGCTCTTTAAGGCCGATTTGACCTTGTTCGGTATGAGCTGGTCGGGAATCTGGCCGCCGGCGATGGAGTCGTATCCGATGGCGTACTTCACACCGTCGACATCATTCAAGCGGTTGAGCATCTCCTTAGCCTCTGCATGGGGCATATCGGATTTGCAGAGGATCATCTCGGTGGTAGCCACGTCGAAGTTGTCTTCCAATGCCTCGTTCGCCGTCAGGAACTTCGTATCTTCAGCGGACATGGTGCTGGACTGGCCGGCGACCATCTTTGTGAAGTCATAGAACACCGGTTTGTTCACATAGCCGTACACGGCCGGAACCAGCAGCACGGCGAACAGCACCAGGTATACCGGGTAGCGGCGCGTAACGTGTGCCGCCAAGCGGTCGGCGCGGGGGATGAGCGTGCGATGGCGGGTCTTGATCAGCGGGTTCGTAGAGGAG
>USAB01000103.1 GCA_900552585.1 uncultured Coriobacteriaceae bacterium
CTGGCAACGGCGGCACGGCAAACGGCGGCGCGGCGAACGGTGGCTCCGGCACGGGCGGCAATACGACCGCAAAGAAGATAACGACCGGTTCCAGCACCTACGCGCTGACGGTCGTCTCTTCTTCGGGCGTTCGCCTCTCCGGCACGGTCCATCGTAAGGCCAGCGGATACGTCATCCCGGATTCCAGCACGAAGGCCTATACGCTGAAGCAGCTGAAGAAGATGGGGCTTTCGGATGCCGAGCTGTGCATTGCCTGGAACGAGCCGTACGCGCGTTTGGGCGCCCACTTCGCGAATCCCGCCCTGCAGGCGTATTTCGAATCCTGCAGCTGGTATCACGACCGCGGCAAGACCGGCATTCAGCTGTCCGGCGTCGCTGCAAATAACGTGAATCTGCTGCACAAGCTTGCAGAGCAGAAGGCGTCTTCGAAACGGTGGGAATCCCTGGCAACGTCGTAACGCGTACGGCGCCCGCCCCGGCGGGCGCATATGCGGGGTCCCAAACTACAGAAGCCATCCCGATGCGTTCGGGATGGCTTTTTTGCCTCATTCTGCAGCGGCTCTGCGCGTATGTCCGAAATGCGGCGCGCCTTTATCGGGCCGGCGACCGCTTCTTCGGCGAGTGCGGCGAACGGCTTCAGAGCGTCAATGCCTTCCAATTCCCGCCCGACGTGCGCCGACGCGCTATACTGGTCAGGCTCAATGGAAGAAGGAGTGTTGCACCTATGACGTACGACGAGCTGAAAGAGGAAATCAAGAACGCCATGAAGGCGCGCGACAAGGATCGCCTGCGCATCCTGCGCCAGCTGCATGGCGAGATCAAACAGATCGAGGTCGACGAGCGCCGCGAGGTCACGGACAAGGACGTCACGGACATGACGAAGCGCGTGCTGAAGCAGACGCGCGAAATGCTGGAGAACTCCATTAAAGCGGCGAACGATGATGAGCGCACGGAGCGCCTGAAGGGCCAGATCGAGGTTCTGGAAGGCCTGCTGCCGAAGCAGCTTTCCGGCGATGAGCTGGTCGCATTGGTGGAGAAGACCATCGCGGACCTGGGCGCTACGTCCAAGCGCGACATGGGCAAGGTCATGGGCGCGCTGACGAAGGCCACAGGCGGAAACCTGGACAAGGCCGAGGCTGCGAAGGAAGTGGGCAAGCGCCTGTCGTAGCGATTGCATAGCCTTGCTGCACCGTAAGCGAACAAAGGAGTACGGCCGCATTCTTCGAGATGCGGCCGTTTCTCGTATCGGGCGTCCTGGAGCGGGGGAGCGCGGCGTCATCCCCTTGCGGCGCACATCCGAAGTGCACTGTACGTCGGCAGGCCAATATGTCGAAGTCGCACGATTATGGGCGGTTGCGGGTTTACGCTGTGCGGTCTCATCTTTATAATGAGCTTGTCTTTAAAACAGTACAGAGAGACTGACAAGGCGAAACATACTCGGCTCGCACAGAAGCGGCCCCGGGCGCGAACCCGAGGGAAGCGGCGGGCGAAACAGGAGAATGCCTTTGCCTGGTCGAAGGCTTTTTTTATAGCCGTATACCAGGCGGATCGGGAACGCGCACGTTTTCTGCGCGATTGACCGGTTCTCATTTTCTGTACGCACTCGACTCGAAGGGAGTGTGTATGCAAGGCGGCAAAGACGTGAAGTCCGTTGTCATGGACGCGTCCGAGATCGACCGAGCGCTTACGCGCATCGCGCATCAGATCTTGGAGAGCAACCACGGCGCGGATAACCTTGCCCTTGTGGGCATCGTCACGCGCGGCGACGTGCTGGCCCATCGACTGGCCGAGCGTATCGAGCAGATAGAAGGGGTCAAGGTTCCCGTCGGGTCCCTGGACATCACGTTCTATCGCGACGACACGGCCATCGCCCTCAATCCGGAAATCTATGTCACCGATCTTCCGTTCAACCTGGACGGAAGGAATATCGTGCTCGTGGACGACGTCCTGTACACGGGGCGCACCATTCGCTGCGCGCTGGACGCGCTCATGGATTACGGCCGCCCGGCCGTCATCCAGTTGGCGGTGCTGGTGGACCGCGGTCATCGCGAGCTCCCTATCCGCGCAGATTATGTCGGGAAGAACGTGCCGTCGGCACGCACGGAGGCCGTGAACCTTCTGCTGCAGGAGACGGACGGGATGACGTGCGTCGTCATCTACGACGTGGCGCCCGGCGCGCATGTGGGATCCGCGCCCGTGGCAGAGGGTGCCGTATCGCCGAGTTCGAAGGCGGACATCCCGCCGTATCCCCAGCCCGTATCTTCCGCTCCCGCTGCCTCGCACCCCGATGACGACCGGGGAGGTGATTGCTGATGTTGTCGCAGAAGCATCTGCTGCGCACCACAGATCTGACGGCCGACGATCTGATGCAGATCCTGCAGACCGCGGTCATGTTCGAGGGCGTGAACGAGCGTCGCATCAAGAAGGTGCCCGCCTTGCGCGGCCGCACGGTCGTGAACCTGTTCTTCGAGCCGTCCACGCGCACGAAGGGCAGCTTCGAGCTGGCCGAGAAGCGCCTGTCCTGCGATACGCTGTCCGCGGGCGGGTCGAGCAGTTCCACCGTGAAGGGCGAGAGCCTGGTGGATACCATCCAGACGCTGAATTCCATGAAGGTGGACTGTTACGTCGTGCGCGCGAAGTACGCAGGTACGCCGCAGAAGATCGCCGACCACACGGACGCCTGCGTCATCGACGCGGGAGACGGCAAGCACCAGCATCCCACGCAGGCGCTGCTGGACCTGTACACCATCTGGCGCCGCAAGGGCAGCTTCGACGGCCTGCGCGTGGGCATCGTCGGCGACATCAGTCACTCGCGCGTGTGCGGCAGCCTGGTTCCGGCGCTCAAGATTCTCGGAGCGCACGTGACGCTCATCGCTCCGCAGACGCTGCTGCCGGCGCGCCCGGACGTGCTGGGCGCGGATGCCGTCACAGCCGACCTCGATGCCGCGCTGCCGAACCTGGACGTGGTGTACATGCTGCGCGTGCAGATGGAGCGCCTGGAGGGCGCGCCGTTCCCCAGTCTGCGCGAATACCATCAGTTGTTCGGCCTGACGCGGGAGCGCGAGCCGCTCATGCGCCCGGATGCCATCGTGTGCCATCCGGGCCCCATCAACCGCGGCGTCGAGCTGGACAGCTACATGGCGGACCATCCCGAACGGTCGGTCATCCTTGACCAGGTGTACGCCGGCCTGTGCGTGCGCATGGCCGTTCTCTACCTACTTTTGGGAGGTGCCGAAAATGGCATTGCTGATTAAGAATGCGCGCCTGGTGGACCCCGCTGTCGGGTTGGACGGCGTGGGCGATGTGAGGATCGCCGACGACGGTACCATCGCGGAAGTGGGGCGGGATCTGCCCGCCGAAGGCTGCGAGATCCGCGACCTGACGGGCCGCGTGCTGGTGCCCGGCCTGGTGGATTGCCATGTGCATCTGCGCGAGCCCGGCTTGGAGCACAAGGAGACCATCTTCACCGGCACGCTGGCGGCTGCCTACGGCGGCTTCACGGATATCTGCAGCATGCCGAACACGATTCCCGAGACGGACAATGCGGACGTCATCGAATTCGTCAAGGCGCAGGCCGCGAAGGCGGGGCACTGCCATGTGCATCCGTCCGGAGCCTGTACGAAGGACCGCAAGGGCGAGGCGCTTGCGGAGATGGGCGATATGGCCGCGCACGGTGCGGTGGCGTTCACGGATGACGGAATGGGTGTGCAGGATGCGGGCATGATGCGCCGCGTCATGGATTACGCGAAGCAGTTCGGCAAGGTGGTCATGAGCCATTGCCAAGACATGTCGCTGTCTGCCGGTGGGCAGGTGAACGAAGGTGCGGCCAGCACGCGCCTGGGCCTTACCGGCTGGCAGCCGCCGAGGAGGTGCAGATCGAGCGCGACATCCTGCTCTCCGAGCTGACGGGGTGCCCTATCCACATCCAGCACCTCACCACCCGGCACGCCATGGATATCGTCCGCGCCGGCAAGGCCCGCGGCGCGAAGGTGACGTGCGAGGTCACGCCTCATCACATGTTCCTGAATGAGGACGACATTCGTGAGGATTACAACACGAACTTGAAGGTGAATCCTCCGCTGCGCACGCCCCAGGACAACGAGGCCGTGATCGAGGGCGTTCTGGATGGTACGGTGGACATCATCGTCACGGACCATGCACCGCATGCGGCACATGAGAAGGATCGCGAATTCGAGCTGGCGCCGAACGGCATGATCGGCATCGAGACATCGCTTCCGTCCGTGCTCACGTGGCTGGTGCGGCCGGGCCGCATCGACTACAACCGCATGGTGGAGCTGATGGCCATCAATCCGCGCACCATATTGGGAATTCCCCAGGTCAAGTTGGAGCCGGGTTCCGTGGCGGACCTTACGTCATTCGATCCGGACAAGGAATGGGACTGCACGCCCGACTGCTTCCATTCGAAATCGAACAATTCGGGATTCATCGGCAGGCACTTCGTGGGCAAGGCTACGGACACGTTCGTAGCGGGCAAGCCGGTACTCGTGGAAGGTGAAGTCAGTGAGTGAACTGAGTGAGAAGCTTTTGGCCCGTACGTCGCACGGCGTGAATCCGCCGGCGCTGCTGGTCCTGGAGGACGGCACGGTGTTCGAGGGGACCGCGCCCGCCGCACGCGGCGAGGTGTACGGCGAGGTGTGCTTCAACACCTCCCTCGTCGGTTACCTGGAGGTCCTATCCGACCCGTCGTATGCCGGCCAGATCGTGACCATGACGTATCCGCAGATCGGCAATTACGGCGTGAACCCCGACGACCTGCAGCGCGATACGCTTGCGCTGCGCGGCTTTGTGGTGCACGACCTGTGCACGCAGCCGTCGAACTGGCGCAGCACGCAGTCGCTGGACGCGTTCCTGAAGCAGAACGGCGTCGTGGCCATCGAGGGCGTGGACACGCGCGAGCTGACGCGCCATCTTCGCGACCACGGTGCGCAGCGCGGCGTGCTGTCCACCGAGGACCTGGATATCATGAGCCTGTTGGAGAAGGTTCGCGCAAGCCGCTCCATCGTGGGCGTGAACCTGGCGGAAACCGTCAGCTGCACGGAGGAATTGTCGTTCGGGCCGGAGAACCTGCCCGAAAGCCAGGAATTCGCGCTTTCCGACCCGGCGCCGGCGCGCCATAAGGTGGTCGCATACGACTGCGGCGCGAAGGACGCTATCATGGGCGGCCTGGTGCGCGTGGGCTGCGACGTGGTGCGCGGGCCGTGGGATACGC
>USAB01000104.1 GCA_900552585.1 uncultured Coriobacteriaceae bacterium
CATCCAGTCCCTGGACACCGGTGCGGCGAACACGATGGAGCGGTCGTATCGCGACGAGAAGCGCCGCGAGGTGGAGAAGAGCGTGGCGGACGTGGTGAAGGACGCCCCGAACAAAATCCTGTACAAGGTGGCTACCGGCCGCCCGCAGCATGCCATCCTGAATTACGCGTACGACCACGAATGCGACCTCATCGTCATGGGCTGCCGCGGCCTGAACGCGCTGCAGGGCATGATGGGCTCCGTCAGCTACGCCGTGGTGCGCGCTGCGGAGATGCCCGTTTTCGTGGTGAAATAAGCCTCTTGACGGTGGCTCCGGCCCCGCTTCGGCGGGCGCGCCTTCTGTCTCATCCGCCGGGATGCCGACCCGCCGTGCGGGGCTATGCCCGGGGGTCTTCCAGATACGGCGCCAGGGCCTGCGTCCATGCGCGTTCCAGCTGCGGCAGCCTCCAGGCGGCATTCGCTGGGCTGGTGGACGGCAGGCATGCGAAGGGGATGCCCGGCAGCTCTTGCGCCAGATAACGCTTGAACAGGCGCTCGGCCGTGCGTCCGTTCGCGAACACGGCGCGCAGCCGGCACACGTCGCGCACGCGTGCAATGTCCACGGGACGCGCGTTGCGGATGCTGGCGTCGCTCGATCCGCGGATATCGCATTCCGCTATCACGTCCCAGAGCGCAATGCCGTGCTCATTCAGCAGCTTCGCCTTCTGCGGTATGTCGGCGGGTACGGGCTGGTCCAGCACGGCGGCCATGACGTGCCAGAACCGGTTGCGGGGGTTCCCGTAGTAGAAATCGTTCTCGCGCGAGAGCTTTGACGGCAGCGAGCCCAGCACCAGCACGCGCGCGGCGGGCGTGACAATCGGCGCGAACGGGTGCACGATGTGCTCGTATTCGGCCATATCCGCTCCTTTCGCCTATGCACGCATTGAACCGTTTGGCTGACAATCGATGCATTTCATTGCTATTTTCTGGCCATATTAGGTAATAATGGAGACAAGTCAAATCCCGAGAAAGGAACCATCATGTTCGAGAACATCCTTGTTGCCTACGATGGCTCTGACATTGCCCAAAAAGCTCTTGAAACCGCTTGCGACATGGCAAAGCGTTACGGTTCGAAACTGACCGTCATGCATGTGAACGTTATTACCACGAACCTGAAGACGCAGGCCATGACGTCGCCGTCGCTGGCCGCCGTGCTGGATGCGGCGGGCGAACGCGTGGCGCAGAAGGCCGAGGCATACCTGGCGGACAAGGGCGTGGAGTGCAAGGTCACCGTCGTCAACGCGCCGTCCGCTCCGAAGCCGCTGATCGACTACGTCGAGTCGAACCCGGTGGACCTGGTGATCATCGGCAGCCGCGGCCTAGGCGCCGTGAAGCAGTACTTCGGCAGCGTCAGCCATGCCGTCCTGAACACCGTGAAGGTGCCCGTGCTGGTTATCAAGGCCTAGCCGCCGGTTCGCGAACCAGCGGCCGCCGCCTTCGGCAGACCGCACGTCATACGTCTGTGAGCAGGGTCTTCCCCGAAAAGGGAGGACCCTTTGCCGTTATCCATACATGCAAAGACCATATTTCCCACGTATAATAACTATGTAGAAATAGGTGAGGAGCAAAGAAGAATCAGGAGCGTGGAGCATGCAGGTTGGGGATTACGTATTGAAGGGCACGGACGTGTATACCATCGACGATATGCGCGAAGAATCCATTGCGAACATGCCTGCGCGCAACTACTACATCCTCAGCCCCGCCTACGAGACGAAGCACCATCTGGGCGGCACGTCGTACGTTCCCGTGGACAAGGCGGATATGACCATCCGCCCGGTGCCCACGAAGGAAGAGGTGGCCGATCTGTTCGTCCAGTCCGAAGAGGGCCGGGAATTCAAGTGGATCGACAACCGCAACAAGCGCATCAATGCCGCGCGTTCCATCTTGTCCTCCGGCGATCTGGTGGACATCATCAAGCTGGAGCGCCTGTACCATAAGCGCTACGAGTTCGTGGAGGCGGAGGACAAGTCGCTGTCCGGCAAGGACAACGAGCTTGCCACGCGCGGCTTCGAACTCATCGTCCACGTGGTGGCGGCTTCGCACGGCATCTCCGCCGAGGAAGCGGAGTCCGTCGCGCGCGAGATGCTGCTGTAGCCGTCCGGCATTCCTCCCCGGATCGGCGTCCGCGCCTGCGTCCTCAAATTCGGGCGGGGCGTTCGGGCATGCCCCGGCATTTCCCCTGACAGAGCGGGTGCGCCTTCCCAGGCGGTGATTGAAAGATTCCGCCTATAACTTAAGGTGAAAACGAAAGATTACAGCTATAATGAGGTGTTGCACGGGCAACTCTCGTTGCCGCTCGCTCGATTTGAAGAGTACAGGAGGAATATATCCATGAGCGTATATCAGGATGATTACTATCTGCCGGAATTCACGTACAACGATTACAACAAGCTGATCGTGGATGTCCGCGGCCCCATCCATGTGGTTTCTTTCAACAACGCCCACAGCCTGAATGCCATGTCCTATGAGCAGATGGCCGAGTTCAACGATTACCTGAAGAAGGTTCGCATGGACCCGAACTGCCGCGTCATCGTTCTGACGGGCGAAGGCAAGTCCTTCTGCGCCGGCTTCGAGCTGAATGACCTGAACCTCGAGCCTCCTGTGGAAGAGGGCATGGGCCGTGCTCAGCGCGACTTCTACATCATGCAGACCATCTGCTCCGATCAGGCCGTGAACATGCGCGCCTGCCCGCAGCCCATCATCGGTGCTCTGAAGGGCCACGCCATCGGCGGCGGCCTGTCCCTGTCCTGCGCATGCGACCTGCGCGTTCTGGGCGAGTCCTACAAGATGCAGGCCGGCTACCTGAACATCGGCCTGACCGGCACGGACATGTCCGGTTCGTACTACCTGCCCCGCATCGTCGGCTACGCCCGCGCTGCCGAGGCTCTTATGACCGCCCGTCGCATCAAGGCCGATGAGTTGCTCACCTGGGGCTTCGCAAACAAGGTTGTGCCCGATGACCAGGTTGTCGACGAGGCCGTGAAGATGGCCGAGGCCATGTGCGCCAACTCCGCGCCCATGGGTCTGCGTCTGACGAAGGAATCCATCCAGTCCTCCCTGGACAACAGCTTCGATGCCCAGATCAAGATGGAGAACCGCAACCAGGTTCTGGCTTCCCAGACCGACGACGCTCGCCGCGGCGTGGTGAAGATGAACCCGAAGAACCGCGACGACGTGAAGGCTCATCCCGAGAACTACGCGTTCCGCAACCTGTAAGATTTATACAGCAATGCATGGTGCCGGCGGCGAAACCGGTGCCATGCAGTACGTACGCCACGCGCGACCATGGCAGATGCCGGTCGCGCGTGGCGTTGTGTAAGGAAGGAATCATGGAAGATTATCTGTTGCAAGGATGCATCAACCACATCCACGGCCTGGAGGGCTTCGACCATATGCGCATGACGGAGCTGGAGCCCGGTCATTGCAAGGTGGAGATCGATACGCATCAGGGCCTTCAGAACGTGTACGGGAACATGCACGGCGGTGCCATCATGGTGCTGGTTGATATGGTCAGCAGCACGGCGGCGTTCGCGTGCGGCAAGCATGTCATCACGCTGACGTCCGACACGAACTTCATCAAGGGCCTGAAGATCGACGGCCGCGACGTGACCATCGTGGGCGACGTCGTGCACAACGGCCGCACCACCATGGTGGTGGAGACGAAGATCTTCGACGCTGACGGGCGCGAATGCGTGCGCAACACGTCTACCATGTACGTGCCGCGCGAGGTGGATCCGGACGAGGAACCGCCCATCGCTCCGTTGTCGTATGACAGCAATTTCCTGAATGGCCGCAATCCTTTGGAGGAAAACCCCTCAATGTAGGCAACTTGTCCGATTCTGGTATGAAAATACGCCGATAATTACAGCCATTCATTCAGGTAAGTCGCAGTTTGCTAGACATATCCATTTAGGTGCGTGATAATACGCAATTGCGACACAACGAATTCGGTGCGATCGGGCACCGCATGGACGTTGTCAAAAGGAGAAAGGAGAAATGCTCATATGACCACTACCGAGCATCTGAACGGCTACGGCCCGCTGGCGGGTATCAAAGTCGTTGAACTCTGCACGTACGTGGCCGGTCCCGCAACGGTTCGCGTCCTGTCCGACATGGGCGCGGAGGTCATCAAGGTCGAGGCTCCCGTAGGCGACGCCCAACGCGTCCAGGGCCCGTGCTTCGGCGCGAAGAAGACGGAGACGGAAGACCCCACGTTCGACCTGAACAACACGAACAAGAACCTGATCTGCGTGAATACGAAGAATCCCGAAGGCCTGGAGATTGCCATGAAACTCATCTCCGAGGCGGACATCTTCGTTACGAATACCCGTACGAAATCCCTGAAGAAATTCGGCATGGACTACGATACGCTGCATGCGAAGTATCCCGGCCTGATCTGGGCGCAGATGCGCGGCTACGGCGAGTACGGCGTGGAGAAGGACAGCCCCGGCTACGATGCCGTGTGCTGGGCCGCCCGCGGCGGCGTGGCCGGCACGTTCTGCGAGCGCGGCACGTCCCCTGCCATCGCGCCGCAGGCGTTCGGCGACTACAACTGCGCCATCATGCTGGCGGCCGGCATCCTGGGCGCCCTGGTGAACAAGCTGCGCACCGGCAAGGGCGACAAGGTCACCGTGAACCTGTACCACGGCGCGCTGTGGGCCGGCGGCATCGGCATCGTGGCATCCCAGTTCGGCAGCCCGTACCCGAAGAGCCGCAAGTCCGTCCCGTCCCCGTTCAACAACACGTACAAGACGAAGGACGACAAGTGGATCTACATCTGCCAGCCGAACCATAACAAGTACTACAACGAGATGATGGAGATTATCGGCCGCCCGGACATGAAGGACGACCCGCGCTTCTGCCGCATGGAGGACATCAAGCCCTTCACGCACCACGAGCTGGTCGAGATCCTGGACGACGGCTTCTCGAAGAAGACGTTCGCCGAGTGGGACCCGATCCTGCGCGAGCACCAGGTGCCGTTCCAGACCGTGTTCGACTACAACGACATCGTGGCAGACGACGAGGCGTACGACAACGACGGCCTGCGTACCGTGCACTATGATGCATTCGGCGACCGCGCCACGACCACGATCCCCATCCGCTACGGCAGGGTCGGGGGCCCCCCGCAGGACCCGTTGCGGTATCGGGG
>USAB01000105.1 GCA_900552585.1 uncultured Coriobacteriaceae bacterium
TCCCCGCCGTGCCGCGACGAAGCGTAAAGGAGTTGGCATTATGGCGAAGAGCAAGGTCCTGCCGATCCTGGGAGCGGCGGCGGTTGCAGGTTGCGGCGCGCTGGCGTGGATGGTGAAGGAAATGAAGTATGCACCGTTGACTCCCCACGACGAGGAACTGGTGGCCGATCTGCCGGGCAACGACATCATCGATCCGAACGAGCTGAAGATGCATGCGGGCCGTGCGGTGACCATCGATGCGCCGCCCGAGAAGGTGTATCCGTACCTGAAGCAGCTGGGCTGCGACAAGGCGGGCTTCTACAGCTACGATGTGCTGGAGCGCCTGTTCGGATACCATATCTACAACGACTACACCATCGAGCAGAAGTGGCAGAATCCTAAAGTGGGCGACTGGATTCCGTATCGCCAAAACGGCGCCGGCACCGGCATCGTGGACATGAAGGAAAACGAGTACCTGATTACGGCAACGGACAGCCGCAAACCGCCTTCGGACAACCGCGGCATCACGTGGCATCCGAAGGGCTTCGACTACATTGCCTGGACGTGGAACTTCTACACGGTGGCCGTGGCGGACGGCACGAAGACGCGCCTTATTGCCATGAACGACGTAGCGTACGGCAGCGCGCCGAAGTTCTGGGAGGTCATAGCGCTCATCATCTACGGCCTGACGGGCCAGGTGATGTCCGGTAAGATGATGCAGGTGCTGAAGGGCTGCGCGGAGGATACGTACGCTCCCGCGAAGCGCCAGAAGGAGAAGAACGCGCTGCGTGCGCGCCTGTACTACGTGGGCGATCCCATGTGGGGCAAGCAGTAACGCGCGCTTCGCAGAGGCAATGGCACGGCGCCTTCTTGCTGCGTTCGGCCCGTTCGAGTGTTCGCGGCCGAACGGCGGCGCGCACTTCGGCAGCATGCGCGGACGCACTAGATGCGGCGGATGCCCTCCCAAATCCACATGATTACCGGTGCGGGGATGATCTTGCTGCAGATGCGCATGAGGAAGCCGATCAGGCAGCAGGTGGCAACGGGGTAGTTCACCTTGTTCACCCACGTGGACCAGGCAGCCACGTGCTTGGGGTTCAGCTGAGGCCACGGGTGCTTCACTGTCGTGCCGTTCTGCGTGTCGCGCGCCACCTTCACGAATTCTGTCTTGATCCAGTACGGGCAGACGGCGGTGGCGCGGATGCTGCGGCCGCGCAGCTCGAAGCGCAGCGCGCGCGTGTACGAAAGCACGAACGCCTTCGTGGCAGCGTACAGGTTCAGCCCCGGCAACGGCTGGAATGCGGCGCAGGAGGCAATCTGCATGATGCGCGCGCCTCGATCCATGTAGGGCAGCACGGCCTGCGTGATGTCCGCCAGCGCGCGACAGTTCAGGTCGATCATGGCGTCCGTTTCATCCTGTGTGATGTCGCGGTACGTGCCGAATTTGCCGAATCCGGCTGCGTTCACCAGCAGGCCCACCTCGAAGACGGGCTCTTCCACGCCGCCGAGCAGCTTGCTCAGGATGCGCGTCGACTGCGGCTTCGAAAGGTCCAGGCTGATGGGGCGCACGGGCGTCTCGCATTCGTCGGCCAGCTCTTCCAGCCGGTCTGTGCGCCGCGCGATGACCCATATCTCGTTGTACGCGTGCTCCCGATCGGCGCGCAGCGCGTATTCGCGTCCTAATCCGCTCGATGCCCCGGTGATGATGGCGATTCTCATAGCAGCTCCTTGGCGCGGTTGGCGAATAGGTCGCAGATCAGGTCGCTGATCTGCTCGAGCGAGCCGCGCGGTTCGTCTTCCTGCAGCCATTCGCGGTAGCTGAACATGACGCTTCCCAGGTAGCAGGCCAGCGCCACATCCAGCTGCGGGGGCTCCGACGTATGGTTGCGCTGGCGGCGTATGGAGACGATCAAGTCGTGCAGCGGTTCCATCATCATGTCCATCAACGGGCCAAGGGGCACGCATTTCGCGATGTTCGAGTTCAAATGCGGGCTGTCGGCAAGTTCATGCAACAGCAGGTTCGTCAGGAGCTTCAGGTCGAAACCGTCTTCGGCGTCATCCAGCGAGCGGGCCACGGTGTTGACGGCGTTCAGCACGGCCTTCCTCATGGATGTCTTCAGCAGCTCGTCGACGGATGCGTAGTGCAGGTAGAACGTCTTGCGGTTGATATCCGCCTCGCGTGCGATTGCGCTCACGGTGATCTTGCTATACGGCATTTTGTCCAACAGGCGTCCGAAAGCCTCGGCGATGGCTGCCCGTGTGCGGACGACGCGTTTATCCGTAGACGGCTGCTCCATTTGGATGTCGATCGCAGGCGATGTCATATGCGTCCCCTAAAGTACAGATTTCTCATTTATGGCGATTAAACCACACTTGATATCTAGTTTACGGTTGATAGCAGATTGTTACAGAAAGGGCGAATCCCACACATATATTGGCGAACATGTCGGTTTCGTAACCAGCGCCGGAAGAAGAACATTTTAGACCACACCTGTCCTATAACGTTGAGGCAAATAGGGGTAGCGCCATGCGCGCGTGAAGTAAAAGGGGGAGACATGGGTGCTATCAAAACGGTTGAACGTGCCGCAATCGGCAAAGCGCTGGATTACGTCATTGACGACCCCGAGAAGAACCTTCCGAAGATCATGGGAACCATCGACCGATTCGTACCAGCGAGCATTATGGCCGCGCAGCGCGAGACGGTCCGCAAGGCCATCGACAGCAGGGGCAACTGGTACCAGATGATTGTCAAGATGCTGACGGAGATGAATCCCGCGGTATCCCATCGCCTGATGAAGACGCTGGTCATCGATGCCGTGCTGCAGGCGTGGCCGGTTCAGGAGACGAACCGTGACAAATATCGCTGCAATATACCCTGGGCCATTCTGCTGGACCCCACGAGCGCCTGCAACCTGCATTGCACCGGCTGCTGGGCGGCGGATTACGGCCACCAGCTGAATCTGGGCTTCGACGATATCGACAGCATCATCACGCAGGGCAAACAGCTTGGCGTGCATCTGTACATCTATACCGGCGGTGAGCCGCTGGTGCGCAAGAAAGACATCATCCGCCTGTGCGAGAAGCATTCCGATTGCGTGTTCCTCAGCTTCACGAATGCGACACTGATCGACCAGGAGTTCTGCAACGAGATGATCCGCGTGGCGAATTTCGTTCCCGCTATCTCCGTTGAGGGTTTCGAGGAGGCGACGGATGCCCGTCGCGGCGCCGGCACGTTCGCGAAGCTGAGCCACGCAATGGATCTGTTGCGGGAGAACGGTCTGCCGTTCGGCGTTTCCACGTGCTACACCAGCCAGAATTACCGCTCTATCGCCAGTGAGGAGTTCTTCGACTGGATGGTTGACAAGGGCGCGTATTTCGCCTGGTTCTTCACGTATATGCCCATCGGCAAGAATGCGCCGACGGATTTGATGGCCACGCCGCAGCAGCGCGAAGAGCTCTATGGCTTCATCCGCAGCATGCGAACGAAGAAGCCGCTGTTCACCATGGATTTCTGGAACGACGGCGAATTCGTGGGCGGATGCATAGCCGGCGGCCGCCGCTACCTGCACATCAATGCGAACGGCGATGTGGAGCCGTGCGTGTTCGCACATTACAGCAATGCGAACATCCACGATACGTCGCTGCTGGATGCCCTCCGCCAGCCGCTGTTCATGGCGTATTACAACAACCAGCCGTTCAGCGGTAACCTGCTGCGCCCGTGCCCCATCCTGGACAACAAGGGCGAATTGGCACGCCTTGTTCAGGAGACCGGCGCAAAGCCGACGGATCTGGACGACGCCGAACCTGCCCAGGATCTGTGCGCGAAATGCGCTCCCGTGGCAGATGCATGGGAGTCGGTGGCGAATCGCCTGTGGGAGAACAAGGACGACCCGCGCTATGCCACGCGCCACAACGGCCATTGCGGCATGGCGAAGACGGATATCGAGCGGCTAGAGCGAGAAGGTCGTGTGCTCGACCATCAGCAGCCGGCATAACCGCGCGTATATGCACGGGCGAATGGCCTGCCGGGGATACCGGAACAGGGCATTCGCTGATAGGGGATGGTAAAACAGGGGACGGTCGAGACCGCCCCCCCCCCTTTTTTTCATGCCTCCCATTCGCTTTCGGGCGTGACGGATACCATGCGGTCGTCGGGCACGGTCGTATCAGCATTGGGGAAGGGGTGTATCCTTTTCGTTTTGAAGGCCGAAAATCGCATGGCTGCGGATTGATTCGCTCCATGTATAACCGGATGGTTTTGCGCGATTTTTACGGCATCTGCAAGGAGGTCAAATGGCGGGCAGATAGCCTATGCGCAACATGTCGTATGCTTGTTTTCGGGGTGCCACAAGAGCCTCATCGAATTGATGAGAAATGACTATGTCTGCCTTCATGAGGTCGTAATTTAGAGTATTCTGGGTGGGCTATAAATCCGCTTTTTGTGGGAGGAATGCAGTATGAAAATGAGGTTTTGCGCGAAGTGCGGCTATCCATTGCCAATCAACGTGAAATCCTGCATAGAATGCGGAGCTCCTGTCGAAGACGATCCGGAGGATCAGGAACCTATGGAGGGCTCTGGAGAACCCCCGACGCAGACGGATGATACGCCCCATGGGGCGCATGCCGCCGCCGAGGACGATCTTCCTTCGGATAGCCGGGAAGCGACGCCCATCGCCTGGCCCGCACAACCGGTATCCGATACGACCGCTTCTGAGGACAATCAGCCTGCCGGGGATTCTGATTCCCCGGCATCTGCTGACGACGGGGCGACAGACGGTTCGGCCGCTGTCCCCGAATCGGAATCTGCCGGCGCGCCGTCGGCGGAAGAACCTGTGCAATCCGTGCAGGATGGAGAATCCGCCGATGGGGAATTGCTGGAGGATTCTGCGGGCGAATCTGCGCAGGGCGACGACGAAGCGCCGCATAAGGCGCCGGCTGCGTCTGCCGATGCAGTCGATGCCGCGGAAGAC
>USAB01000106.1 GCA_900552585.1 uncultured Coriobacteriaceae bacterium
TGGATTGTGCGACCGAGGTGCGGCAGGGAACGCCGTCGGATGAAATCATCGCCGCCGCGAACGAGATGGACGCGGACCTGGTGGTGATGGGTTGCCGCGGCCTGAGCGGCCTGGAAAGCGTTGTCATGGGCAGCGTCAGCCGCACCGGGGCGGAATACACGGACAAGCCCGTCCTCATCGTAAAATAGCCGCTCAGCACGCATCTGCGAAGAAGGGGTCGCCCTGCATGCAAGGCGACCCCTTCCTGTGTACTCGGCATCCGTTCTATGTGGCGCTACCCGCCGTTTTCGCAAAACGGCTAGCACGTCACCTCCCTGTCGTAATAGCTGGCGGTGAGCACCTGCTCCATCTCGTCCTGCGTGGGCTTGCGCGGGTTCGTTGCCGTGCAGGCGTCCAGCAGCGCGTTCGCCGCGATGGCGCTCAGGCGCTCCTTGAACACGTCCTCGGGGACGAAGCCGGAATCGGCAATCTCGCCCTTCAGACCGTAGTTCTTGATAGCGTGCGGAACGTTCATCTGCTCGGACAGACCACGGCAGAACTGGATGAGGTTCTCCACCTTCTCCGCATCGTTCGCGCCGCCCAGACCCAGTTCGTCCACCAGGGCGCCGTAGCGCTTCAGCGCACGGCTGTCCTTCGCGTTGTACTGGATGACCTTCGGCAGGTACATGGCATTTGCGGCGCCATGGATGATGTGAGCGCCCAGATCGCCGAATGCGGCGCCGGTCTTATGCGCCATGGAGTGCACGATACCCAGCGAGGCGACGGAGAACGCCATGCCGGCCATGCATTGCGCATCGTGCATGGCAGCGCGCGCTTCCTTATCGCCGTTGTACGACTTCACCAGGTTGTCGCGGATGCCCTGCGCAGCACCCACGGCCAGCGCGTCCGTATACGCGCTGGCAGCCGTGGAGACGTACGCCTCGATGGCATGCGTCAACGCATCCATGCCGGTGAAGGCAACCAGCTTCGGCGGCAGCGTCTGCACCAGGTCGGGGTCCACGATGGCCACGTCCGGTGTAATCTGGAAGTCGGCGATGGGATACTTGATGCCCACCCGGTAATCCGTGACGATGGAGAACGCCGTCACCTCGGTGCCCGTGCCGGACGTAGAGGAGATGGCGCAGAAGTGGGCCTTGTGACGCAACTCGGGCAGCTGGAAGACTTTGCACATATCCTCGAACGTGATGTCGGGATACTCGTATTTGGTCCACATCGCCTTCGCGGCATCGATCGGGGAGCCGCCGCCCATAGCCACGATCCAGTCCGGCTGGAACTCCAACATGGCCTGTGCGCCCGCGTTCACGGTATCGATGCTCGGGTCGGATTCAATCCCCTCGAACAGCTTGACTTCGAATCCCGCTTCCTTCAGATACTGCTCAGCACGCTGCAGGAAGCCGCCGCGCCTCATAGAGCCGCCGCCGACGCAGACGAACGCGCGCTTTCCTTGGAGGTTCTTCAGGTTCTCAAGGGCGCCGGAACCGAAGTAGACGTCACGGGGAATAGTAAAGCGAGGCATGATGCGAATCCTTTCTCTCGGGTATCTGGCTGGTACCCTATGCTGAAATCGGCCTGTTTTATAGACCTGATTTACATAATTGTTTTAAGGTCAGTTTTCGCTACCATTCAGCACGTCAAAGCGCGCTCTTACCGATTTCCTTTACCAAGACTGCCGTTTTGATGATATTTGACGGGCATCGACCTTATTTTCACCATGTCGGTGCGAAATGGCTGCCCGCCGTAACCGGCGAAGCCTGCCCTCCCCGTCCCTGAAAACAGCGAAGCCCGCCATCCACGGTGAAGGCGGGCAACTCGTCATCGCGAACCGCGCATTGCGGTATCGCCGCTACTGGTTGATGTTCCGCTGCGGCACCACGACGGTCGGCGCGGTCAGGTTCAGCAGCACGCTGTGCGTCACGGAACCGAACACCGTGCGGCCCAGGGCCGAGCGGGAATGCGTGCCCATGACCAGCATGGCGCAATCCTGGCTGTACTCCAGCAGGACCTTCGTGGGTGAAGGGCCTTCCATGGCCTGGCCCGTGACGTCCAACTCGGGGTAGTTGCGCTTCAGCGACTCGACACGGCGGTCGAGTGCGGCCTGGAACGTCTCGCCCACGGAATACAGCTCGCCGCCCATGGCCTTTGCCGGACGAGAAAGGAACGCGGGAAGGCCCCAAGCCGAGACCAGCTTCAGCGAGGTCTTCATGGCAAGCGCGTGCTCGACGCCGAACATCACGGCATCATCGCTGCCGTCGTCCGGGCCGGGGCCCACGGCAACGGCGATGCCCGAGCCCTCCTGATCGGCCGACCAGTCGGCGGGAGCCACAACCGTGGGGACCTTCGTGGAGATAGCCACGCGCAGGCCCTTTGCGCCGCCGATGGTCTTCCCGATGGAACGGCCATGATGCGTGCCCAGGACAATCATGTCATGCTCGTCGGCGATGTCGACGAGCGTATCCACGACCTTGCCGTTGATGGCGCGCGTCTCGCACGTCACGAACGGGTACTTCTCGGCAACGGTCTTCGCGGCTTCGTCCAGCACCTGCTGCACGGCCTCGTATACGGAGTCCTCGTTCGCGCCGGAATCCCGCATGAACTGGGTGTCGACAACGGTCAGGAGCGTCAAACGGGCGGATTCCCGGTTCGCATGGCGCGCCGCCCACTCAAGGGCGCGCTCGCCGCGCTCGCTGCCGTCGATACCCACCAAAATGCTCTTCATAAATGCTTCAACCTCTCATTCGATCTAGGTCGTATTCGGAAGCCGCGGGACCGGGGGCCGGAGCACCTGCCGGTCCCGCGTTATTGATCAGTGGAAAAACGGGATGATAAGGTACAGCGCGAACAGCACGATCACAACGCAGGCGCCGAAACAGATGACCGACCCGATGCGGGGCATGAGGTGGGCGTTGCCCTTGTCGTCGACTATGCCCGCCGCCCACAGGCGCAGGCCGGATGCATACAGCGTTCCGATACCACCGGCGATGCCTACCGCCACCACCAGAACCAGAAGGAAATTCAATGCTTGATCCATTATCCGTCTCCTTCCTTAAGCGGCTGCCGGGGTAGCCGACGTTGTGTTGTTGATCTTCACTTCGGACGAATCGTTCACGTTCGCAGAGTTGACCGGGTTGCGGTGCGACAGGCGGACGATGACGAGCGCGATGACCACGGCGGCGATGGCGACGGCGATGGTGCCGCCCATGCCGATCTTTGCAACGGCGCAGGCAGCCGCTGCCAGCAGGCCGGCGCACGGGAACGTGATCAACCAGGCGATCAGCATACGGCCGGCAACGCCCCAGTTGACCTTCTGGCCCGCCTTGCCCAGGCCGGAGCCGATGATGGAGCCGGAGCAGACCTGCGTCGTGGACAGCGCGAAGCCCAGGTGCGAAGAAACCAGGATAGTGGTTGCGGAAGCAGCCTCAGCGGCGAAGCCCTGCGGTGTGGTGATCTCCGTCAGGCCCTTGCCCAGCGTGCGGATGACGCGCCAGCCGCCCATGTACGTGCCCAGCGCAATTGCCAGGCCGCAGATGGCAATAACCCAAAGCTGGGGACCAGAGCCCGAAGCCTGGGCGCCAACGGAGATGAGCGTCAGCGTGATGATGCCCATGGTCTTCTGAGCGTCGTTCGTGCCGTGGGACAGAGCCACCAGGCAGGCCGTGATGGTCTGGCCATGGCGGAAGCCCACCTCCACGTAGTTCTCGTCCATCTTGCGGACGATGAACAGAATCAACCTGACCGCCACGAATGCTGCCAGGCCGGCAACCACGGGAGAAATCAGAGCGGGGATGAGAACCTTGCCGATAACAGCGCCGAAGTTGACGCCCTCGACACCTGCGCCCACGATGACGGCACCAACCAAGCCGCCGAAGAGCGCATGCGAAGAGCTGGACGGAAGACCGACCAACCAGGTGAGCAGGTTCCAGATGATGGCGCCCACCAAACCGGCGAAAATGAATTCCGGCCCGATAGTCACCGCCTGCTCGTTGATAATGCCGCCCGAAATGGTCTTTGCCACTTCCGTGGAAAGAAATGCGCCAACCAAATTAAGCGTGCCTGCAGCAATGACTGCGGTTTTCGGCTTCAGTGCACCAGTCGCGATCGACGTGGCCATGGCGTTGGCCGTGTCGTGGAAGCCATTCGTGAAGTCGAAGGTCAGTGCAGTTGCGATAACCAGGCCGACGACAACAATTGTTGCGATGTCCATACGGTTTCCGTTTCCCCTCTCGTAATGAAAGTTTCGCTGTATGCCGAAGGGTAAATTCGAATGCATGCGACCGCGGTTGGTCGGGCCGCACGAATCCCTTTTGCCCAACTGCTGAATTGGAGTCTAGAAACGGCGTGTAAAGCGTCTGTAAAGTCGGAGTCGGAGCGCCGTCAAAAGCCCTTGGACTCTTCATGTAGAAACACTTGACATTCGCCTTTCCCCTGTACATCGCCGCAGTTTGCCGCGGGAGGCGCCCCATTCGCTTCCTCCTCCGGACATATCGACGCCCGCACGGCCCCGAGGTGCTTTGAAATCGAAAAGAAACACGAAGCGGCACCCGTCCGCCCCCGTTCTGGAACCGTTGAAATTGAACTATTCGAAAAATTGAACTGCACGTCTTGCGTTCAAAGTTCAAGATGATATGCTCGGTTCAATTCAAATGAACCGCTGAAATTGAACTTCATATCACAGGAGGCAGCATGTCCCATACGGAATTCGCCGACCGTCTGCGCAAGGCTATGGATGATGCCGACCTGAAGCAGGTCGACCTGGTCCGCATTGCCGCAGACGGCGGCCAGAAGCTGGGCAAGAGCCAGCTGAGCCAGTACCTCAGCGGCAAGACCATGCCGCGCCAGGCAACGCTTCGGTTCCTGGCCGTCACGTTGAACGTCTCCCCCGATTGGCTCGTCGGCCCGCGGACAT
>USAB01000107.1 GCA_900552585.1 uncultured Coriobacteriaceae bacterium
CCATCTGCATCTGCCGTTGCAATCCGGTAGCAGCAGGGTGCTGAAGCAGATGGCGCGTCCTTACGACGCCGAGGCGTTCCTGGACCTGATGTCCCGCTTGCGCGCCGCCGTGCCGCAGCTGTCCGTTTCCACGGACATCATCGTGGGGTTCCCGGGCGAAACGGAGGAGGATTTCCAGCAGACGCTGGCCGTGGCGCGCGCGGCGGCGTTCTCGAAGATCCACGTGTTCCGCTATTCGCGCCGTGCCGGAACGCCGGCGGCCGCCCGTTTCGACCAGGTGCCCGCGGAGGTCATCGCCGATCGGGCGTCGCGCCTTGCCGACCTGGGCCGCGAACTGGCATATAATGACGCGGCCCGCCGTGCCGGCACGCGCGAGCGCATCCTGGTGGAGCGCACCGGGCGCGGGACCACAGAGTCGTACCATACGGCGCAGGTGCCGGATGCGTTCGAAACGGGCGAACTGGTGGAACTGACCTTAACAGAGCCTTCGCCAGATGGTATCTTTCTCCTATGAACGACACCACCATTACGCTCACCATACCCGGCTCCCTTTCCATGGCCCGCCTTGCGGGTCCGTCAGACGCGAATTTGCGTCTGATAGAGGAGTCGTTCAGCGCATCCATCACGGTGCGCGGCAACACCGTGACGCTGCAGGGCAACGCCGATGAGGTTGGCCAGCTGACCACGCTGTTCAGCGACATGATCGGTATTGCGGAGGACGGGCGCGACGTTGCGCCCGAGACTGTCCGCAATTCCATCGGCCTGCTGAAACGCAATCAGTATTCGCCCTCGCTTGTGCGCGAGGATATCGTGCTCACGTACCGCGGCAAGGCCATCCGGCCGAAGACGGCGGGGCAGAAGCGCTATGTGGATGCCGTTCGCGAGAACATGGTCACATTCGCACTGGGTCCGGCCGGTACCGGCAAGACGTACCTGGCCATGGCCATGGCGGTGGCGGCGCTGAAGCGCAAGGAATGTGGACGCATCGTGCTGACGCGCCCAGTCGTAGAAGCCGGTGAGAGCCTGGGCTATCTTCCCGGAACGTTGCAGGAGAAGGTGGATCCTTACATCCGTCCGCTGTATGATGCGCTGTTCGACATGATGGACATGGAGCGCGCGAACGTATTGCTGGAAGATGGCATCATCGAGGTCGCGCCGCTGGCGTTTATGCGCGGTCGCACGCTCAATGATGCATTCATCATTCTGGACGAGGCGCAGAACACCACGTCCGAGCAGCTGAAGATGTTCCTGACGCGCTTGGGCTTCGGGTCGAAGATGGTCATCACCGGCGATCCGTCGCAGTTGGACCTGCCGCGCGGATCGAGCGGCCTGCGCCATGCGCGCGATATCCTGGGCGGCATCGAGGGAATTGCGTTCTGCGACTTCTCGGATCTGGATGTCGTGCGCCACTCGCTGGTTGCGGCCATCGTCCAGGCGTATGACAGCTACGCGAAGCGCACGGGCGATCGCCCGAAGCACGCCGACGCGGGCAAATAACGGATAAAAGGAAGGGTGGGGCACGAAATGGATGTGCTCATCGACTACGCCTATAAAGCCGACGATCTGGCAGACATCCCCGTACAGGATGTCTGCCGCTTCGTCATGGAGAGCCAGAATCTGCCGCAGAACACGGAGGTCAGCGTCAGCTTCGTGGATGATGACACCATCGCGCGCTTGAACGAGCAGTATCGCGGCAAGGAAGGTCCCACGGATGTGCTGAGCTTCGAGATGGACCATGCCGAGACGGACGAGCCGGATGTGTTTGCCGCACCGGACGGCACGGGTGACGACGAGCCCTACGAGCTGGGCGACATCGTCATCGCCGTGGACGTGGCGCATCGCCAGACGGAGCAGTACGGTACCACGTTCGAAGAGGAGATCTCGCTGCTGCTGATACATGGCGTGCTGCATCTGTGCGGATACGACCACGTTACGGACGAGGACGCGGCCGTTATGGAGCCCCTGGAGAAGAAGCTGCGTGCAGCCTGGTCTGCGAAGCGCGGGCTGGGTGAGCTGGCATGAAGCCGAAGTATTCCGTCGGCTCGTCGTTCGGCTACGCGTTCGCAGGCATCGCAGCCGCTTGGCGCGAGGGCCACAACATCCGCATCCAGGCCGCGGCGGGTGTCCTGGCCGTGGTACTGGGATTCGCATTCGGCATCAGCGGCCCGGAATGGTGCGCCGTGCTGATCTGCATCGGAGCCGTGATCGGCGGCGAGTGCGTGAACACCGCCATCGAGGACACGGTCGACCTGGCATGCGAGGATCTGCATCCGTTGGCGAAATCCGCGAAGGATATGGCGGCCGGCGCGGTGCTGGTGATGTCCATCGCGTCCGCCTGCGTGGGTCTCGTCATCTTTGTACCGCGCATTCTGGCGCTTTTGGGGGTATAGAACATGGTTGACAGCAAAGAAGAGCCCATGGCCCAGGACGACGGCGGTTTCGACGCCGACGCGCTCATGGCCCAGCTGAAGGCTGATCGGGAAGCGGGCGTCACGAGCGCCGACCTGGGTCCGGCGGCGGATTTCCGCTCCGGCTTCCTGGCGCTGGTGGGTAGGCCGAACGCCGGCAAGTCTACGCTGCTGAATGCGCTCGTGGGCAAGAAGATCGCCATTGCCAGCAACACGGCCCAGACCACGCGGCACCGTTTCCGCGGCATCATCAACCGTCCGGGGTCGCAGATCGTGGTCGTGGACACGCCGGGCATCCACAAGCCGAAGGACACGCTGGGCCAGGAGCTGAACCTGTCCGCAGCGAAGGGCATGGAGGACGTGGACGTTGTCGCGTTCCTGCTTGATGCCGCAAAGCCGTTCGGACGGGGCGACGACTGGGTGCTGCGCCAGGTCAAGAAAGTGAAGGCGAAGCGCATCCTGGTCGTTTCGAAAATCGATACCACGACGCCGGAAGCCGTCCGGAAGCAGGTTGCGGCCGCAAGCGAATGGGTGTCGTGGGACGCCGTCTGCCCGCTGAGCGCCTTGAAGGGCCAGGGCGTGCAGGAATTCCTGGACACCGTCACGGATTTCATGCCGAACGGCCCGCGCTGGTTCCCGGCGGACATGGATACGGATCAGCCGCTGGAGGTCATCGTGGCGGAGTTCATCCGCGAGAAGATCCTGCTGCATACGCATGACGAGGTGCCGCATGCCGTGGGCGTTGTGACGGACGACATCGATTACGACGAGGACAAGAACTTCTACCGCATTTCCGCCACGGTGTATGTGGAGCGCGACAGCCAGAAGGGCATCATCATCGGCCGCGGCGGCAAGGGCATCAAGAAGATCGGCATGGAGGCGCGCACGGACCTGGAGCAGCTTCTGGGCGCGGGCGTTTACCTGGGCCTGCAGGTCAGGGTGCGCAAGAATTGGCGCCGCGACCTGAACCAGATCCGGCGCTTCGGCTACGGCGAGGGAAACTAGGTCGTATGCCGCATGGCATCGAAGACGTATCGCGACCAGGTCATCGTCCTCAAGAAGACGAAGCTCAAGGAATCCGACCTGATTCTGACGCTGCTGGCGCAGGACGGCCGCCAGATCCGGGCCGTTGCCAAGGGTGCCCGCAAGCCCACGAGCTCGTTCGCGGCACGGCTCGACCTGTTCAGCAATGCGCGCGTGTTCTTTGCCGTGGGGCGGAACCTGGACATCGTGAAGGAGGCGCGCCTTGTGGACGCGCATGCGACGCTGCGCTGCGATGTGGGCTTGACGGCCTGCGCCTGCCCGATGGCGGAGCTGCTGACGAAGGCGACGCAGGATTCCCTGCCTGTGCCGCGCCTGTTCGATATGACGCAGGCGGCCTTCTCGACGCTCGAGCAGACAGCGGGCGCTGCCCGACTGCTGCTGTGCGCCGCGTTCCTGTTGAAGGCATGCGCCGTGCTGGGCTTTCGCCCCTGCCTGGCGCAATGCGTGGAATGCGGTCGGCCGCTTCTGGGGAAGGGCGACATCCCGGAAGGCGAGCATCTCTGGTTTACCGCTGCCGGCGGTGGTGCCGTCTGCCCGGAATGCGCAGCGGGTCTTTCTGCGGTGCCGCTGGACCGCGAGCTTGCCCGATGGGCCGAGACGCTCATCGGTGCTCGGTTTGCGCAGATTGCGGCGTTTCCCGCCCAAGAGGAGACGTCCCTGGCCGTGCTGCGGTTTACGCAGGGATGGACGCGCGAGCATATCGGGCGCCTGAAGAGCTTGGACATGCTCATTTCGCAAGGCGTGTACTGATCCGCGCTTCGTTTCGCTGTGCTTACGGTTTCCCGCGGCGTTGGTGACGCTCTACGCGTTGCCCTATACTCGTTTCCGACAGGCAGATGTGCGGAAAGCGGAGGGGGAAGCATGAAGTGTCCGTATTGCGGTGCGCAGATCGCAAACGATAGCTTGACCTGCCCGAATTGCGGGCGGGAAGTGCAGATGACATTCGACGAACCCGAGGACAATTGGGCGCAGCCAGGCGGCTCGGCGGACCAGCGAACGGGCACCGCCCGCGCGGATGCGTACGGCACCTCGTCTGCTGCCGATACGGCTGCGTATGCGGCGGATGCGCAACCGTCCGGGTCCCGCGCGGATGCCGCTGCAGGGGGTTCGAGCGGGGCAAACGCCTCGCGCGCATCGTCCGAAAGGAAGCCGAAGGAGCAGCGCAAGGCGGACAAGAAGACGAAGAAGGCGGCGAAAGCCGAGGTCAAACGTACGAAGTCCGCTTATAAGAACGCGCGCAAGGCTGCCGGGAAATCGGCCATGCCCCGTGTAGTGGCCTTCATTGCGGCATTGCTGCTGGCTGCCGCGGGAGGGGCGTATGGGCTGTGGGCGGTCGGGTTCGCG
>USAB01000108.1 GCA_900552585.1 uncultured Coriobacteriaceae bacterium
TGCCAGGCACGCGCCCACCGCCACGATGAGGCCGCCCCACCACGGGCCGTACATCATGCCCGCTGCCACCTGCACCACTTCGCCGGGAATGAATGCAACGATGACCTGGAGCAACTGCAGGCCCAGCAACATGACAACGCCCAGGGCGCCAGCCTGCTGCACAGCCTTCACCAGCGCATCCAGACCGCCTTCCTCGAATATGCCGGAAAGGACGGGCCACATGGCCGCCACGACTGCGCCCATGAGCACGAACGCCGCCAGCAGGCCGACGAGCTTCACGATGTCCGCCACGGTCACGCCGCGTTTGCCTACCGGCCTGTCCACCTTCGACTCGGATCCGGCCTCCGCCGCCGCCACGGCGGATTTCTGGGGGAATGCATAGTCATGCGCCGCGATGTCCTCGCGGCGATCTTGCAGGGCCTCCCTGCGCGCGCGCATCCCCGCGCGCACTTCTTCGTCGGAGCCAGGAACATCGGGTTTCATGTCCATGCCGCTGTTCGCGGAATCGCTGTCCAAGCTGTCGGGGTCGAATTCCAGCCGGCCGTTTTCGTCGGCGGCTGCGGCATCTTCCCGCCGCGTGTTCTCAGAATGCACCATGCGCTATTTTTCGTCCTCGTCTTCGCCGTTGAGGGCTTTGCGGTAGTTGTCCATGAACCCGGCGAACATCTTCTTCGATTTCGCAATCTGCACGCCCGTCATGTACGCGCCTTTGTTCATGACTTCTTCGGCCTTCTTGCCGGCCTCTTTCATCTGGGGCTTCGATTCTTCGACGGAGGCCTTCGTCTGCTCGGCCACTTCGGCGCTCTTCGCCTTGACCTTCTCCGCCAAGTCGGCGCCGGCCACCTTGGCCTTCTCGGCCGCCTCGCGGCCCTTCACCGCCGCCGTCACGCTGGCACGGCCGGCCTTTTCGGCCAAGCCGCCCTCCGGCTGCAGCCCCAGCGCCTCATCGAATACCAGGATGGCGCCCAGATCCTCCTCCTGGAGGTCTTCCTCATCTTCCTCGTCGTCGGCCACTTCGTCCTGGTAACCCGACAGTCGTGAGCCCACGCCGAAGCGGAAGCCCTTGATGAGGTCGGCGGGGATGGTGGACTTGCCCAGCAGCGCCCGGGCCGTGGCGCCGGAATCAAGCTCGATGGCGCTCACCTTGCCCGTTCCCTCATCGAACAGGACGTTGCCCACATTGCCCAAGCCCTCGCCGCTTTCGGAGATGACCTGCATGCCCACCCAGAGCACGCAGTTGTTCCATTCCACACCCAGGCGCTTGATGGCGGAGGGGCCCATGGAGCCGTCCGTGCCTTCGACATGGACTTCGTCCTCTTCGATGCGGATGCGGTCGATGGCAACGAACAGGTCCTTGCGCCGGAACATGAGCGCCGCATCCGGGCGCTTCACGATGAAGCCGATGCAGCGCTTTTCACGCGGATGGAATACGAAGCGGCGCACCTTGCCGATCCGCTTCTCCTTCTCCTTGCGGCCTTGCGGCGCGATCACCTTCTTATTCATAAGCTGGTTCGTGCTGAGCATGTGCGATCGCCTCGTCCTCTTCGGTGCCTGTTCCCGGTATGCCTTCAATCCGCAGTAGCGGCGCTACTCCTTCTCGGCGGCGCTCTTCACCTCGGTGACCACGGCATCCTCGATATCCGCAGCATCGCTTTCGGCCTGCGCCGCAACCTTCGCGGCCTCGGACTGCACGCGCGCGGCGTTCGCCTTCATGGCCTCCGTGACGGCGGGAATGGTGTCGTTGATGGCCTGGCGGGCACCGTCGGCATTCTGCACCACCTGCGATGCGATGCGCCGGCGCGCCTCCTCAATCTTCGCGCGCAGCTCGTCGCCGTCCTCCGTGCTCATGCCGGGGATGTCCTTGCCCACCTGCTGCACGCGGGAAGCGGCGGCCGTGTAGGCCTGCTGGCCGGCAGTGGTGGCGTTGTCGACCGCCTGGCGTGCGCGGTCCTGGATGCCGGCGGCAATGTTGTTCGCGTCGCCGAACGTATTGTTGCACCAGTCCGTCACGATGGCGCGGGTCTCATCGCCCGGACGCGGTGCCGTCAGCAGCGCTGCCGCCGCACCCACGATGCCGCCCAATACAAAAGCTCCGAATCTACCCATTGAATCCTCCTTTGGACTTGCGGCGCGCCCTTGCACTGCCGCACGGCCTTCGATTCCTGCACGGACTCGTAAAATCATCCGTTTATTATACCGTGGGACGAATACCCGCCCCGCGGTGAGCTAACAGTTGATATGACGTAATCGGTATTAGGCTTCCAAGCCCCCCACCAGGGCATTCACCACGCCCTTGAACGTCAGCGACGAGGCATTGCACGCCGCGTCGAACAGCGATCCTTCCGTCAATTCGGGCGCCGTATCCACTTCCAGCACGCGCGCCTGCGCGCCATCCCAAACAAGGTTCACGCACCCCAGGTCGCGCATGCCGTAAGCCAGGTAGGCTTCCATGGCCGCGCGCTCCACCTCGGTGCGGATGGCCTCCGCCTCGCCCGCATCCTGCGAAAACGATGCCGGACGGGGAGGCGCGAACTGCGCAGGCTGTTCGCCATGCACGATCTCCACCGGCGGCAGCACGAACGCATCCAGGCCCTCGCCCAGCACGAACACCGCCAGCTCCACGCCGTCGATCCACTGCTGAATGACCACGGCATCGTCGTACGCGAGCGCGTCCATGATGCCACCCACCAGCTCTTCCTGGCTGTTCGCCTTGTGCACGCCGCGCGCAGACGTGCCGTGCGCCGGCTTCACGCACACGGGATAGCCGCCGGGAATGCGGTCCTCCACCAGGTCGAGCGCCGATGCCGCGCCCATGTCCTCGAACGCGGAGCGCGCCAGGCAGACGCCGCGCGGCCACGATGCCGTCATGGTGCCCCCCAGGGCGCCGCGGTAGCCTTCCAGCACGCCGGGCAGCGCGCCCTTGTCCCAAGCGTCGCGGCACACATGCGAAGGCGCGCCCACACAGGGGATATCCAGGAATTCGAGCAGGCCCTGCACGGCGCCGCTTTCGCCATCGAAACCGCGCAGCGCGCTGAATACGATGTCGGGGCGCTCCGCGCGCAGGATGGACACAAGATTCCGCGTGGTGTCCAGGGGCACTACCTCGTGTCCGGACTCCGTCAGGGCCTGGCAGACGCGTTTGCCGCTCTGCAGGCTGGTTTCACGTTCGGGCGCCGCTCCGCCCATGAGTACTGCGACTTTCATGGCAGCTCCTGCCTCTTTGGCATGCCGCGTCATTTCGGAATCGCGGCGTTTTCCTCACTTTATCGCAAGCTGTTGAGAAGACGCGCCGCGTCACGAAAAGCGCGTATGGCTGTTACATCATCGTGATATGAGACCTCCACGGTTGCCCGGCCGTGGGAAGAATCCGTCCAGCGCGTGACGCCTGTGAACACGCGATCGGGATCCGTTGTGGCGAACGCGCTGGTCTGCAAGTCGATGACGACGTGCTCCAGCACATGCGGCAGCGACGTGTGGTCCATGACGGACGCAAAGTAGTCCCCTTCGGAATTCACGCACGCATGGCGCGGCAGGTCGGGAAGGACGGAAGTCAGCGCATGGGCCAGACGGGGCGTGCTGTTCGGCTGTGCCGGATCGACGCGAACAGTTGCCACAATGCGGTCGCGCCGCACCTCCAAGCGCTCTATCGTCAGACGCGGCGACGATAAGTGCGGCGCACGCTGCGCCGGATGCGCGGGCAGGGGGCGGTCCGCAGGTTGCCGGCGACGGGCGTCAGCCATTGCTGGAAGAGGCGCTGCTCGCAGAGGCATCCGTTGCAGTGCTGTCCGTCGCGGTGCTGGCAGTTGCGGTGTTCTCTGCTGTGGCAGCGTCCGTTGCGGGACTGGTCGTCGTGGGGGTGTCCGTACCGCTATCCGTGCCGGCCGACGTGCTCGAAGACGAGCTGGAAGACGAGCTGCTGTCGTCCGAATAATGCGTCGAGGTATCGTTCGAGACCTTCGTCAGCACCGTGACGTCATCCTTCAGCGTGTCGTTCTCGATAGCGGGATCGTCCATCAGGCCCAGCTGCACCAGAATGTTCGGCTGGTCGCTTCCCTCATTGATGACCAGCACCGTGCGGTCGCCATTGAAGTGGTACGTGCCGGAACCGTTCTTGTCCGAGAACGAGAACTGGATGGTCTTGTCGTGCGTGTTCAGCGTGTATTTGTACGACACGCCCTTCACCAGGTCGATGTTCGTGCCGTCGATGACCACCGTCTGGTCCTTGTTCGCATTCAGCTGCCACGTGCCCTGGATGTCGGCGCTGTCGTCGTAGCGGAACCAGCGCTGCCAGGCGAACAGCCCGCCCACAACGGCGATCAACGCCACCACGATAATCGCAATGACGAGCATCTTATGAAGGCGCTTCTTCCGACGCGCCCGCAGCGCCACGTGATCCACGATGTCGGGGTTCGCCACGCGCTTGCCCGCCACGAGCGACCGCACGGCCGAAAGTTTCATCCTCACGCCCTTCTCGCGCAGCTCCTGCGAGGGCTGGATAAAGGTGCGGCCGATGTACTTATTTTTAATAAAGCCGATGCCGTAGGGGATGCCGCTCTCCTGAGAGTAGCCAAGGGCGGCGTCGAGGCCGGAGTCCGGCACA
>USAB01000109.1 GCA_900552585.1 uncultured Coriobacteriaceae bacterium
CATCTTGCGCAAACAAGATGCGGCGGCCTTCGTTGCCCTGTTCGCAGGCTCTATTTAATCACACGAACGCGGCGCACGCCCTCGATTGCCCCAATCTTCTCAACGGCAGCATCGTCGACGTCGGCCTCGACGTCGATCAGCGTGTAGGCGTTGTCGCCCTTGCCGTTGTTCGCCATGTTCGCAATGTTCACGTTTGCATCGCCCAAGATGGCCGTGATCTTGCTCAGGATGGCCGGGACGTTCTTATGCAGCACGCAGACGCGCGCGATGCCAGCGCGGATGCCGCCCATGTTGTTCACCGGGTAGTTCACGGAGTTCACGATGATGCCGTTCTCGATGTAGTCCGTCAGCTCCTTGGCGGCCATGATCGCGCAGTTGTCCTCGGCTTCCTCCGTGGAGGCGCCCAGGTGCGGCAGCACGATGGCATTCTTCATCTTCATGGCAGCGGGGACGGCGAAGTCCGTCACGTAATGGGCCACCTTGCCGGACTCCAGGCCGGCAGCCATGGCATCGTTGTCAACCAGCGTGTCGCGGGCGAAGTTCAGGAAGTTCACGCCGTCCTTCATTTGCGCGATGGCGTCGGCGTTGATCATGCCCTTCGTGTCGGCCGTTGCCGGCACGTGGATGGTGATGTAATCGGCATTTTTGTAGATGTCGCTCACGTCCGTCACATGCGTCACGGCGTTGTCGATGCGCCATGCAGCGTTCACGGACAGGAACGGGTCGTAGCCGTACACGTCCATGCCCAGTGCGATGGCGGCATTCGAAACCAGCGCGCCGATGGCACCCAGGCCGATAACGCCCAGCTTCTTGCCCTTCAGCTCGTTGCCGGCGAATGCCTTCTTCGCCTTCTCGCGCGTCTTCGCGATGTTCTCGTCATCCGCGTTTTCCTTGCACCATTCAATGCCGCCGATGATGTCGCGGCTTGCCAGCAGCAGGCCAGCAATGACGATTTCCTTCACAGCGTTCGCGTTTGCGCCCGGCGTGTTGAAGACCACGATGCCCTCTTCGGCGCAGCGGTCCAGCGGGATGTTGTTCACGCCGGCACCGGCGCGGGCAATGGCCAGCAGGTTGTCGGAGAACTCCATGTCGTGCATCGCGGCAGAGCGCACCATGATGCCGTCAGCCTGGTTGATGTCGTCGGTCAGCTCGTAGTTGTCGGGCAGCGTATCCGTGCCCTTCTTGGAAATGTTGTTCAGGCAATGAACGTAACGCATGAAGCAGTGTCCTTTCTCACGCCCCTGGGGGAAGGCGCCTGCCTTCCCTTCTTCGGTTTCCGTCCACTATAACTGAATTACGTAACAGGAAAGTAAAAACCCTCATTTTGTGTAGGATTTTACGGTTAGCGACATTCCAGCAGCTCAAGAAGCCGCCTTCCCCGTCTAGCGGCCCTCCGTCAGCAGACGGCCCAGGCGCGCGAAATCCTCTTCCAGATACTCGCGCTTGCTGCTGTCGTAAATGGCGGCGGCGGGATGGAAGATGGGCATGACCTTGAAGCGCCCGGCCTGGTGCAGCGTGCCGCGCAGACGGGTGATGCCCGTTTCCGTCTTCAAGATGAACTTCGTGGCGAAGTTCCCCAGCGTCACGATGTATTCCGGATCGATGGTGCGCGTTTGTTCGCGCAGGAAATCCGCGCAGGCCTGGATCTCCTCGGGACGGGGGTTGCGGTTTCCCGGCGGGCGGCACTTCAACACGTTCGCAATGTACACGTCCTCGCGCTTCAAGCCTGCAATGTCCAGCAGCTCGTTCAGATACTGACCCGCCTTGCCCACGAACGGCTCCCCTTGCAGGTCCTCGTTCTTGCCAGGCGCTTCGCCGATGATCATGACGCGCGCGTGCGGGTTGCCCACGCCGAACACCAGATTCGTGCGCGTCTGGCACAGCTCACAGCCGCGGCAGTCGCGCGCCAGGGTTTCAATGACCTCCAGCGGCATCTGCTCGTTCTTGATGGGAGGACGGCCGTCCTCTGCCAGCGGCGAATCCGGCGCGGGATATATCTCCTCCGTCATGGCTCCCCCCCCTAATTCCAGAAGCGCGGCATGCGGTGCGAGTAGCCGATGGTAATCTCGTGCTGGATGGTGCCCGCCAGGCGCGCCTGGTCGTCCACGGACGCGTAGCAGTCGCCGTCCACGCCGATGATGGTCACGACGTCGCCCACATGCGGCTCCACGCGGCGCAGCGTGGGAGACGTGCGCAGGTCCACTTCGAACATGCACTGGTCCATGCAGATGTTGCCCACCTGCGGGAAGCGGCGCCCCTGCAGGATGAACTCCACGCGGCCCGAAAGCGCGCGCTTCAGGCCGTCCGCATAGCCTACGGGAATCGTGCAGATCATCACGCTACCCGGGCTGCGGTAGTTCAGGCCGTAGCTGACGCCCTCGCTCATGGGCACGGTCTTCACGGCCGTGATGCGCGAACGCACGCTCATGGCCGGTTCCAGATCGACGGTGCCGATGGTCTCCTTGCACGGGTGGTAGCCGTACAGAGAGATGCCCAGGCGCACCATGTCGAAATGGGCCTCGGGATAACGGAAGATGGCCGCGGAGTTCGCCGCATGCACGATGCCGGGCTTGATGCCCGCCTGGCGCATGGAATCCAGCGCCGTGTTGAAATGCTTCAGCTGAATCTGGAAGTCCAGCGTCTCGGACATGTCGGCCGTGGCGAAGTGCGTGAATGTGCCCTCCAGGTCAAGCGCGCGATGAAACGCGATGCGGCTCATGAATGGCAGCACCTCGTCGAAACGGACGCCGATGCGGTTCATGCCCGTGTTCACGGCCAGGTGGTACGGCGCGCGCATGTTGCGCTCGTCGGCTGCCTCCGCGTAGGCAATGGCGAACTCGACGGAATACACGGACGGCTGCAGCTTGTATCCCAGCAACAGCGGCACGGATTCAATGGGAGGCTCGGACAGGATCAGGATGGGCGCGTTCAGCTTCGCCTTGCGCAGCTCGATGCCCTCGTCCACCGTGGCCACGCCCAGCGCCTCCGCACCGGCGCTCAGGGCCGCACGGGCGCACTGCACGGCGCCATGGCCGTATCCGTCCGCCTTCACAACAGCCATCAGGCGCACGCCGGGGCGCAGGAAGCGCCGTGCCTCGCGCACGTTATGCTGGATTGCCTTCGTGTCGATTTCCACCCACGACCAGCGGCGCTGATATTCCGGGATGGCGTCGATCTCCTCCTGCGTGAACGGGACCTCTTCGCCCCGATTGCGCTCGGACGTTTTCGGAACCGTGAAATTCGAACCACGTTTCGCAAACCCCGTGAATCCATTTGGCAGATCGTCCATGCGCACCTAGCCTTCCGTCTGTTCTGCATAACTGACCCATTATAGCGCCGCGGCAACAACCATGCAGAACGCCAGGCCGCCTATCAGCTCCAGTACATCCGACGTGGCCATATGCAGCGGGTGCAGCGTTGTGCGCCGGTCGACGGCGCCGTAGCACCGCGCATCGAACGCGTAGCCCAAGCGCTCCGCGCGCCGATACAGGTTCACGAACAGGGGGATGAACACGGAGCCCCACGCCTTCAGCTTCGCCCAGAAGCTGCCATCTTCGAAGTGCGCGCCGCGCGCCTGCTGTGCCAGCCGGATGCCCTCGGCCTCCTGTGCCAACAAGGGGATGAAGCGCAGCGCCACGGAGAACACCATGGCCACGTCGTCCACGGGAACGCGCACATGCCGCAAGGGCGACAGGAATCGGGCGACGGCGCCGACAAGCTGCGTAGACGGCGTAGAGTACGCCACCACGAAGCTTGCTAACGTCAGCAGCAGGATGCGGAGCACCACGAAGCACCCCGTCACGCAGCCGCCGGGCAGAAACGCGAACGTCCCCGTGAGATAGATGGGATCCGCCTGAGCGAACGCGCCCGCCGCCGCGGTCCCCACGCCGTAGCCGTACGCGTTCGCCGTCTGCTGCGGGTCGAAAGCGAACGCATTGACCGCCCACGTGAACAGCAGGATGGCGTACAGCGGCACCAACGTGGCCAGCAGGCGCCCCACGGGCAGGCGCGATGCGGCGAACGCCAGCACGAATGCCGCAGCAAACAGCGCCATGCCCGCCCACGTGTCGATGAAGAACAGCGCGATGGAGTACGCGAACAGGAGCACAATCTTCACGCGTGCATCGGCGCGATGCACGGCGGAATTGCGCGGTAAGTATGTTGTCAGCGTCGGAAGCATGCTCCCCATGATAGTGCATGCGTCAGCGCTTCCCGGCTGCATGCAGGCAACAGAAAAGGGGTCCCTTTCGGGACCCCTCGATTCGCAAACGAAAACAGGCTCGGTTTATTCTGCCTTTTCCTCGGCAGCCTCTTCGGCCTTTTCGGCGGGCTTTTCGTCCTTCGGCTCCTCAGCCTTCGGAGCCTCTTCCTTCTTAGCCGGCTTTTCGTCCTTCTTCTTCGGCTTAACGGGCTCGCGCACCAGCTCCATGATCACCATGGGAGCGTTGTCGCCCTTGCGGTAACCCAGCTTCATGATGCGGGTGTAGCCGCCGTTACGGCCGGGGGACAATCCCCGGGGCACCCTGTCGAGACCGAGAAGTCAA
>USAB01000110.1 GCA_900552585.1 uncultured Coriobacteriaceae bacterium
GTCAGGATGTAATTTCTCATGGTCGTCATTTAGGTGGCTTTGTGCACGCATGTCACACGCATCAAGAAAACCTTGCAGCGATGATCGTCTCGGCGGGCAAGATCGGCTATCAGGTCGAGCTTGCGCCCCACGACCTTGCCGCGCTCGTGCGCGCAAAATTTGCGGATATCATTGTTGAATGAGGTTGACATAAAAAGTTCGGAAGAGTACGCTGGTCTCGCAGCTGCGAATCCAGCAACAGGAGTTATCGATTCATGCCAAGTAAGATTTTTGTCAAAGGCGCAAGAGAAAATAATCTCAAGAACATCGACGTTGAGATCCCACGCGACGCGCTGACCGTCATCACGGGCCTGTCCGGCAGCGGAAAATCGTCCCTCGCGTTCGACACCATCTATGCCGAGGGCCAGCGCCGCTATGTGGAGAGCCTTTCCAGCTATGCGCGCATGTTCCTGGGGCAGATGAGCAAACCGGATCTGGACAGCATCGACGGCTTGTCGCCGGCGGTGTCCATCGACCAGAAGACCACCAGCAAGAATCCCCGCTCCACAGTGGGAACCACAACGGAGATTTACGATTACCTGCGCCTGCTGTTCGCGCGGGTGGGCGTTCCGCATTGCCCTGAATGCGGGCGCGTCATTGAGAAGCAGACAACAGACCAGGTCACGGACAAGGTGATTGCGGCGGGCGAGGGAAAGCGCGCGCAGATTATGGCTCCCGTGGTCGTCGGCCGAAAGGGCGAGTTCACCCAGCTTATCTCCGACCTGCGCAAAGAGGGCTTTGCACGCGTGCGCATCGACGGAGAGGTGCATCGTCTGGATGACGAGGACATCGTGCTGGACAAGAAGTTCAAGCACACCATCGAGGTAATTGTGGACCGCGTGGTCCTCAAGAAGGAGGCTACCGCGCGTATTGCGGAAGCAATCGAGATGGCCACAAAGCTTGCCGACGGCCGGCTTCTGGTGCAGACCATCGACCGCGACAAAACGGAGCACGAGGAATTCTACAGCCTCGCACTCGCGTGTCCCGAGCACGGCCATTCCATCGACGAGCTCCAGCCCCGCGACTTCAGCTTCAATGCCCCGTACGGCGCCTGCCCGGATTGCCTGGGCATCGGCAGCCGTGAGGAAGTGGACCCCAGCCTGGTGGTTCCGGATCCCAGCCTGAGCTTGAAGGAAGGCGCGGTGGCGCCGTTTACGTCCGGCAATTACTATCCGCAGGTGCTGGTGGCGGTTGCGAAGCATCTGGGCTATGACGAGAACACGCCTTGGCAGGATATGACGAAGCGCGCCCGCACCGTGATGATGTACGGCTTGAAACGGGGTAAGGTGCGGGTGGATTACCACACCGTGGACGGTCGCGATACGTATTGGTACATCAAATGGGACGGCATCGTGGGGGCGGTGAAACACCGCTATGCGGAAGCCTCCAGCGACCGCATGCGCGAACGCCTGGAGCAGTACTTCGCCATCACGCCGTGTGAGACGTGCCATGGCAAGCGCCTGAAGCCCGAGATTCTGGCAGTCACGGTGAACGGCAAGAGCATCCATGAGGTTTGCGAGATGAGCGCCCGCGACTCGCTTGCGTTTTTCGAGGCGCTGGAATTCTCCGGGGCCCAGGAGATGATTGCGGGCCCCATCGTCAAGGAGATTCGCGCTCGCCTGCGCTTTCTGGTGGACGTGGGCCTGGATTATCTGACGCTTGAACGTGCGACGGCCACGCTGTCCGGCGGCGAAGCGCAGCGTATTCGCCTTGCAACGCAGATCGGCGCCGGTCTCATGGGCGTGCTCTACATTCTGGACGAGCCGTCCATCGGCTTGCATCAGCGCGATAACGCCCGTCTCATCTCGACGTTGGAGCGCCTGCGCGACCTGGGCAACACCGTGCTGGTAGTGGAGCACGACGAGGAGACCATGCGCCGCGCCGATTACCTCATCGACATCGGGCCCGGAGCCGGCGAGCATGGCGGCGAAGTGGTTGCCGCCGGCACGCCCGCGGAAGTGGCGCGTACGGAAGGCTCTATCACGGCGGATTACCTGTCCGGTCGCCGCATCATCCCGGTTCCCGAGCAGCGCCGCAATCCGAAGCGCGGAAAGCTTACGATCACGGAGGCCTCGGAGAACAACCTGAAGGACATCACTGTTTCCATTCCGCTTGGAACGCTTACGGTGGTAACGGGCGTTTCCGGTTCCGGAAAGTCCTCACTCGTGACCGATACGCTGGCACCGGCGCTGGCGAACCGGTTGAACCATGCACATCTGCGCGTGGGCGAATACGGCAAGATCACCGGCCTGAACAAGCTGGACAAGGTCATCAACATCGACCAGAGCCCCATCGGGCGCACGCCGCGTTCGAACCCGGCGACGTACGTCGGCCTGTGGGATGACATCCGCCAGCTGTATGCCAGCACGGCCGAGGCGAAGGCTCGCGGCTATTCTGCCGGCCGTTTCAGCTTCAATGTGAAGGGCGGCCGCTGCGAGGCATGCAAGGGCGACGGCCAGGTGAAGATAGAGATGCACTTCCTGCCGGATATCTATGTGCCCTGCGAGGTCTGCGATGGCGCGCGCTACAACCGCGAGACGCTGCAGGTCACGTACCGCGGAAAGAACGTGCATGATGTGCTGGAGATGACCGTCGACGAGGCCCTGGAATTCTTCAAGAACATTCCGCGCTTGAAGAACAAGCTGCAGACGTTGCACGATGTGGGCTTGGGCTATGTGCATCTGGGACAGCCGGCAACCACGCTTTCCGGCGGCGAGGCGCAGCGCGTCAAGCTTTCCAGTGAACTTCAGCGCCGTCAGACGGGCAAGACGTTCTATATCCTGGACGAGCCTACCACCGGCTTGCATTTCGAAGACGTGCGTCAGCTTCTCGCGGTGCTTCAGCGCCTCGTAGACGCCGGCAACACCGTATTGGTGGTCGAGCACAACCTTGATGTGATCAAGAGCGCGGACTACCTCATCGACCTGGGTCCCGAAGGTGGCGACCGCGGTGGCACCGTGGTCGTGTGCGGAACGCCGGAAAAGGTTGCGGAATGTCCGGACAGCTGGACGGGCAGGTTCCTGGCACCTCTGCTGTCGTTCGACGGCGGCGCGCAGAAGGCTCCGGGCAACGGAGGCGCGGAACAGGCAGCTGGCGTATAATAGCCGAATCATGCAGCAAGCCGCACGTGAAAAACTCGCCGTAGTGCTCTTCGTTGTCATCCTGGGGTTGACTGCGGTGGGACTGTGCGCCTATCTGGTGCTGGGCCATCATTGGAACAACGCCGCTACGACGATTGACGACTATGCGGGCGATATGCAGGGCTATACCACCATCCTCTACGAGGGCACGGCAGCTCCGGAATATGCAGATGTGGATGCCCAGAATGCGCCGCAACGCAGCGGTGTGCCGCTTGCCTCTGTGGAGCAGGATTATCGCAACAAACACTGCTCCGTTGTCGTGCTGGATTCCGTCGACATCGACCAGTATCGGAAACCGCGCGTGGTGACGCGCAACGGATATCGCTTCGGCATCATCACGTTCACGGCGAACGAAAGCGCCTCGTCCATCCGCTCTGCGGTGAAGGCGCTGCGGAAGAAGGCCGACTGCATTATCGCGATCGTGCCGTATCGCAAGCTCGTTGCGAATGTGGACGGTATCGACATTGTCTGCAATATGAACACGATGGCCGCTCCGAAGACTGCGTCGTCTCAGAAGAAATCCTCTTCGCAAAAGGAGTCCTCGAGCTCATCGAGCTCCTCGTTCTTCGGCGGGGGCGATCCCTACACTGCCTCGAATTGCGCCGCCGGATCCGTGCGCGCCGTGATTATCTCGCCGTCGAAGAACGTCTCGTCGCGCGTGGTGGATTCGCTGTAGCCTTCGACGGCAGCATCATGACCGTTTGATTTACTCTCGCGTTCAAAGCTTCCATCCCTGCTTGACAATACCCCTTAGGGGTATACAGTGTTCTCTGTAAGATACCGGTAGGGGGTATAGGAGACATCATAATGGCCGAAGAAGCGCATGATTGCTGCAAGCATAAGGAAACACCGCGGAGTGAAGCGTTCCAAGATGATGTGCAGAAGCGTCTGAACAGGGCTATCGGCCAGTTGAACGGCATCAAGGGAATGATCGACGACAACCGCTATTGCGGTGATGTGCTGATTCAGCTGTCTGCAGCGGAAAAGGCTATCCATCGCGTGTCCATGATGATCCTGCGCGACCATCTGGAGACCTGCGTCACGGATAAGATCCGGCGCGGCGACGACGAGGCGGTTGATGAGGTCATGGATCTCTTGAAGCGCTTCTCCTGATACCTCCGATAGTGAAGAAGTAGGCTTATGAGCGTGAAACAGACATTCGATGTGACGGGCATGACGTGCGCGGCGTGCTCGGCGCGCGTCCAGAAGACGACGAACGGAGTGCCAGGCGTGGACAACGCCGTGGTCAACTTGCTGAAGAACTCCATGGAGGTGGAGTACGACGGCACCCCGGAGACGGCGGGGGGCAGGCGGGGCGCCGCGGAGGAAGTCAAGGCAA
>USAB01000111.1 GCA_900552585.1 uncultured Coriobacteriaceae bacterium
CGCCGCAGCGAGGCCATCAAGGACGGCAGCGAGGTCATCGGCAACCGCACCCGCGCCAAGATCGTCAAGAACAAGGTCGCGCCCCCGTTCAAGGAGGCGGAGTTCGACATCATGTACGGCGAGGGCATCTCGCTCATCGGCGAGCTCATTGACCTCGGCGTCAAGCTCGGATTGGTGCAGAAGAGCGGCTCGTGGTACTCGATGGGCGAAACGCGCATCGGTCAGGGACGCGATGCGGCCAAGCAGTATCTGAAAAACAATCCCGAGATCGCCGATAATCTCGAAGCGGAGATCCGCCGCAACTTCGACAAGCTGATGACGGGCCAGTCCCGCGTGGCGGCAAAGGCTGCGGGCCGCGCCGTGGACGTCAGCGCCGACGATTTCAAGGATGAAGATTGAGAAGATCGAACGATCGAAGCATAAGCAGGAGCGCGTTCTCGTGTATCTGGAGGGGGGAGACCTCCTCCGGATCACCGAGAGCGAGCTTCTGCGTTTCGGTTTATGTATAGGACTGGACATTGACGATAGGACTGTGGTAGAATTGCAGCAGTCCGGCGCGCGGAGCGAAACGCGCGTGCGCGCGGCGAACATGATCTCGTCTTCCGGAATTCCCAGGTCGACGAGCCGTCGTTTCAGATCGGATTGGATGTTCCACTTTCCGGACGCCGTGGTCGACGAGTCGCAGAACACGAGCTGTGTGGCCTTCTCTTCGGCATGCTCCTGCCAGATCTCGTGGATCTTCTCGGCGCAGACCTGCACCTTGCCGCCTTCCATGGGCTGGATGTCCGGATCGGACACGTCGAGCAGTTTCGGATCGAGACTGACCTTCCTGCCGTCGTTCGTGATGTTGAGCATGTTATCGTCCGACGGGTCAACGGCTCCGTCGCGCACCAGTTCGGCCCGTTCCACCAGCGCGTCGACGGCCTGTTTCTGCGCTTCGGTGGCCTCGACCGCGACGGACACCACCTCGCAGTCCGGCACGTCGAGGTCGAGCTGGTCGGCGGTCAGCAGGTCCGCGTAGTCGTGGAACGTGCTCATCAGCTCGGGAAGGTTATGGAATTTCGCGAACCGTTGCTTGATCTGGTATCCGCTGCCTTCCGGCTTGACTTCGACGCTTTCGACGATGCTGCCGTACGTGTTGGCCCAGCTGGTGAACGCCTCCACGCCCTGCGCCTTGAGCAGGTCGGGAGCGAGGTAGCGTTGCATGTTGTACAACTCGGCCATGGAGTTGGATACCGGCGTGCCGGTCGCGAACACGATGTTGCTTCCATGTCCCGCCTCGCGCAGGTACTCGCACTTGTCGAACAGGTCCTCGCATTTCTGCGCGGCCGCGACGTCCACGCCGGGCACGCTGATCGTGGTGGCGATGGCGAGGTTCTTGTATTGGTGGGCTTCGTCGACGAACAGCATGTCCACGCCGAGGACCTCGAAGTCGATCCACTCCTTGCTTTCCCCGCCGCCGCGCAGCGCCTGGAGTTTGCCGTCGACACGCATGCGGTCCTTCTCGGCCTGTTTGACGGTTTTGCCGAGGTTCTTCTCCATTTTGCCGATCTCGTCCTTCAGCTTCTTCGCGGAGAAGTCGTTGCCGTCCGACTTCGCGGTCTCGATGCTTTCGAGCATCTCCGCCTTACGCCGTTCGAAATACTTCTCACGGCGTTCGGGACTGACGTGCATGCGTTGGAACGTGTCCTGCCGGACGATGACCGCGTCCCAGTCGCCGGCGGCGACTTCGGCCCAGAAACGTGCCGCGCCCTTGCCGGTGCCGTCGGCCTCCGTCATGGACAGGATGTTCGCGTCCGGGTAGAGCGTGAGGAAGTCCTTGGCCCACTGTTCGGTCAGATGGTTCGGCACGACGATCATGGGCTTGGTGGCCTTGCCGAGACGTTTCGCCTCATGGCATGCGGCCACGCCGGTGAACGTCTTGCCTGCGCCCACGACGTGCGCGACGAGCGTGCCCTCCTCGGATTGCAGGATCCTCGCGACGGCCTTGCGCTGGTGGTCGTACAGGTCGATGTCCGCGCAGGTCATGCCGCACATCTTCAGGCAGGTGTCGATCATGGGCATCAGCGTTTCGCTGTGGGTCATGCCGCCGTCCAGATATACCTCGTACAGCAGGCGATCATCCTGCAGCAGAGCCACACCGGCGGTCTTGCCCGCCGTATCCACGGCCAGAATATTCATACCGTCACCCCCTCAATGGTGATCTTGCGGGTGGTATCGTCCAGACGTTCGATGTTCACCCGGATGGGGTTTTCCAGCGCCAGCAGGTCGGCAAAGTTTTCGCTCCACTCTGCCGCCACCACAGCGCCCTGATCCAGATAATCGTAGAAGCCTGCCGCGCACAGATCATTCTCGGTAGAAATGCGGTACAGGTCAAAGTGCGCCAGCGGGCGCGGGCCCCGGTAGTAGTTCACGATAGCAAAGGTGGGGCTGGACACCGGGTCGGTGCAGCCCAGACCCTCGGCAAGACCCTCGGTAAAGGCGGTCTTGCCAGCGCCCAGACCGCCGGTAAAGGCGATCAGCGCCCCGGGAGCCAGCACAGCGGCCATCCGCTTGCCCAGCGCCACCGTTTCGGTGCGGGAATGGGTGATATATTCTGACATGAAGGTTACCTCATCGTTTCAAAAAAGGGATGGCAGACACTCTGCCATCCCTAAGTATAATATAAAACACACAAAAGTGCAATGGTCAGGCGGCGGCATGGGTCTGCTGCTCCGCAGCGCCGTTCGTCAACGTGCCGGGCGCGGTGAGCCGGGCAGCGGCGTCGCCCTGAATGATAGGATAGGACGCCGCCGCGTGGGGACGCCGTCCGGTGTTCTGGTTGAGATACCACACGATGTCGTTTTCGCCGTAGACCTCAAGGCCGTAATCAATGGCCTGCTGCAAGGTCTCGCCCTCGATCATGCGGTTCACGGTCGCCCACAGCATACTGCGGGAGTACACGCTGTACACGTTGTTCACAAAGCCTGCCACGGCCTTTGCCCCGCCGGAGAGCAGCCCGTCCGAAAGGGCAGTGTCCACATGGCCGCTGCGTCCGTAGAACTCGCAGGTCTCCGAAAGCACGATGGTGCCGTTCAGCTTACCGCCCCGGTAGGCATTGCCGAAAAAGTCCCCGGTGACGGCGTAGCAGCCGTTCACCTTGATGACCCGGTGGCTAAGCAGCTCCAAGCCGTAGCGCAGGTCGTTCCAGAAATCAGATTTTTCCAGCAGCAGGATGATGGGCGCGGTGGCCTGTTTTTTCCACAGCCAGCCGTACTCATAGGTATAGTACGCGCCGTGGGCACTTAGGATGGCAAGGTCGTAGTCTGCCATCCGCTTCAGGTCGGAGACGGTCACCATCATGTCCAGATGGGTGTCCAGCCCGTAGCCGTTCCAGTAGTCCTTCATATAAGAATAGTAGGGGTAGCGGTTACTGTTGACGCCATTATCAAAGGCATAGTAGATGACCGCATTGCCCACCGTGCCGTTCTCGGCAGCGAGCAGGGCGGGCGCATCCTCCATCTCCGGCCCGGGCAGGGCGGCGTCCGCCTCGCTCTCGGTATCGGTGAGCAGAATACCGCCCAGTGCGCCGCAGCTGTAAGTAAAGCTTACCATACCGTTTTTCGCATCCACATAGATGCTGTCTTTTTTCACAAGCCCCTGCGCCGCCAGTTCGTCCAGCTGCGCCAGCGCAGCCACCTGACGTTCTTCCTCCGACATCCCGGCGTAGGCGGCGCTGTCTGTCAGGGCGGTGACGGCGGCATCTGTCTGTTGCATCTCCTTTACCTCGGAAGCGGTCAGGGTCTGGGGGGTGCCGGTGGTTTCCTCCGGCGCGGCAGCCACTGCCGGGCACACTGCCGTGAAGACCAGCGCAATGGCACACACCGCGCTGAGCAGACGGCGATAAACTGTATGTTCCATTTCTTCTTTTCCGTTCCTCTCCCCCGGCACACCGCCGGGGCTGTTGTGCGCAAGGCTGCGCCCACAGGTTCATTGTAGGCTGCTGCCGGAGCTTTGTCAAGCATCCCGGCAATGTTTTACCATTCCGTCACACCCGGCGCATTGCATTGGCGCAAAGGTTTGTGTATAATAGCAGTATGCTGGGTTTTTATCGCCTGTACACAGGCACGCCCCGGCAGACTGTTCTGACGAAAGGCGGTGCTTTCTTTGGATAGCATTCGACAATATTTTAAGCGCACCGATAAGATGTATCTGCTGCTGTGCATTTTCAGCAGCGTGATGGCGGTGCTGGCGCTGTCCTCGTGGGCAGCCAAGCAGGGCAATGGCTTTGCCACCGACGAGGTGACCGGTGCCATCATCGGCATTGGCGACTACCGCCGGGCGCTGGTGCAGGCGGGGGGCCGCCCCCATTGGATCCCGGGGCTGCGCAC
>USAB01000112.1 GCA_900552585.1 uncultured Coriobacteriaceae bacterium
GGCTGCTCGACTACAGGCGCTACCGGCTGCTCGGAAGAAGGCGCCGCTTCTTCGGCCGCACCCGTTTCGCGAACAACAGATTGTTGCGGCTGAATCTGCGGTGAGGCAGGGGGTTCTTGCGAACCGCTTGCCGGAGTTGCCTGCGGTCGGGTTGTATCTTCTTGTCTTTCATCTGTCATATGTGAAAACGCCTTTCGGTTGTGTGGGCGATTGGATGGTGTCAGAGGGAGAGGGAACGATCCTTCGAGCCCAGGAGCACACGCGCCGAGTGATTGTTCTGTTCGAGAATCTGCTCGAATCCCGAACGGGCCAGCGATGGTTGATTGTTCTTCCGGGAGAGATGCATGCCGATGACGGTTTCCAGAGAATCGGACAGAAGCGATTCCAATGCCGTATCCGATTGGGCATTGGAAAGATGACCCCGTTCTCCGCCTACTCTACGTTTAAGCGATGCGTGGTAAGGACCCGTGGCAAGCATGTGCTCATCATGGTTGCTTTCAAGCGCCAAGATGCGCACATCGTCCAACAATGTCGTAACGCCGTCGGGGAACACGCCGGTGTCCGTCACAAAGCCCAGCACGTCATTTCGAAGCGGTCCCGCCGTTTCGAACGCCATGCACACCGGGTCGGCCGCATCATGGGAAGTGGGCACGAACTGAACATGGATGTCCCCGAGAAGCAGATCTTGCGAATGCGTAATGAACTCGATGGGGAAGTCGCCATCGAGCGTCTGCAGCTCGTTTGAACTCGAAAACGTTCCCCGTGTCGTATAAATAGTGGGTACACAGCCCAGTTTCCGCAAGCCGCGCAAGGTTCGTCCAAGTCCGCTTGTATGGTCGGAATGCTCATGCGTCACGATAACGGAGGAGATCCGGGAAGGGTCGAAACCGACCGCATCGCAGCCTTCCATGAATCGCTTCTTCGATATGCCGCAATCGATCATCACGCACGTCGTGGCCGTTTCCAGCACGGAGGCATTTCCCGAACTATCGCTGGCAATGACGTGCAAACGAAAACGCCCCGGTTCAAGCGTATCCGAAGATTGCTGTTGACCTGCGGATACGTCCGATTCCGCGTCCTGTTCATGGCGCACGTCGGCATGCTCCGACAAGGGAGCCGTCTGATATGTATCTATGTATTGCATAGGATAAATGCTAACACGGACGGTCTGCCGCCCGCAGCCGTCCACAGCGAAACCGCAAAGGAATCAGCGAGGGAAACGGCGGAAGATATCGATGCCGTCCACTGCCAGCACTACACCGGTCAGAGCCATCAGCAGTGACGGCAGCAACCACATTGAGAACGTGAACGAGCTGTCGAGGACGGACACGATAAGATACAGCGGCGTGAATAGATAGAAGATGAGGATGGCCAGCAGGGAAGCGATCATCATGGCCAACGCCAGATAGCGCGATACGTTCATCTTCGCTTTCAACTGGAGCGTCTTCAGGAAGAGCGTATTGATGAGCAGGGGGAATCCCACAAGCGGAATCAGCAGAACGCAGGCTATCAGCGGCAGGGCGTATGAATCTCCCGCTACGGCGAAATTCACGGCGAAGACGACATCGACGGCCAAGAGCACGCCGTACCAGACGGAGAGGCTTTTCAGCCGCGTCTCAGGTTCTCGTTGTCGCATGCTGGTCAAAATACGATGCCACCTTCGCTCGTTCGTGATAATCGGGTTGGAATCCGTTAATCCGTCTCAACGATGAGCGCGATGAAAGCCAAATCGCCTGAGCCGGTGTTCGAGATGCCGTGGCATTCGCCGTCGGCACAACGTACTACATCGCCGACTTTCACGGGATATTCCGTACCGTTGTCGTTATAGAGGCCTTCGCCTTCCACGATATAGTAAATCTCGAAATCGCCCTCGTGCTTGTGATAGGCCATTGCCGTTCCCGCGGGAACGGTGATCTTCGCGTACGTTTTCACCTTCGGGCCCAGATTCTCTACGCCTTCTGCGATGCGCTGGCGGTAATAGCAGCCCTTGCCATCGGGGGTTTCAACCTTCGTATTCTCGTTGATAGGCAGCTTTGCCATGGGATACCTCTTTCATAGCCGTGAATAGGAGGGCGCCCTCATCGGGCGCTTGCCGTATATTGTAGCGGAAAGGTATTCCTCGATTTCACATACATTACTTAACATAAGATATATTATCAGTTATTTATTACAGAATTCCAGCATTTGCCGAGAGAGTCCGTCCTGTACTAAAGGATCCTTATATACCTGGCGTACAGCACTTCCTGCCAGCATCCCGCTTGTCAGATGCGCGCATCGCGCCGCAGCTGCGCAATCTCGTCCGCCGTGAGCATCCGCCAGGAACCCAGCTTCAGGTTGCCCAGATGCAGATTCCCAAACGAAGCTCGGTGCAGATTCACTACCGGATGCCCCGTAGCACCCAACATCAGCTTCACTTGATGCTTCATGCCTTGATGAATCACGACGCGTACGAACGACGTCTTCTTACGGTTACGCTCAAGGCAGGACTGCCGCACATCGAATCCTTCGCGTTGAAGATCCTTCCATGACAGAACGTCTATCTCGGCCGGAGCCGTTCTCTTAACCGTATTGCCGACCTTGATGTCGATGCCGTCGCGCAGCCGTCTGATCTGCGTAGCGGAAAGAAGGCCTTCGACTTGCGCAATATACGTCTTGTCCACATGCTTAGACGGATGCTGCAGCTGGTGTCCCAGTTGGCCGTCCGAGGTCAACAGCAGCAACCCCGTGGTATCGCGATCCAAGCGACCGACATGGTAGATGCCCGGATACTGTTCCGTAGGCACATATTCCGCAACGCACGGCCGGCCTTGTGGATCGCTCATGGTGGTGTACACGCCTGCCGGTTTATTCAACATGAGCACGACATCAACGGAGGGCAGCTGCACTCTCTTACCCTCGAAAGTAACAATGTCACTTTCGGGATTAACCTTCACACCAAGCTCGGATACCACCTGGCCGTTCACAGCTATGCGACCGGAATCGATGAGCTTGTCGCAATTCCTTCTGCTTCCCACGCCGGCACGGGCAAGAAAGCGATTCAGACGCATGAAATTATCGGGAGTTTCCGATTGCTGTTCCGGCCCAGTCATTCTTCGAACTCCAAATCATCGAAGTCGATCTTCTCCACTACCCCGGCACTTTGCGCTAAGGCGTTGCCAAGCATGGATCGCATGGCATCTTTCACCGTATCGTCCATGTCATCGGATTGCTCGGCGGCAAACGTCAGATCTTTCACGGTGTTTGCGGCGTCTTCAGACGATGTTTCCACGCCAGCTGCGAATTGGCTCTGTTCGTACGGCGTACGGGCACTCAACCCTTGCCTGAGCAGGTCCGCCGTCTCCTGATCGGGGGCGTATTCCTCCAGTGATGGCAGATCCTTGACGGAATTGAGGCCAAATTTCTCCAGAAACGTGCGCGTGGTTGCATACAGCATAGGGTTTCCCGGCGCGTCGCTTTGACCCGCTTCGCGCACGAGGCCTTTGTCCACGAGCGAGTTGATGGATGAATCCGAGTTCACTCCTCGAACGCCGGCAACACCGGATCGCGTAATGGGCTGCAGATACGCGATGATGGCAAGTGTCTCCAATGCCGCCTGCGTCAACCGGCGCGTATCCCACGACAGCACGAATTTCTCCAGCAAGTCGTGGAATACTGGATGCGTTGCCAGACGCCAGCCGCCCGCAACGGACTCGAGCTGAATGCCGGTCTGGCGTTCAGCCAGGTCAGACCGAAGCTCTACCAACGCCGTCTCCACGTCTGCGGGATCGGCTTCCAACATATCCGCCAGCGTGATGATGCTCACCGGCTCGTCTGAAACGAACAGCAGCGCCTCGATAGCGGATTGCAGCTGAGTATTTTCCAAATCTCCGAACAACGGGTCGAACTCCTTTCCCGCATATCAGGAACGATCGGAAACGGATGACGGGTTTCCAATCGACGTAAGGGCATCATCGTCATCCAGCAGCAGGTCCCCGCTGCCTTCGATATATTCGATATCGATATCGCCAAAATTCGTGCGCTGCGTGAGCCTGACCATATTACGCTTGTAGAGCTCCAGTATGGCAAGGAAGTTCACGACGGCAATGGGCACGGGCGTGTTGCGGTTCACAATCTGTGAATAGCGGAGATGCTTCTCGTTTGCGATGCGCGCATGCAGTGCACGGACGAGCGTCTCGACGGGAATGGGCTTTGCGGCAATATGCTCGCTTTCCAGCAGGAACTCATCGCGGCGCGTCAGCGCGGAAACGCAGAGGTAGGCCAGCGAATCCAGGGTCACGCCCTCAAGGTAGTCTGGGTACAGGTTCATGAACTCGGCAGGCGGCCCGAACG
>USAB01000113.1 GCA_900552585.1 uncultured Coriobacteriaceae bacterium
ACGAGCCGCCGTCCGTCATCGCCTACGACGTCGACGACTTCGACGAGGACCGGGAGATTCCGGAGCCCGCGGCCGCGGAGATGGACTTCGCGCACAACGGCGCGACGTATCATGTGCGCCGCTGGGGCGATCCCGCGGATATCCCACTGCTGGCGCTGCATGGCTTCATGCAGACGGGCGCCGCCTGGGAACGCGTGGCGCCGCGCCTGTGTCTGGGACGCTGCCTGTACGCCGTCGACCTGGTGGGCCATGGCGCGTCGGACAAGCCGCACGATGCCGAAGCCTATACCATTCCCGCCATGGTGGATGCGCTGGCGGCGTTCGTCGAAGAGGTCATGCTGCCGCAGAATGCGCAGGCCGTTGGTGAAGGCGGGCGCCCGCAGACGCATGTGCACGTGATGGGCTACTCCATGGGCGGCCGCGTTGCGCTGGAGCTGACGCTGCGGCATCCGGAGCTGGTCTACACGCTGGTGCTGGAGAGCGCCGGCCTGGGCCCGCGCAGCGAAGAGGACCGCGCCGCGTATGCGCAGCGCGCCGCGGAATGGGCGCGCGCGCTCCGCACGGACGGCATGCCGGCGTTCGTGGATTATTGGGAGCAGCTGCCGCTGTTCGCGTCTCAGAAGCGCTTGGCGGCAGATGTTCGGCAGGCCGTGCGGGAAGAGCGCCTGGCGAACGACGCCGAGGCGCTGGCGCTGACCGTGGAGAACAGCGGGCAGCACACCATGCCCACGGAGCGCGAGAACCGCGAGCGCCTTTCGTACTGCTGGACGCCGGTGCTGTACGTGTGCGGTAGCCAGGACGACAAGTACCTGGCGCACGCCGAGGACCTGCAGCGCATGGGGCTGGACACGAAGGCACTCATGGGCGGCCACAACCTGCATCTGGAGCAGCCGGAAGGCTTCCTGGAGGCGCTGGAGGCGTTCTACCGCCGTAACGAGATGCGCGGGCTGTAACGCCCGCCTGCCGTGCGCGGCGGCGCGCGGTGCCGGGTGCCGGAATACGGCGCCGGCGTTCGCATACTGCATGCAATGCGGCTGCACTGCGGCCGTTCGAGAGAGGAAGACGAACATGTCGGAATTTGCCTGGAAGAACGAGGGCGATTACCAGGAGATCATCTACGAGACCATGGACGGCATCGCGAAGATCACCATCAACCGCCCGGAACGGCGCAATGCGTTCACGCCCTTGACGAACGCGGAGATGTACGACGCTTTCAGCCGTGCACGCGATGATTCGTCCATCGGGGTCATCATCCTGACGGGGGCGAACCATGGCGGCCGTCACGAGGACGAGGCGTTCTGCTCCGGCGGCGACCAGAAGATCCGCGGCAGGGGCGGCTACGTGGGATCCGACCATATCCCGCGCCTGAACGTGCTGGACCTGCAGCACCTGATCCGCATCGTGCCGAAGCCCGTCATTGCCATGGTGAACGGCTACGCTATCGGCGCCGGCCATATCCTGCACCTGATCTGCGATCTTTCCATTGCGGCCGAGACGGCGAAGTTCGGGCAGACGGGCCCGAAGGTGGGCAGCTTCGATGCCGGCTACGGCGCGGGATATCTGGCGGCCATCGTGGGCCAGAAGAAGGCGCGCGAGATCTGGTACCTGTGCGAGCAGTACACGGCGCAGGAGGCGCTGGACATGGGCCTGGTGAACAAGGTCGTGCCGTTCGACGACCTGGAGGCGGAATGCGTGCGCTGGGCGAAGCGCATCCTGATGATGTCGCCTACGGCGTTGCGCTTCATGAAGGCGTCGTTCAACGCGGCCACGGACGGCCTGGCCGGCCTGCAGCAGATGGGCGGCGACGCCACCATGCTGTACTACACCACGGACGAGGCCATGGAGGGCCGCGACGCGTTCAAGGAGAAGCGCACGCCCGATTTCGGCAAGTGGCCCCGCCTGCCCTAATGCGGGAAATCGAAGTCGTTATCGAAGCAGGCCAGTACCACAGGGGGAGGAAAATCCGAACATGATCGAGGCGTTCGAGAAAACGGCGCGGCGCACTCCCGAGAAGGTGTTCTTCCGGTTCACCGAGACGGATGGCGCTGTGGAGGCCGTCACGTACCGGCAGGCGCGCTTGCGCGCCGTGGCGCTGCTGGAGCACCTGCAGCGCGTGCTGGGATTGGAGGAGGGCCGCTTCGTCGCCTGCGATCTGGACAACAGCCCGGCGTTCGTGTACCTGCTGCTGGCCTGCCAGTACGGCGGCATTGCGCTGGTGACGCTGAACCATCGCCTTACGTCCGACGAGAAGGCCGAGCGCGTGGAGTCCGTGCGCGACCAGGACCCGCGCGGCCGCTGCCCCGTGCTGGCCGAAGAGGATGTCGTCGAGGCCGTGCGGGCGGCCGGTGATGCCGAAAGCGCGGACGAGCTGCTGCACCGCGCCGACAGCCTGGGCGGCGTGGCGGCGCGCAACCATTCCCCCATCATCATGTTCACGTCCGGCACTACGGGCAAGGCGAAGGCCGCCGTGCTGACGGCGGAGAGCCTATGCGGCTCCGCGGAGGCTTATAACCGGGCATTCGGCTGCGACCGCTCCACCATCTGGCAGGCCACGCTGCCGCTGTACCACGTGGGCGGCCTGCAGATTGCCGTGCGTTCCATGCTGAACGGTACGGCGTTCCTGCTGTACCGGCGGTTCGATGCGAAACGCGTCCTGGAGGACGCGGGCGACTACCGCGCCACGAACATCTCCGTGGTGGACAAGACGCTGCGCGACCTGATGCAGGAGGCCACGGCGAACACGCACGATACGAATCAGGAATTCACGCGCCTGGCCGTGCTGCGGGCCTACCGCTGCGTGCTGCTGGGCGGTGCGGCGCCGAATCCCGTCACGCTGGAGCAGGCGCGCAAGGCCGGCATCCGCGTGTACTCCAGCTACGGCATGACGGAGACGTGCAGCCTGGTGGCTGCCTGCCCCATCGACCGCGAGGACGGCGTGCCGCTGACGCTGCTGCCCGGCTACCGGGCGTGCATCGTGCAGCCGGACGAAGACGGCAACGGCCAGCTGGGTGTGCGCGGCCCCGGCGTGTTCGGCGGGTACCTGCATGCGCGGGCGCTGTTCACGGCCGACGGCTATTTCCTCACCGGCGATACGGCACGTATGGATAACGGCCGCATCATCGTGGCCGAACGCACGCAGGATATGTTCGTGTCCGGCGGCGAGAACGTGTATCCCGAAGAGATCCGCAAGCGCATCCTGAAGGTGCCGGGCGTCACGGATGCGTACGTGTTCGGCGCGCGTGACGCCACGTGGGGCCGCCGGCCCGTTGCGTTCGTGGAGATGGCGAACGCGAACGTGCTTCCGGAAACGGCTGCGCAGCTGTCCGACGAGGTGCAGATCAGCCTGCAGCAGCGGCTGGCGAAGATTTATCGCCCGGACCGCCTGTTCGTGGTGAACGGCCTGCCGCGCACGGGCATCGGCAAGGTGGACCGCGCGGCGCTGGAGGCGCTGGATGCCCGTTCGCTGGATGTGCGCGAGGTGCGCGTGCACCGTATCCGCCAGCCGTTCGCAGAACCCGTGCGCACGGCGAAGGAGGTGCTGCGTGGCCGTGAATCGCTGCTGGTGGAGGTCGTGGACGCCGCCGGCCGCGTGGGGACGGGCGAGGACGCCGCGTTCTCCACGGACTGGTATCTTCCCGAAACCATCGACGACGACCTGGGGTTCTTGGAACGTCAGGGCATACCGTGCATCTTGCGGCAGGCGTACCTGCAGCCCGACGCCGTATACGGCGCGCTGGCGATGCTGCCGGGAGCGCAGGAGCATCTGATGGCCGTGTCCGCTTTGGAGACGGCGCTATGGGACCTGTACGGCAAGATTACGCAGCGCACGATTGCAGAGCTCATCGGCGCGCGGACCAGGTGGGACGTGCGCGGCAGGGAATTCACGCTTCCGACCGGGTACGTGCCGGGCGGAGCCGTCATCGGCATCATGTCCACGGCGCAGACCGTGGCGGCGGCGAAGCAGGCGGCGGAGAACGGCTACCTGCGCATCAAGCTGAAGATCCGCCCGGGTAGCGATGTGGAGCGGGTGGCGGCGGTGCGCGAGGCGTTGCCGGATACCATCCTGATGCTGGATGCGAACCAAAGCTATACGGACGAACAGCTGCCCGTGCTGCGGCAGCTGGACGAGTACCGGTGCGCTGGCATCGAGGAGCCGCTGGACCCGCACCATGTGCCGAAGGTGGGGCCGAAGGACCTGTTCGCGCGGCTGGCGCGCCTGCAGAAGTCGCTGGGGCAGCGGGCCGTGT
>USAB01000114.1 GCA_900552585.1 uncultured Coriobacteriaceae bacterium
GCGAGCACCGCAACCGCCGTCCGGGCGATTTCAACCGCGGCAACGGCGACAGCCATCGCACACCCCGCCATCGTTCGAACGGCGAGGGTTCGAATAGGCTGTAGCCTTTCGTATCACATCATTTTCTGAAGGCGCAGACCGCTGCAGCGCAACCAAGCTGCAGCGGTTTTATTGTCGGCGTTTCGCCGTTATGCCCGTTGCATTATTCTCATTTCATGTTCATTGAGCAAAGAATGAGGCAGGTAAATGTGCTTGAAATTTTACATTGCATGCGTTTTGCCAGATGAATGAGCGAAACATTTTCTATACACTACGTATCGGTAATGTTTCAGGAATGAGTCTTGGACGGTTGGGCTGCTATGTACGGTTATTTTTCCCTGCAGGCGTCGCTGGCTGTCGGGAGAAGGAATTCGATGAAGAAATCTGTCAGGGGAGATACCGATGAGCTGCTTTCCGCAGCGCTGGTGAAACGACTTCAAGAGGACTCATTGGACAAGATCTCCATCCGGAGCATCACAGACGAATGCGGGCTGAATCGCCAGACGTTCTACTACCATTTTCGCGATATCTACGATTTGGTGGGTTGGATTCTCAAGCGCGAGGCCTATCGCGTGGTCGATACGGCAGCTGATTCCAAGAATACTCACGAATGTATCCGCAGGATGATCGAGGCCAAGGACGAGAACCGCCAGTTCTTCATGGCGCTGTATGCCTCGTCAAACTTCGGCCGGCTCCGTCAGGTGTTCATGGACTACCTCACGGAGGCGCAGAAGAAGGAGCTTGACGGCTTCCTAAGGGGCTACGGGTGGGGCGATGGATATCCTGATTTCATCGCTCGCGTTGTCAGCCTCATCCTGACGGAATTCCTTGAGAAATGGCACAAGGGGCAGTCCGTCAACAACCTCGACCAATTCGTGGAGCGTTTCAGCACCTTCATCATGCAGCAGCAAAAGGGCGCCGAAGAGCTCTCGCCCGGCCCCTCCTTCGCTCACGGTCGCGGTACAACTTCGAATACATTCAAATAACGGTCGTTCGCGCAAGGCGAGCCTCCTCTCATCCATTCGGATTTTCCGCACCCCGTTCTTCGAACAGGGTGTTTTTCCCTGCAGCGCCGCGAGCGCTGGTGTAGAGTGATTCAGGTATATGGCAGGGCGGACACGCGAATCGAGGGAAATGCCCATGAAACCGAGGATCACCACGCTTGACAACGGGCTGACGGTAGCAACGGATACCATGCCTGACGTCCGATCGATCACCTTGGGCATCTGGCTGAATACCGGTTCGCGCGACGAGCTTCCCACGCAGGCGGGTATGGCGCATTTCATGGAGCACATGGTTTTCAAGGGCACGCCCGACCATACGGCCACCCAGCTCTCGGCGGCGTTCGATGCGCTTGGCGCCGAGCTGAACGCCTACACCACGAAGGAGTACACGTGCTTTCACGCGCGCTTCGTGGACGAATGCCTGCCGCAGGTGCTGCCGCTTATGGCCGAGATGGTCATCCAGTCCACGTTCGCCGACGAAGATATCGAGCCCGAACGGAAAGTGGTGCTGGAAGAGATAGCCCGCAGCCAGGATACGCCGGACGACTACGTGTTCGACCTGTTCTCGGACGCGCTGATGCCCACGCATCCGCTAGGCCGGCCGGTATTGGGAACGCGCGAGCTGGTGGCCTCGTACACGCATGACGACTGCCGTGCGTTCCACGATGCCCACTATGTGACGCAGAATGCGGTCATCGCCGCGGCGGGCAACGTGGACCATGAGCAACTGGTCTCCCTGGTGCGCACGTGCTTCGCCTGCATGCCGCAGGGCGAACGCACGCAGCGTCCGGAGGTGCACGAGAACAGCCGCCGGTTCTTCGCCTGCCAGCAGCGCGAAACGGAGCAGGCGCATTTCGTGTACGGCATGCCCTGGGTGGATGCATTCGATGAACGTCGTTTCGCCGGGGCACTGGGGTCGGCCATCCTGGGCGGCTCCATGTCATCGCGCCTGTTCCAGGAAGTCCGCGAGAAGAACGGCCTTGCGTACGCCGTGTTCAGCCAGGGCGCAACGTACCGCGATGCAGGCATGTTCTGCGTGTATTGCGGCACGCGTCCGGAGAACCTGCGGCAGACGCTTGCCATTGTGCAGCGCGAACTTGCGCGCATGGTGGACGAGCCGCCCACGCAGGAGGAGATCGACCGCCAATGCGGCGCCATCTGCGGGTCGCTGCTGCTGTCCCTGGAATCCACGGGCAGTCGCATGGGACGGCTGGGCCGCGCGCTGACCATGGGCGTGCCGCTGCGCAGCGTGGGCGAGCTGGTGGCGCTGTACCGCAGCCTGACGCCGGCCGATGTCCAAGCCGTGGCGGCCCAATTCCTGACGCAGAAGCCGACGGTCGCAGTGGTCTCGCCGTACGACGAGGACACGGTGTGCGGCTATGCGGAGGCATTGAACGGCATCGCATGATGAGACGAAACAGAGGATGAGACGTGTTTGGCGGGAAGGGTGGAAAACGCCGCCCGCTTCAGAGAGAAAGGTGTAACACGATGATCGATGTGGCTGTAATCGGATATGCCGGTCGCATGGGGGATGCCGTGGTCCAGGCTGTCACCCAGGCGGACGACATGCAGATGGCCTGCGGCGTGGACCCGAACGCTGCCGAGGCCCTGTTCCCCACGTTCCGCACTATCCGGGAGGCGCTCGATGCCGTTCCGTTCGACGTCATGGTCGACTTCACACAGCCCGATGTGGTGGAGGACAACATCCGCGCCGCGCTGCCGGCGGGCGTGGACTGCGTCATTGGCACCACGGGGCTTGCCCCCGAGAAGCTGGAGGAGCTCTCGACGCTGGCACCTGAGGGAACGTGCCTGTTCGTGGCACCGAACTTCACCATCGGCGCCGTGCTCATGATGCAGTTCGCGAAGCAGGCGGCTCCGTATTTCCCCGAGGCCGAGGTCATCGAGTACCACCATGCGAACAAGAAGGACGCCCCCAGCGGCACGGCCACGCGCACGGCGGCCATCATCCACGAGGCGCGCGGACGTGTCAGCGAGGCGCCCGGCAAGGAGACGGAGATTCCCGGCGCGGAAGGAGCCCGCGGCGCGCTCATCGAAGGCGTTCCCGTGCATTCCGTGCGCTCCATGGGCTTCGTTGCCAGTCAGGAGGTCGTGTTCGGCTCCATGGGCCAGACGCTCACCATCCGGCACGATTCGTGGGACCGCATGTCCTACATGCCCGGCGTGCTGCTGGCAATCCGCAGCATGGCCTCTCATAGCGGCTTGATTGTCGGTTTGGAGAACTTCCTCTCTTAGGCCCACTTTCATGTGATAATAGATTCCAGCTTGGCATGCCCCGAGGGTGGCATGCCCATGATGCAAGGCATATGCACGTGCATGCGCACTCGTCGGAGGGCGGGTGCGCCTCGCAACGGTTAGGAGAAGCTTTATGGCAGAGGGAACACCTATTTTCGGCACCATGATCCCCGCGATGGTCACGCCCTTCGACAAGGACGGCGAGCTGGACCTGGACCAGGCCCAGAAGCTTGCCGAGCGCCTGGCTGAGGGCGGCGCCAACGGCTTGGTCATCAATGGTACGACCGGCGAAAGCCCCACGGTGTTCTATCCGCAGAAGATGAAGCTGTTCAGCGCCGTCGTCGAAGCAGTTGGCGGGAAGGTGCCCATCGTAGCGAATGTGGGCGATAACTGCACCGCCGATACCGTCGATTTCGCGCGCAACGTGGAAAAGCTGGGCGTGGACGGACTCATGCTGGTCGTCCCGTATTACAACAAGCCTCCGCAAGAGGGGCTGTACCGCCATTTCCGCACCATCGCCGAATCCGTGGATAAGCCCGTCATCATGTACAACATTCCCGGCCGCTGCGTCATCAACATGACGGCCGAGACCACCCTCCGTCTGGCAAACGATGTCGAGAACATCGTCGCAATCAAAGAAGCAAGCGGCGATATGGAGCAGATCAAGCAGATCATCGACAATGCCCCCGATAACTTCTGGGTGTATTCCGGCGATGACGACCAGACCTACGACATCATGAAACTCGGCGGCGCAGGAGTCATCTCCACCGTCGGCAATGTTGCTCCCGGCCGGATGAGGGAAATCGTCGACTTGTGCAGCAAGGGCGATTTCGAAGCAGCGAGTGTCGCCAACGAGGCGCTGCGTCCGCTGATGAGAGAGCTTTTCACCACGTCTAACCCGATTATGGTGAAAGAGGCACTGAACCTGAGCGGCTTCAATGTGGGCG
>USAB01000115.1 GCA_900552585.1 uncultured Coriobacteriaceae bacterium
TGCGTCCCGCCGCCATCATCCGCGACCTGGACCTCCGTCGCCCCATCTATCGTCTGACTAGCAATTACGGTCACTTCGGCCGCGAACTTCCGGAATTCACGTGGGAGAAGACGAACCGAGTGGACCAGCTGAAGGCAGCGGTCGCCGAATAGTGGAGGTAGCCCGCGTCATATTGGATGTGCCCACGCAGGCACTCGACGACGCCTACACGTACCTTATCCCGGACGGCATGGACGAAGCGCAGGTCGGCTGCGCTGTGTCCGTGCCGTTCGGCGCTCGACCGGCTATCGGGTTCATTGTCGGCATCGACCACCTGGATGCCGAGAACGGCGTGTCTGAACTGCCGTTCGACCCTGCGAAACTAAAGCCGCTCCATCAGGTGGTCAGCCGTCCGTACTTCAATGAAGACGGTGCCGCATGCGCGTGGTTTCTCTCGCGGCGTTATGTCGCGCCGCTTTCCGTCTGCGTTCGGCTCTTCACGCCTCCGGGAGGCGTTCCTCGTATGGTGCACATCGGCGGCCGCTGGAAGATCCAGGCGCCGGAGGTCGGCGAAGTGGACGATCGCTGGGTGAAGCTGGGTCCGAATGCCGAAGCGTTCACGCCGCGTTCGAACGCGGTCAAGCAGCGCGCAATCCTCGATGCGTTGCGCCATGGCGAACTGCGGGTGGCGGAGCTGTCCATGGAGTACGGCGCCGTGGGCCAATCTTTGAAGTCGCTTGCGGCTAAGGGCGTTGTGACCGTGGAGCGCCGCCGCCGTCTGCGCGGTATGGATGAAGGCGCTGCCGAGACGACGGAATACCACGTGGTGGGCGATCGCCCCCGTCTGACGGATGGCCAGCAAGCGGCGCTTGACGCTATCGAAAGCGCCATGGACGCGCGCAACGGCCATGTCGTAGTTGTCGACGGCGTAACCGGTTCCGGCAAGACGGAGGTGTACCTCCGCGCCATCGAACAGGTGGTGGCGCGCCATCAGACGGCACTGGTCCTGGTGCCTGAAATCAGCTTGACTCCCCAAACAGTCGCCCGTTTCCGTGGCCGCTTCGGTCATGCGGTCGCCGTCATGCACTCGCGCATGAGCCAGGGGGAGCGTTACGACCAGTGGGATTTCATCCGGTCCGGGCGTGCGCGCGTGGTGGTCGGCGCCCGCAGTGCGCTGTTCACACCGCTGCGCAATGTGGGCATTATCGTTATCGACGAGGAGCACGAGACCTCGTACAAGCAGGACCAGGCTCCGCGTTACCAGTCCCGCGATGTGGCGAAATGGATGGCGGAACGCTACGGCGCCGCACTCGTTCTGGGATCCGCCACTCCCTCCATCGAATCGCTGCATGCGTGCGAAACGAATCCCGCCTGGACGCGCGTCGTGCTGCCCGAGCGTGCAAACGGTAAGCCGCTCCCGAACATCGACGTAGTCGATATGTCTGCAGAATTCCGCGGGGGTTCGCGCTCAATGTTCTCACGGAAGCTGGCGGAGGCGCTTGAACGCACGCTGCGCAGCCATGAGAAGGCCATTTTGCTGCTGAACCAACGCGGTTTTGCGAAATTCCTGCTGTGCCGTGATTGCGGCTATGTGCCCGAATGCCCGAATTGCTCCACGTCGCTGACGTACCACGAGTCGGGCGCATTGTTAGTGTGCCATTATTGCGACCATCGCGAGGCGGCGCCAGCACGGTGCCCGAAATGCGGAAGCCCCTACTTGAAGAAGTTCGGTGCGGGCACGCAGCGTGTTGAGACGGCATTGCGGCTGCTCGTCGACGGCTTTGACGGAGTAAGCGCCGATATTATCCGCATGGATGCGGATACGACGAAGGGGAAGGGCGCCCATCAGCGGCTTCTGGAGCGCTTCATGGCGGCGGATAGCGCCGTGCTGCTGGGGACCCAGATGATTGCGAAGGGCCTCGACTTCGCGGACGTGACGCTCGTGGGCGTCATCAACGCCGATACGTCGCTGAAGCTGCCGGATTTCCGGGCGGGGGAGCGTACGTTCGACCTTATCGAGCAGGTAGCCGGGCGTGCGGGACGCGCCGATCTGCCCGGGTGCGTGATCGTGCAGACGTATCAGCCCGACGCCGTTCCCATCCGCGCCGCCGCGCGATACGACCGCGGCATGTTCCTTGCGGACGAGCTGCACAAGCGCCGGATGCTGGGATACCCGCCCTATGTGCGTCTGACGAACATCCTGGTATGGGGCAAGGACGAGCGTGCTGTCAGGACCGAGGCGCTGTCCCTGTCGAAGCACATCGGCGCGTGCATCCGCGACCAGGTCGGCGATGCCTGGACGCTGTTCCCCGCGACGCCCTGCGTGCTGGCGCGACTGCGCGGTACGTATCGGTGGCACATCACGGTGAAAACGCCGCCGGACGACGATCCGGCCCGCGTTCTGGGACCGTTCTTCAAACAGCGCAAACCGGTCGACCGGATTTCCGTTGCCGTTGACGTGGATCCCATCAGCATGCTGTGATGCCTCGTTGGGGGATATTGCGACATTATGGAAATGGTATTTTCTCTCTAACGTTTCCTGTACGCGGAATTGCAATTCTGATATAAAAGAATTTCGGTTAATACGGGATAACTGTGTCAATAGCGATCTCAAGTCGAAAGGAAGTTGACGTGGCAGAAGCCTCAGAGAAGAAATCCTCCGCAACTACCGAGACGAGCAATCAAGAACAACTGAATAGCAAAACAGAAAAGGCGAAGAAGTCCGCTGCCAAGAAGGCACCCGCCAAAAAGACGACGGCCGCAGCCAAGAAGACTGCAACGAAAAAGAGCGCCGCGTCGAAGACGGCTGCCTCTGGCAAGAAGGCATCTTCGAAAGAGAAGCTCGCTGAAGAAAAGTCCGCAGCAAAGAAGGCCGCTGCGAAGAAGAGCACGACGAAGAAGACGACGGCGAAGAAATCCACCGCCAAGTCCGCCGGTGCGAAATCGTCTTCGAAGACGAAGAAAACCACTGCAAAGGCGAAGGCGAAGGCGAAGCCCATTGCGGATTCCGAAGAAGAATTCGATGCCGATGACGCGTTCCGCGAAGATGACGGCCAGAGCGCCGAGAAGATCGCCGCGGAAGCCGCATCCCGTGCGTTGGGCGGCACGGACGAGGACGCCGAATCGAACGCAGCGGACTCGCTCGACGACGATAACCTGGAGCATGACGAGAACGGCGAGAAGCTTATTGAGGGCATTCCCGAGGCAGAGCTGAAGGCAGCAAGCGACGTGAAGCTTCCGAAGATCACGTCGAAGAAGAATTCTGCCCGCGTGAACCGCTCGAACGCGCGCAAGCGCAGTCAGGATTCGTCTGTCACCATGCTCACCGGCGATCCCGTGCGCATGTACTTGAAGGAAATCGGCAAAGTACCGCTGCTGACCGCCTCCGAGGAGATTGACCTGGCCATGAAGATTGAGGCCGGCGTGAACGCGCAGGCCGAGCTTGACAAGGCCGAGGAAGAGGGTCGGGAGCTTACCCGTCGCGAAAAGCGCCGCATGAACCGCATCGTGAATGTTGGCCTGGAGGCGAAACAGCAGCTTATCGAGGCGAACCTGCGCCTGGTTGTCTCCATCGCAAAGCGCTACGTGGGCCGCGGCATGCTTTTCCTGGACCTTATTCAGGAAGGCAATCTGGGCCTTATCCGTGCCGTCGAGAAATTCGATTACACGAAGGGCTTCAAGTTCTCCACGTACGCTACGTGGTGGATCCGCCAGGCTATCACGCGTGCCATCGCCGACCAGGCACGTACCATCCGCATTCCGGTGCATATGGTGGAGACCATCAACAAACTTGTGCGCATCCAGCGCCAGCTGCTCCAGGAACTGGGCCGCGAACCCACCCCGGAGGAGATCGGCGAGGAGATGGACCTGACGCCCGAGCGCGTCCGCGAGATTCAGAAGATCAGCCAGGAGCCCGTTTCGCTGGAGACGCCTATTGGCGAAGAGGAAGACAGCCAGCTGGGTGACTTCATCGAGGACGATTCCGCAATCGTGCCGCCGGATGCAGCAAGCTTCAGCATGCTCCAGGAGCAGCTGAGCAAGGTGCTCGACGGCCTGGCAGAACGCGAGCGCAAGGTTATCACGTTGCGCTTCGGTCTGGAAGACGGCCATCCGCGCACGCTCGAGGAAGTCGGCCGCGAATTCGGCGTTACGCGCGAACGCATTCGCCAGATTGAGAGCAAGACGCTTGCGAA
>USAB01000116.1 GCA_900552585.1 uncultured Coriobacteriaceae bacterium
CCCCGCCGTACGGCTCGTCGTCCGTGGTGCGGTGGCGGTCATGCGTCCATTCGCGCAGATCGTAGGCGCGGAAATCCAGTATCCCCTTCTCACGCGCACGCTTCATCATGGAGGCACCCATGACAGAATCGTACATGTCCGGGAACGTCGACAGCGTCTCTATCAGCATGCCCTACTGCCCTTCTACCAGGCCGCGGGGCAGGTCCATGTGCAGCACGCCGGCATCGCGGTCCAAGGACACCACCAGATCGTCCGCCAACGGCACCAGCACTTCGCCGAACCGACCCTGCACCGTGAGCATGATCTGGCCCGGCATCTGCTCGACAGCGCTGATGCGGCCGATCCGCCCCAGCCGGACATCTTCCAAGGCATAGCCCTTGAGCGTATGGCGGTCGTTTTCCAGAACGTCGGCATCCAGGTCGCTGCGCAGCGCCAGGCAGGAGCGACCCACGTATTCGCGGAGCATATCTGGATCCGATACGCCCGCGAACGCAACGACGTAATCGTCGCCGCGCAGACCGGCTTCCGCCACCGTCACGGTGCACGGAATCTCCGGCGTCGGCGGCACGATGCGCAATTCCAGCCCTTCAGACAGCAGGAAGGGAAGGCCGTCGACCGGGCGGACGACAAGCCTTCCCTTGTTCTTGCGTGCTTTGACTATCTGCGCAATGCGGAGGTAGCGTCCCATATCTAGTCGGGAAGCTCTACATCCACATGGCCGGCACCGGCACGCGAGCCCGCGGCGCGCGCAAGCGTGCGGATGGCCTTGATCACGCGGCCCTGGCGGCCGATGACTTTGCCGGTATCCTCTTCGTTGACCTGGATCTCGACGTAGATGTCGCCGGATTCCTCTACGGTCTCCGTGACGTTGACGTCTTCCGCATGGTCGACGAGCGGCTCGATGATGGTGCGGACCAAGCCGGCGATATCAGCCGTTTGCTCGGCCATCGATTAAGCTTCCTTGCGGGCGGTTTCGATGAGACGGGCGACCGTGTCGGTGGGCTGAGCGCCGTTCGCAATCCACTTGTCGACCTTCTCCAGGTCGAGGCGGATGGTGCTGGGGTCGGTCAGCGGGTTGTACGTGCCGACCTGCTCGATGCAACGGCCATCGCGCTGCTTGCGGGAATCGATGACGACGACGCGGTAGTACGGGGCCTTCTTGGCGCCATGACGGGACAAACGGATCTTAACTGCCATGTTGTAATTTCTCCTTATTGATATCTATGGGTGCTGTCGGGTATCCCTCGCGTAGACAGCAAGAATGAATATTACCGATTTCCGAAGCGTTCATCAAGTGCCTGCTCGGACTTTGCGAATTCGCCGAACAATTCTTCACAACCGCCGGAACGGACGACAAAGCGGGACGCTATTCCGGGATATCCATACCGCCCAGCATGTCCCGCAGCTTCTTCATATCGCGGGGGCTCATGCCGGCGGGCATGCCGGAACGCGAGCGCTTGCCGTTCTTCTTTTTCTTCTTCCCCTTCGTGGGGCGCCTCTTCTGCTGCATCTGGGCTATGCCGCCGAACGCCTTGCGGACCATCTTCCGAGTCTCGCTGTACTTCTTCATCATGGCGTTGACTTCCTGCACCGTGGTGCCGGCACCGGCGGCGATGCGCTTGCGGCGGCTGGCATTCAGCAGATCCGGCTTTTCACGCTCTTCCTTCGTCATGGAGCCAATGATGACCTCCATGCGATCCAGCGCATCCAGCTCCACCTGGCCGGTAGCCAGCGCGCGATCGCCGCCGGGAAGCGCGGAGATCATCTTCGCCACGCCGCCCATCTTATGTACCTGGCGGTTCATGGTGATAAAGTCGTTCAGGTTCAGGTCGCCGCGCGCCACGCGCTCGGCTTCCTCCTCCTTCATCTCCTGATCGTGCGTGGCTACGGCGCGTTCGATAAACGATGCCATGTCGCCCATGCCCAGAATGCGCTTCGCCATGCGGTCGGGATGGAAGTTCTCCAGGGAGTCGGGCTTCTCGCCGGCTGATATGTAGGCGATGGGCTTGCCGGTGACCTGCTTGATGGACAACGCGCCACCACCGCGGGCGTCGCCGTCCATTTTCGACATGATGACGGCATCGAAGTCCACGCGTTCCGCGAACGCCTTCGCCACGTTCACCACGTCCTGACCGGTCATGGCGTCCACGACCAGATAAATCTGCTCGGGCTGCACGGCGTCGCGGATGCGCTCGGCCTCGTCCATCATCTCCTCGTCGACATGCAGGCGACCAGCCGTGTCCACGATGACCACGTCGCGCAGGTTGTCGACGGCATCCTGCACGGCGCCCTTCGCAATGGCCACGGGATCCTTGCCGTCACCGCGGAACACACGCACGCCCATCTCGTCGCCCAGCGTCTGCAGCTGGTCGGCGGCGGCGGGGCGGTAGACGTCGCAAGCGGCAAGCAACGGCGAATGGCCCTGCGCGCGCAAGCGGTACGCCAGCTTCGCGGAAGCGGTCGTCTTACCGGAGCCCTGCAGGCCCACCATCATGATGACGTTCGGGATGCGATTGCTGAAGTTGAAGCGGTATTCATCGCCGCCCAGCAGCTCCGTCAGCTGGTCCATGACCACGCGGATGACGTTCTGGGCTGGCGTCAGCGAATCCAGGACCTCGGCGGTCGTGCACTTCTTGCGCGTCTCCGCAATGAAGTTCTTCACCACCAGGAAATTGACGTCCGCCTCAAGCAGCGCCAATCGGATCTCGCGCATGGCCGAGTCGATATCCTCCTCGGTCAGCTTGCCCTTGCCGCGCAGGCCGCTGAAGATGCCCTGCAGGCGGGTGGAAAGGTTCTCAAGCATGTTGGATTGCTCCTTGTTGCCCTGTCTGTTCTATCGGATTATGCGCGGGGCATCCGCCACCGACACATTACTATTCAATGATACACGACAGGAATTCGCGGCCTCGCCCGCATCGCGTCAGCGGGATAGAAGCTCCACGGACGCTCTTCCCCTCCGCGCCGCAAACGCCTGCGCCGCATGCATTCCCGGCTTCTTCCGGGTTTGGCGTCGAGCGTCGTTTCGGCAACGGATTTTCGCCATTCTGGTGAAAACGGACGACATATGCGAAATGCCCGCGCAACGCTCCGTATAGTAATGCGTGAAAAGAAAGTACCTAAGAACGCAGCCGCTGCGGGACGCCGAAGGCGGCGGCCCGCGAATGAAGGACGGGATGGATATGCACGCATACGGGAACCCCTGGGCCAGGTCAAAGCAGCCAACCGTAGCCGAGCGCTCCGAAGAGCTGCGCATCCGCTCCGACGAGCTGGCGACGAAGCGAACGAATCTGGCTGCCGATTTGGGCGCGCTCGTGTATGAGGAGACGAAAACGAATCCTCGCGCGCGCCGGGGCCGCGAGGTTCTGTACGACGGCATCGCGTCCATCGACCGCGAGCAGGCCGAGATTGCCGAAGAGCTGAAGCAGCTCGACGCGCGCCATCGCCGCGAAGACGAGCCGGTGCCGCTGTACTGCCCGTTCTGCGGCAAGCCCGTGACTGCCGAAGCCGTGTTCTGCCCGCAATGCGGTACGCGCTTGCAGCAAGAAAGCCACCACGTCAGCGCCGCTTCCCTGACCGGTCAGCTGGAGGAAGTGGAGCTGGACGAGCCCGACATGGATTTCGAGTTCCTGTCCGCGTTCGCCGCGAAAGAGGCAAAGACACCGCAATCCGGCCAGGTGGAACGCCCGGCCAAAAACGAGGCCGAAGCCGATGCGGGACCGGATGTCGCCGCACAAAGCGCCCGGGACGAAGCAGACGACGCAGCGGCCGATGCAAACGGGGACGCAGCCAACGCGGCTGCGGAAGACGTCCCCGTAGCGGCGGACGCTACCGCACAGCAACCCGCTGCGGAAGCTGCGGGCCCTTCCGCTGAGGAAGCAGGCGAAACGGCCGCAGAGGCCGATTCAGAAGAGTCAGCACCGAATTCCGAAAAGCTGGCGGCCGCGGAAGACGCCGATGAGCCGCACGCCGTTGCAGAGGATGCGAAAGAGGCAGATGCAGACGCTGCCGATAGTGCGCATGGTAACGATGCGCCGGTGGATGCGAACGGCAAGACAACGATCATCGCCCCCGTGGCGCAGGAGATTGACCGCTCCGAAAAGCTGGCGGCAGCC
>USAB01000117.1 GCA_900552585.1 uncultured Coriobacteriaceae bacterium
ATCGTCATCTTTGATGCCGACCGATACGGCCTCTCTCAGCTGCATCAGCTGCGCGGGCGCGTGGGACGTGGGGACGTTCCCGGCCAGGTGTTCCTCATCTCGGATTCGCGCGCGCCCGTGGCGGTGCGGCGTCTGCAGGCCATGGAGCGCACGCAGGACGGCTTCGAGCTGTCGGAATACGACCTGTCGCTGCGGCGCGAGGGCGATATCCTGGGCAATCGCCAGCATGGCGCCTCCACGCTGAAGCTGGTGAACATCATGCGCGACCGCGGTATGATCGAGGCGGCTCATAACGATGCCGCCGCGCTGCTGGAGCAGGACCCGCAGCTGCAGGCGCCGGAGCACAAGGCGCTTGCGCGCGAGCTGCGCATACTGTTCCCCGAGGAGAAAGGACGGGCCTAGATGGGACGGGCACGGGGTAGGAAGAACCAGGCGAATGCGCCGCGGTCAGTGCGCATCGTGGCCGGCATCTGGCGCGGGCACCTGCTGAAGGCACCGGCGGCGCAGACGACGCGTCCCACGACGGACCGCGGGAAGGAGGCCATGATGAGCTCCATCTTCAGCGCGCGCGGCGGATTCGACGGTGCACAGGTGCTGGACGCCTTCGCCGGCAGCGGGGCGCTGGGCCTGGAGGCGCTGTCGCGCGGGGCGGCGCGCGTGCGCTTCTGTGAGGCGGATGCCGCGGCGCTGCGCATCCTGCAGGGCAACATCGCGTCGCTCGACGGTGCGGCCGAACATGTGGACGTGCGCCGGGGCGATGCGTTCAAGGCGGCCGGCGCCGCGCTTGCGCAGCCGTTCGATCTGGTCCTGCTGGATCCTCCGTACGCCACGCCGGCCGAACAGGTTGCGGACTTCATCGAGGGCTTGCGCGCCTCCGGCGCCCTGGCCCCTGATGCGCTGGTGTGCTACGAGCATGCGGAATCGGACGATTCAGCCGTGCGCAGCGAATGCGAACGGATACAATGGAACGTACTCAAATCGAAATCGTACGGCGATATCGCCTTCTCCCTCTTGAGAAAGGAATGCGAATGAAACGTGCATTAGTGCCCGGAACATTCGACCCCATCACAAACGGGCATCTGGATGTCATCTCCCGTGCCGCGAGCATCTTCGACGAAGTGGTCGTGGCGGTGGCGAAATCCGAGAAGAAGCATACGCTGTTCCCGCTGGATGAACGTCTGGAGCTGGCACGCGAGGCCACGGCGACGCTCCCGAACGTGAAGTGCATCTCGTTCACCGGCCTGCTGGTGGACCTGGCAGACGAGGTGGATGCGCATGCCGTGGTGAAGGGCCTGCGCGCCATCACGGATTTCGAGTACGAGTTCCAGATGGCGGCGCTGAACAACACCATGCGCAAGAACGTAGAGACGTTCTTCATCATGTCGCCCCCGGAGTACATGTACCTGTCCAGCTCCATCCTGCGTGAGATGGCATCCATGGGCGGCGACGTCTCCGATTTCGTCCCCCCGTGCGTCATCCCCGCGTTCAAGCGCGTGTATCCGCAAATGAAGTAGAGAAGTCGTGACGTAGATTTTCTCGTGTTACTATGTCAGGACGAATAGATAAGTAAATAAATCGCACTGTAATTGCAGCATAAGGAAGGACACCACATGGTAGATGAGACCGGCGTCTTGGGTTTGATTGACGAGCTCTCCATTCTTCTGGAGGATGCTAAGCCGGTATTCGGGCGAAACAACCTGAGGCAGATCGATGCCCAGGCGGCTTTCGATATCATCGACGAGATCAGGGACCTGTTCCCCAGTGAGTTCGCCCAGTCCCGACAGATTGTGCGCGAGCGCCAGAGCCTGCTTGACGACGCCGAGGCCGAGGCGAACCGCATGATCGAAGATGCGCGCAGCCAGGCCATGACCATCGCAAGCGAGCAGGAGATCGTCCGCATCTCCCAGCAGCAGGCCGACCAGATCATGGCCGAGACCCGCGAGCTGGAGCGAGAGACGCGCGCCGGTGCCGAGGATTACGCCGACGAGGTGTTCGGCCATGTCGAGCAGAGCCTGGACACGCTGCTCAACAACGTGCGCCGCTGCCGCGATCGCCTGAATGCGAATGCCATCTCCGGTGGAAACGGAGCGCCGCGCCAGTAATGACCCAGGTCATAATAGACATTCCCGATAATATCTCCGACCTTGCGGAGAGCCTTTCATTTTCCGGTACGCTGGATCTGCCCGAGCTGACGTCGGGGCCGGATACGTTCACGTTCCGGGAGCCGCTTTCCTGGAACGTGATGGTGGTGAACTCCGGAGACAAGGAGCTGCTGGTCACCGGCACCGTGCAGGGCACGGCGCAGGCCACATGCGGCCGCTGCCTCGATGATTTCGAGTTGCCGCTTACCGGGGAGATAGAGGGCTATTGGCTGACGGAGAATCCCGGCGACGACGTCCCCGAAGACCTGGCGGAAGACGAGTTCGAGGTCATCGGCGAGGACCGCCAGATGGACCTGTTCCCATTCATCCAGGCGGCGCTGGTCCTGGCGCTGCCGTTCGTGCCACTGTGCCGCGAGGACTGCAAGGGTCTTTGCCCGCAATGCGGGAAGAACCTGAACGACGGTCCGTGCGATTGCGCTCCGGAGTCGGGCGACGGCTTTGACTCGAATAACCCGTTCGCGGTTTTGAAGGGTATGGATTTCTCAAGCGACAATTAACAATTATCGCTTTCGGGAAGCGTTTCGTGCGGCGTTTGTGGATGGTTGCGTGCATTGCGCAATCTCGCCTTGCATAGAGGCGTTTTATTTGCTAATATCCATCTTCGTGTTTATGAAGAAGAACGAGCAAACAGCTCGGTAGAAGGAGTATCGATCATGGCTGTACCTAAGAGGAAGACGGGCCGTTCCCGCACCAATTCTCGCAAGAGCGCGAACATGAAGATGAAGGCCCCTGCCCGCTCCATCTGCCCCCAGTGCGGTGAAGTGAAGCTGCCGCACCGCGTCTGCGGCAATTGCGGCTACTATCGCGATCGCGAGGTCATCGAGACCGCTTAGTTTGCGGAGAGCGCTTTGCGAACCCCCAGGCCGTATGCGGCATGGGGGTTCTTTTGCGTGCTCGTGCGTCGCGCATGCGATCCGTCCGGATTCCGTTCCGCCGTTCATGAGGGGGACTTTTTATGGTGCTGTCGGCGGGTGCGTCGCAAGGGGCGTTCCCACCTTCTATAATGGAGATTCAAACAGAGAGCACTACGCACTCCGAACAGGAAGGACGCGAAATGGATAGCGCTATCGTAGTGGCCGTCGACGCCATGGGCGGCGACGATGCCCCCGGCGTCGTGTTGGACGGAGTCGCCCAGGCATTGGAAGAGCTTTCGCAGCTGAACGTCCTGCTGTGCGGGCCGGCCTCCGTTGTGGAGCCGTTCGCCGCCGAGCACGAGCGCTGCGAGGCTGTGCCATGCACCGAGGTCATCGGCATGGGCGAGCATCCGGCGAAGGCCGTGCGCGAGAAGAAGGACTCGTCCATCGTGGTGGGCTGCCGCCTGGTGAAGGAAGGTCGCGCCGCCGGCTTCTTCACGGCGGGCTCCACCGGTGCGGGCCTGGCGGCCGGCACGCTGGTCATCGGCCGCATCAAGGGCGTGAAGCGCCCGGCCATCGCCACGGCCGTCCCGAAGCCGGGGCGTCCGCTGGTGCTGTGCGACGTGGGCGCGAATGCGGACTGCAAGGCGGCGTACCTGGTGCAGTTCGCGCAGATGGCAAGCGTGTACGCGAACCTGGTGCTGGGCGTTGAGAAGCCCGAGGTCGGCCTGCTGAACATCGGCTCCGAGGATACGAAGGGGTCGCAGTTCGCGCAGGAGTGCTTCGCGCTGCTGAAGGAGCAGGTGCCGAACTTCAAGGGCAATGCCGAGGGAACCAGCCTGCTGACGGATGAATTCGACGTCGTCGTCACGGAAGGCTTCACCGGCAACGTGTGCCTGAAGACGTTCGAGGGCACGGCGCAGTTCCTGGGCAACCAGCTGAAGCAGGCGCTTGCGTCGGCGGACCGGAGCGAAAGCAGGGGGGTCTTCCGCTG
>USAB01000118.1 GCA_900552585.1 uncultured Coriobacteriaceae bacterium
GATCGCACAGCAGGAGAACCTGCTGCCCACCGATGAGGAGATCGACAAGCAGCTGAAGGCCCTGGCCGCCAGGCGCGAGGCCTTCGCGAGGGGCGAGATCTCGGCGGACGAAGGCAACAAGAACTAAGTAGTCTAAGGTTATTGGGAGCAAGGGCTTGCCCTGACAACGGCGAAGTTGAAAAGCTTCGCCGCTCCCTTCGGGGGAAAGGCAGACTTCTCCATAGAGCCCCGCGGAAGTCATTCCACCCGCGGCAACGAGCCTCGCAGGCTAATCCACCTGCGGGGCTTGTTCTCTGTTCGGTAAAGGAAAGCGCCGGTCGTCTTGTAACAACGAGGCGACCGGCGCTTTATTGCTGCGGGGCTGAGAATGCAAGGAAGGGAATGCGCTGTCCGCGCTCTGGAAGCTACAACTTCATGCGATCTTTCAGGAACTGGATAGCGAACGCGATATCGTCGGGCAGTGCGTCATTCTCCTCTGGCTCGGCGTAGATGAGACGCGCGCGCGTGACATCCGATAACGGCACCAGTGACACGCCATCTAGGCTGTCCGTGAAGCGCCACGCATATTCGGGCACGATGGCGCACCCCAGACCTTCGCGGACGAATTGATGGTGCCCGTCTACCTGCGTCATGCTGAAATGCATGTCGACGCGCGGATTGAAGCCAGCTTCCTTGAACATGTCGGCCATGGCCGCTTCGTACGGGATGTAGTCGATATAGGCGAACCGTTCGTTCTTCAGCTGTGCCAGCGAGATGCTGTCGCGGTTTGCGAACGGGTGGTTAGCGGGCAGGGCTGCCACATAGCGCTCTTTGCAGATGAGCTCAAGCTTGCGCTTCCGTGTCTTGATGGGAGCCGTGCTGTCGAATATGCGCAGATCGTAGGGGGCATCGCCGCGATTGAACGGCACTACTTCCGTCACCAGGTCCGGGCGCTCCTTCTTCATGAGTATCACGTACATGGTGGAGTAGGCGAACGGTGCGTCGCCGCGGATGCGCAAACGGCGTACCGGCGGTTGATGGAGGCGCTGTTCCGCCATGTCAAGCGATCCCAAGATCTCGCGAACGTGTTCCAGGAATATCTCGCCGTTGCCGTTCAGTACAATCTTGCGCCCTTCGCGGTCGAACAGGTCCGTACCCAGCTCCTTCTCCAGCTGGTGGATGCTCTTGCTCAAGGCGGTCGGCGAGATATTGATGGTCTCGGCAACGCGCGTGATGCTTCCGGCTTCGGCGATATAGCGGAAATACAGTAGCTGTAGAAACGTCATGAGAGGCTTTCCCGAATGCTGCGGCGAAACGATGCGCCTGGTAGTTGCTTGGTTTCAACCATTTTATTCTATAGACATGACACGAACAACAACAAAAAAGGAGGCCCCCGGATGGGAGCCCCCCCTTTTGTTCTGACGAGCGAGCGGGAAGCAGGCTATGCGCCAGATGGCATGCAACATGCCGTTGTCAGACCACGGGAACTAGTCGTCCAGCAAGCCCTTCGTGATCTCCTCCAGCGTGCGGCCACGGGTCTCGACGCCGAAGATGCCCAGCCAGATTGCCATGAAGATGCACAGGCAGGCATTGATGGCGAAGCAGCCCATGACGCCCACGGAGCTGTTCAGCAGAGCAGCGATCCAGATGGGGCTGAAGATGGAGCCCAGGCGGCCGAAGGCGTTTGCAACGCCGGCGCCGCGGATGCGGCAGGCGCTGGGGAACGGCTCGGACAGGTAGATGGCGGCCGTGGTCACGGAGTTCGTGAACGTGCAGACGCACAGCAGGAAGCCGAAGAACATGATCAGGCCGGTGTTGCTGGTGGGCAGCGATGCCCAGATGGGGCCCATGATAGCGATCAGGATGTAGGTCACGATCAGGATGGTCTTGCGGTTGACCTTCTCAACGTAGAACGTCAGTGCGCCAACGCCCACGGGAATGCCCAGCTGCATGACCACGGTCAGCGTGGTGGCCATGTTCACGTCGAAGCCGTTACGGCTCAGGATGGTCGGCGTCCATGAGATGACGGTGTAGACCAGTACGTTCATGGTGAAGCACAGGAACATAGCGGTCAACGTGCGCAGAATCATCTTCTTCTTGAACAGGAAGCTCCAAGGCAGCTGCTGAACGGTTTCAGCCTGCTCGCGACGATGTATCTCCTCTTCAGGGACCTCGGAAATTTCCTTGCCAGCCTTCCGAGCCGTGTCCTCGATATGGTTGACAATCTCGTTGGCCTCTTCGTTGCGACCCATCAGAGCCAGCCAACGCGGAGATTCCTTCACGCCGAAGAAGATGAGCAGCATGACGATCAGACCCATGATGCCGCAGATAATGAAGACCTCGCGCCAACCGGCGATGGGCAAAACGGCCAGGTTGATCAGGGACGCAACCAGCGTGCCGCAGTTTGCGATGAGACCCTCATAGGACTGGTACTTGCCGCGCATATGAGGCGGGGTGTACTCAGTCAGAGCACTGTAGCCCGCGGGGAATGCGGCGCCCAGGCCCAAGCCCATGAAGAAGCGGCAGGCGGTCAGGAACGTGGCATCCGGGGAAGCGGAAGCCACGAAGCAGAACACCGTGAAGATGCTGCCGCAGGTCAGGACCGCCTTGCGGCGGCCGATGCTGTCTGCCAGAGCGCCGGCCATGAGGCCGCCGAACAGGTAACCCAGCATGGTGACGGAGTTGAACACGGCGAACTGGGCGGTGGACATCCACGGGGTGGTGCCGTCGGCCAGCATGGTGTGCTGCAGGACGTTGCCGATCGGGCCGCCCACAGCCATGTCGACGGAGTCGCAGAATGTCAGGCCCGCCAGCAGCCACAGCATCTTCCGATGGAAGTTCGTGAGCGGCATGCGATCCAGACGTGCTGCGATTCCGTGGAAAGAGGAATTCAATTCAGTGGAAGCCATTGAATCCTTCTCCTTTCAAACGAAACCTTCCCGGCATCCGAGCCGGGAACCAATACCTTTGCCCATCGCTTCGCCGATCCTGTATATGGCGCAAAGCTTCCCTCAGGACGCATTCGGTCCTCTTTGCAACATATTTCAGGGGTAAAGAGACGGACAAAACATGTCATTCGAAAAAACATGAAGTTCTTTCATCAAATGACATGTTTATTCTGCCGATAGCTAATAGATTCCGCAAATAGATTCCTATAAACAGAAAATGGTAATCATTAAAGAAAACAAACGATGATTGATTACGATTGCGTAACTTTGCCTATATTGCCGTTAGGGTAATATTCATTGTCATCTTGTGGGTTGATGGCAGGCGCCATCAAGAAAAGGAGCCGCATGTCGAAGAAGAAGCATTCCGGGAAGAGCAACTCTTCCAAGAAAAAAGACAAGCAGCAGGAGAAATCCGAACGCAAGCCCCTTATTGAGCATTATGACAGCGAAGGAAACCGCATCGGCGACGACGGGCTGGAAATGACGGCGGCGCGCCATCGGCTGCATAAACTGCTTAACTTCTGTTTCGTGTGGGCTATCGTACTGGGCGTTGTTGCAATCGCCTTGATTGTGCTTTCCTATTTCCAGGGTGCCGAATACCAGGACTGGGAGCTGGTGGCCCGTGGCGGCAACCAGTTCAACGGATGGGACACAGCAATCCTCATGCGCGTCGAATCCGTGTTCCTGCTGATAACGGCAGTGATTTACGTGGTACTGAACTTCTTGGGATTCGGATGGATGTACGACAAGAAGTCGGAGGGCGGCTTGAAGGTGCCCTCGATCATCATTCTTGCCGTGTCCGTGGTGTTCTTCATTGCGGCTGTTTGGTATGCGGGCATTCCGGAGCCGGCATCCGTGATCAACATCATCGTCTGCGCGCTCATTCTGAACACCATGAAAACGGTTCGCCGCGAGATGCCGCATCTGAAGCGGCCTAAAGTTGCGAAGACGGTAGAGAAGAAATAGCGGGAAGATAGAAGAGCGTTCGCGTGCGCATTGCGCGAACGCCTTATATAGAGAGAAGCGCCGC
>USAB01000119.1 GCA_900552585.1 uncultured Coriobacteriaceae bacterium
CGCTGCAAGTTCCGCACGAGCCGAAGAGCACTTAATGTGCTCTTCGTGCGAGCAGGACTGTCCGCAGCAGTGAGTAAAGGTAAGAACGCCCCGCCCCAACCCAGCTAACAAAGGAGCTGATATGTGCGATTGCACAGATCATAAGGACGAGATCCCTGCCTACGACGCGCAGGCCATTGAGTCCCGGTGGATGAAGGCCTGGGAGGACTCCAACCTCTTTGCCGTCGACACCGACGACAGCAAGCCCAAGAAGTATGTGCTCGAGATGTTCCCGTATCCGTCGGGCGACCTGCACATGGGCCACGCGCGCAACTATACCATCGGCGATGCCATGGCCCGTCAGGCCCGTATGCGCGGCTACGACGTGCTGCATCCCATCGGCTTTGACGCCTTTGGCCTGCCCGCCGAGAACGCCGCCATCAAGCACAACACGCAGGCTGCTGCCTGGACGTATAAGAACATGGACCAGGCGCTCGCCACGATGAAGCGAATGGGCTTCTCCTACGATCTGGATCGCATGGTCAAGACCTGCAGCCCCGACTACTACCGCTGGGGCCAGTGGATCTTTGAGAAGATGTGGGAAAAGGGCCTGGTCTATCGTAAGAAGAACCCGGTCAACTGGTGCCCCACTTGTAAGACCGTTCTGGCCAACGAGCAGGTTACCGAGGGTAAGTGCTGGCGCTGCGGCACCGAGCCCGAGAAGCGCGACCTGGAGCAGTGGTACTACAAGATTACCGAGTACTCCCAGGAGCTGCTCGACGACTTGGAGAAGCTCCCCGGCTGGCCCGAGCGCGTCAAGCAGATGCAGGCCAACTGGATCGGTCGCTCCGAGGGCGCCGAGGTCGACTTTACCCTGTGCGACCAGGATGGCGAGCCCATCGAGGGCGACGAGGGCAAGATCACCGTCTTCACCACGCGTGCCGATACGCTCTTTGGCGTCTCCTTCTTTGTCCTGGCTCCCGAGTACGCCGGCCTGCATGAGCTCGTCGAGGGCACGGAGTACGAGGAGGCCGTCACCAAGATCGTCGAGGACTCCAAGCATATCTCTGCCGTCGAGCGTGCCCAGGGCACCCTCGAGAAGCACGGTGCCTTCACGGGCCGCTATGTGGTAAACCCCGTCAACGGCGAGAAGGTGCCCGTCTGGGTGGCCGACTACGTGGTGGCCGATTACGGCACCGGCGCCGTCATGGCCGTGCCCTGCGGCGACCAGCGCGACTTCGAGTTCGCCCGCAAGTACGACCTGCCCATCATCCCCATCATCCTGGATGAGGACGATCCGCTGTATCCGCAGCTGAAAGACGAGCAGAACCGCGTCGTCACGTCCGTCGACTGGCCGCAGGCGTATGCCGCGGAGGGCAAGCTGGTCCAGTCCGGCAAATACACCGGCATGACCGGCGGCAAGCATTCTGAAGGCGAAGCCGCCGTGGTGGAGGCCCTGGAGTCCATGGGCCGCGGGCGCCGCAAGGTGGAGTTCCGCCTGCGCGACTGGCTCATCAGCCGCCAGCGCTATTGGGGCAACCCCATTCCCGCCATCCACTGCCCGGATTGCGGCGTAGTGCCCGTTCCGGAAGAGGACCTGCCCGTCCTGCTGCCCGAGGACATCGACCTGGCCGCCGGCGAGACGCTGGCCACGCATGAGGAATTCTGCAAGTGTACGTGCCCGAAGTGCGGCAAGCCCGCCCGCCGCGAGACGGACACCATGGACACGTTCACGTGCTCCAGCTGGTATTACATGCGCTACACGGATCCCCACAACACGAAGGCGCCGTTCGACCCGGCGAAGGCGAACCGCTGGCTGCCCGTGGACCAGTACATTGGCGGCATCGAGCACGCTATCCTGCACCTGCTGTACTCGCGCTTCTTCACGAAGGTACTGCGCGATCTGGGCATGCTGGACTTCGACGAGCCGTTCACGAATCTGCTGTGCCAGGGCATGGTGCTGGACAGCAACGGCGACGTAATGTCGAAGAGCAAGGGCAACGTCATCGCGCCCGAGGACATGATCGCGGAATACGGCGCCGACGCCGTGCGCGCCTACATCCTGTTCATGGCGCCACCCGACAAGGAAATGCTGTGGAACGAGGACGGCTTGGCAGGCCTGTACAAGTTCCTGAACCGCGCATGGCGTCTGGTGAACGACCTGGCGGGCAAGGCGGACGACGAGACGCTGTTCCAGAAGGCCGGCAGCGAAGCGCAGCTGAAGGACCTGACGGACAAGCTTGTGCGTGAACGGCATCGTGTGGCCCAGAAGGTCACGGAAGACTTCGGCCGCAACAGCTTCAACACGGCCATCAGCGCCATCATGGAGCTTGTGAACGCGGCATCCAATTATCTGCGCGCTGCGTCGCCGGAAACGCGCCGTGCGTCCGACGAGCTTTCCGCGCTCGACCGCGACATTGCGGAAACGGTCGTGAAGCTGCTGTCGCCCATCTGCCCGCACTGGGCCGATGAGATGTGGACGGCCGTGCTGGAAGAGGAAGGATCCGTGCATCTGCAGCCGTGGCCGGAATACGACCCTGAGAAGGCGAAGGAAGACCAGGTCGAGCTTGCCGTCCAGGTGAACGGCAAAGTGAGGGCGCGTATCAAGGCGGCTGCCGACGCCGATAAGGACACGGTCCAGGCTGCCGCCTTGGAGGCCGTTGCGGATTTCCTTGCCGGCAAGGAAATCAAGAAAGTCATTGTCGTGCCGGGCCGTTTGGTGAACGTTGTGGCCAAGTAGCTTCGCAAACGCTCCGGTATTTCGGACGGCTGCGCTTCATGCGCCGTCCTGGCAGGCGGCTTCGCGCAGAGAGAACGAACAGCAAAAGGAAGGCGGGTGTGCAGAGGATGCGCGCCCGCTTCTTGTTGTGGGGGATACTACCAGGACGTGACGTCGCCGGACTGGTCCAGCGACACCGGTTCGCTGAGATATGCGGATTGCGCTTTCGTGATGACCTTGCCGAAGTCGCTGATGCGTGCGAAGAATTCGCGCTGGTCGTAATGGTCCTGGTTGTCGTACGTATGCAGGCTGGACGACACGCCCACCGTCTTGATGCCCAGCGAATTCGCATCGAACAGCGCGCGCGTCAGATGGTATTGCTGCGTGACGACCACCATGCTCTTCGCCTGGAACACATTCGCGGCGCGGTACATGCTGTCATACGTGCAGATGCCGGCGTGATCGCAGAAGATGTCTGAACTGGGGACGCCCTTGCTCGCGGCATAGGATTTCATGGTGCTGACCTCGTCGTAGCTCGAGTCGCTCTCGTCGTCGCCACTCATGATGATTTTCGAGGACACGCCCGCCTTGTACAGCTTCACGGCCACGTCCAGCCGGTCCTTCAGCATGGATGACGGCGTGCCGTCGGAATTCACGGACGCGCCCAGCACCAATATGCAGTCGTACGTGGTGCCGCTGTTCTTCAGGGCAGTCTGGCTTTGGATATTCCCCTGTTGCCCGATGACCTCTATGGCGTTCGGCGCGCAGAGAATTGTCGCAATGCCGATTACGATAATCAGCACCACGCGCAGCAGGAAACGGAGTATTCGGGTCATGGGGTTTTGCATGCCGCTGATAATAGCAAAGGCGACTGGCGCCGCGTTCGGCACGCATAGAATGCCCATGCGTTCGCTATCCGTTTCCCATGGTTTGTCATAGGGAGGGCACGGCAGTCCCAAAAGCCGTCCCGCATGCGCCTTGCGCGCGCAAGGCGCCTGTTCGCAACGTGTTCATGACGTGGAAATGACACACCAGGCAACTAGGTGTTGTGGCGCTGAAGCGAAATTGCGCACATTACGTGCTACGATGCCACAAAATAATACGGTGCGGGCCCCGGGCCCGCATTGTGAACAGGCAAATCTGCAGAAGCGGGTGGCATTCATGGAATACGACCGTTCTGATTGGGAGGGACGGGGAGAAGCGAATAACGAGAAACGGCGAGCCGGTGGCCAG
>USAB01000120.1 GCA_900552585.1 uncultured Coriobacteriaceae bacterium
GGCAGGCGCATATGGCATGTGGTCGTACAGCGTGTCGAACGGGATTCCGTTCACGAACCAGCAGCCGGCGCAAGCGGGAGGCGAAGCTGCGGATGGCTCCGGCTCCGAAAGCGCGTCGGATGCTTCGGCAGACAGCGCGTCGTCTTCAGAATCCGCCTCCTCGCTGTCCCTTGCGAACGATGATGCGGATGCCTACAAGGGCACGTGGCGCGGCGATATGACGCAGACGAAGAACGAGTCCATCGGCAACGACTACCGTTGCTACGGCGCTTCCGCGAACCCGCTGGAGATGACCATCACGCAGGTGGATGCGTCCGGCCGCATCAAGGCGGATGTGAAGGTGCTGCTGCACAACCACCGCACGGATGATCTGTCCTCGGATTTCGACAGCGTGGACGGCGATCAGGTTGTGGAGTTGAAGGACCTCACCGGCACATTGAAGAACGGCACGTTCAAGTTCACGCCGGATATCTCGGATTATATGGATGACGGCGACATGACCATCAGCGTCTCCGTCGATTCCGACGACGGGAGCAAGCTGGATGTCCTGGTCGGCCTCGATGGCGTGGAGGACGATGAATACGTGCTCTCGAAGGACGCGGGGGATTCGGACCAGGGCTAACGGCTGCATGCCCCGTATAGGCAGAACGACCCCTGCAGGCCGTACGGTGCCTGCAGGGATCGATGGGCAGGCGCGGCGTTTCCGCCGGCGTCCCGTGTGCCGCTACTGCTGCTCCTGGGCCTCCGCCTGTTCCTTCTTCTGCTGTTCCAGCGCCAGGCTGAGGGCGATAGCCAGCTGGTCGGCGCAGCTTGTGCCGCGGCCGCCGCAGTCGTTGCCTTTCAGCGTCTCGATAACGTCTTCGGCCTTCATGCCCTTAATCAGCTTCGCAATGGCTTTCAGGTTGCCGTTGCATCCTCCAATGAACGAAACGTCACCCACGCGGTCGCCATCGAGGTCGAAGTAGATTTCCTGGGAGCAGACGCCCCGCGTTTTGAAGTTATACATATATTGTCTCCGTTCGTTCGGGGCGGACACGGACGGTCCCCGTTTCCGCCTGCCGTAAGTTTTGTGCAAATCATAGAGTCGGGTTTTGCGCTTGGCAAGGCGGGTTCACAAGCCCTATACTTCTCCATTGTGTTCAGAGGCCTTCCGGCTTGGTCTGCATGTTTCACCGCTTGCGCACTCAGCAGGAAGCCTTACAGAGAGTAGAAAGGTGAATGAACATGGCAGATCGCAATAGCATTTCTAAGGAACGCGTCGCCGAGCTGATGAAGGAATACGGCAAGAACGAGAAGGACTCCGGTTCCGCTCCCGTCCAGGTCGCAATCCTCACGGAGCGCATCCGCAACCTGACCGAGCATCTGAAGTCCCATCAGAAGGACCATCACACCCGCACCGGTCTGATGAAGCTCATCGGCAAGCGTCGTCGCCTGTTGGCCTACATCGCCGACAACGACATCGAAGAATACCGTGCGCTTATCAAGAAGCTGGGTATTCGCGATAACCTCTAAGCTTTGCAAACTGCCCGCTTCGGCGGGCTTTTGCATATCTGCTCCCGTTCGACGAACCGTGCGGACGAACGTCCCGGCAGGATTCCCGCATCGGGGTCGGATATGAAGAGCGGTCGATTGCGCGGCGCGCGCAGTTGCTCGCGGTCCGGATGAAGAGCATCCGGCAACCGAAGAAGCTTCAGGCAATCCGGCCTGAAGGAAGAGAAAGATTCATTTCGCATGGAAAAAATCGTTGAGAGCTTCGAGCTGTACGGCAAGCAGTACCGCTTCGAGACCGGCGAGCTTGCCAAGCAGGCAAGCGGCGCCGTCCTGGTCACCCAAGGCGATACCACCTGCCTGGTGACCGCCGTCATCTCCAACCAGGAGAAGGATTATGACTTCTTCCCGCTGACCGTGGACTACATGGAGAAGCTGTACGCCGTGGGCCGCATTCCCGGCGGCTATCTGAAGCGCGAGGGCAAGGCAAGCAACAAGGGCACGCTGACGGCGCGCATGATTGACCGTCCCATCCGCCCCATGTTCGCAGAGGGCTTCAAGCAGGAAGTCCATGTGGTCGCCACCACGTTCGTGGTCGACGGCGAGAACCAGCCCGACGCCCTGTGCGTGGCAGGTGCTTCCGCCGCGCTGATGCTGGCCGATGCTCCGTTCGAGGGTCCTGTGGCGTGCGTTCGCGTGGGCCGCAACCCCGAGACGGGCGACTTCATCGTGAACCCCACGTACCAGGAAGCGGAGACCAGCGACCTGGACTTGACCATCGCCGGCGGCAAGGACTTCATCTCCATGGTCGAGGCCGGCGCCCAGGAGATCTCGGAAGTCGACATGCTTGCTGCTCTGGAATTCGGCCAGACGGCCATCAACCGCTTCTGCGAAGCCGAGCAGCGCTTCCTGGACAAGTGCACCATTACGCCGCGCGAATGGCCCATCCATCATCCGGATCCGTCCATCGCAGAACGCGTGAATGCGCATTACGACGAGATGTCTGCAGCCCTGAAGGATGCTGACAAGCAGTCCCGCATCGGCAAGGTGGAGGCCCTGAAGGACTCCATCAAGGCCAACGACTTCACGGAGGAAGAACAAACGGCCTGGGCAAGCGATATCGCCGCTGCCTGCAAGGCGCTGGAGAAGCACGCCATGCGCCGCATGGTCATCGAGACGGGCGAACGCGCCGACGGCCGTACGGCCACCGAGGTCCGTCCGCTGTACATCAAGCCCGGCTACCTTCCGCGCGTACACGGCTCCGGCCTGTTCCAGCGCGGCCAGACGCAGGTGCTCTCCGTCTGCACGCTGGGTATGCTGTCGGAGGCGCAACGCCTGGACACCATCGATCCGGCGGATCACGTGCGCTACATGCACCAGTACAACTTCCCGCCGTACTGCACCGGCGAGGTTGGCCGCATGGGCGCCCCGAAGCGCCGCGAGATCGGCCACGGTGCACTGGCAGGCCGCGCGCTGCTGCCCGTGCTGCCAGATGAGGACGAGTTTCCGTACGCCATCCGCGTGGTCTCCGAGGTTCTGGAATCGAACGGGTCCAGCTCCATGGCCTCCACGTGCGGTTCCACGCTTGCGCTGATGGATGCCGGCGTGCCCATCAAGGCGCCGGTCTCCGGCGTTGCCATGGGCCTCATCAAGGAAGACGACGACGTTGTCATCCTGACGGACATCCAGGGCCTGGAGGACTTCCTGGGCGACATGGACTTCAAGGTCACCGGCACGGAGAAGGGCATCACCGCACTTCAGATGGACAATAAGGCCAAGGGCCTGTCCACGGAGATCCTGGGCCGCGCGCTGGCGCAGGCCAAGGAAGGCCGCCATTTCATCCTGAACGCCATGCTGGAGCAGATTCCCGAGCCGCGCGCCGAGCTGTCCGAGCTTGCACCGCGCATCGAGACCATCCACATCCCTGTGGACAAGATCCGCGACGTCATCGGCACCGGCGGCAAGGTCATCCGCGGCCTGCAGGACGAGACGGGCGCGAAGATCGAAGTCGAGGAAGACGGCACCGTCCGCATCGCTGCCACGGAAGGCCAGGGCGGCGAGCAGGCGAAGCAGGCCATTCTCGACATCGTGAAGGTTCCCGAAGTGGGCGAGGTCTATGAGGGCGAAGTCGTCGGCATCAAGGACTTCGGCGCGTTCGTGAAGCTGACCCCCACGAAGGACGGCCTGCTGCACATCTCCCGCGTGGCGAACGGCCGCGTCGGCAGCGTCGAGGACGTCTTGAAGCTCGGCGACGTTGTCAAGGTCGAGGTCATCGAGGTGGATGACAAGGGCAAGATCAGCCTGGACCGCCTGGATAAGCCGGATGCACCGGAAGGCTCCGCTCCGCGTCAGCGCCATGAGCGCCGCAACGGCGAGCGCCACGGGAACGGCCGCGGCAACGGCGGCAACAACCAAGGCGGGGCCCGGCAAACATTTACCT
>USAB01000121.1 GCA_900552585.1 uncultured Coriobacteriaceae bacterium
TACCGTGGAGCGCGCCGCGGGGCGGGGGGGGGGACGCCCCCGCCGTTCTGGTCCGGCAGCGCATGACGGCTCTCGAACCGGTGCCGCTCCTCCGTGCTGTCGAAGTAGTTGCGGCCGGAGCCGGCGGATGCGGCCTGCTGGCGGCTCAGCGCCAGCAGCTCGTCGTCGGCGGCGGCAAGGTCGATGGTGTCGGGCGCGTCTGCGAACAGCTCCTGCAGCGACAGCGCGGCGCCCAGCGCCACGGTCGTCTCGGGATGCTCCGGCACCACGATGTCCGCGCCCTCCAGGCCCAGGCGTTCGGCGAACACGTCGATCAGCACGGGGTTGAACGTCAGCGGGCCGCCCTCGAAGATCACCGGCGGCGTGATGTCCAGGCCCTGGGCCAGGCCGCCGATGGTCTGCTTCGCAATGGCATGGAACGCCGAGCGCGCCAGGTCCGTTTTCGGAACGCCCTGGTTCAGCAGCGGCTGGATGTCCGTTTTCGCATAGACGCCGCAGCGGCCGGAGATGTTGTGCACGGACGTGCCGCGTGCCGCGAAGTCGTTGAATTCCGCGATGGGGATGTCCAACAGCGACGCAATCTCGTCGATGAACGCGCCCGTGCCGCCGGCGCAGCTGCCGTTCATGCGCATGTCCGCCACGTTCAGCTTGCCCGTCTCCGGGTCGGGGGAGAAGAACGCCATCTTCGCGTCCTGGCCGCCCAGCTCGATGGCCGTGCGCGTCTGCGGGTAGTACGTGCGCACGGCGATGGCGTTTGCCACCACTTCCTGCACGAACGGCACGTGCAGCGCCTCGGCCATGCCCGCGCCACCGGAGCCGCAGAAGGCGGCGTGGATGGAGGCTCCGGGCAGATGCTCGTGCAGGTCGGCCAGCAGCGTGCGGGCCGTGCCAGCCTGGCGGGCATGGTGCCGGCGGTAGGCGGTGTAGAGCACGTTATGCGTATCCGGGTCGATGGCCACGGCCTTCACCGTGGTCGATCCCACATCGATGCCCACGAGGACATCCGTTGCGGCGGCGCGGCCGGCCTGCGCCTTACCTTCCGCGTGCAGCACGTCGTTCGTTTCTTGCATAGATCAAAGCCACCTTATCCCGGGCGTGCCCGAGCCGAAAAATGTATCGTTCCAGATATACAACACGGTGTTGGGATTTTTCAGTTTACGGTGTTGTATTCTCTCGAAATCCGCATGGTCGTGCCGGTAAAAGGCGCGTAAAGGGCGCGTGAAAGGCGTGCAGGCAGGGTGCGGACGGGGCGGTGGGCTAGAGCTTCCGGCGGAATTCGTCGTAGCGCTCCTGTCCCATGACGGCCCGCAGCACGGCCTTCGCGGGCTTCAGCAGCGTGCTGCGGGCCTGCGCATGCCGGGCGGCGCGCCAACGTTCCAGCTTCACGGCCTGCTCTTCGTCCGTGTACCAGCTGGCATCGAAGTGGTGGATGGAGTACGTGTGCGGCGTGATGCTCAGAATGCCGGTCTCGAAATTCTTCGGACAGAAGTACTCGTACGGGTAGACCGTGATGTCGTCCAGCTCCTGCACGGCGTTGCGCGTGCGGTCCAGGCCGGCGGCAACGAGCACCTCCGTCGTGTACGTGGGGCTGGGCGTGCGGTTCAGGCTGCCGTCCGGCAGGCGGAACGAAAGGTTCGTGTACCGGTCCAGATGCGCCTTGATGAGAGGGTTCCTCTTCTCTGCGCCGAAGCCCTGGCCGAAGTTCACGAACAGCTCGCCGGCTGTTTCGGGGTTTCCCGGCTGCTCGAACCCGCAGAACGCCCGATGCGCCAGCAGCGGGTCGAGCGGTTTCACGACCTGCACGTCCGTGTCCAGGTAGATGCCGCCGCACGTGTACACGATCCACAGGCGGATGAAATCCGGCACGAAGCCCCATGCCTTCTCCTCGTACGCCTGTCGGCAGTATTCGTTCAGGTCGAAATCGAAGTCGTCTTCGCCCCAGCGGCGGATCTCGTAGTCGGGGCAGTAGCGTCTCCAGCTGTCGATGCATTTCCGGGCGCTTTCGGGCAGCGGCTTCGTGCCGAACCAGCAGTAGTGGATGGTTTTCGGAATCATATGCTCATCTTTCGTCGTACGCTGCAGTGCGCGGCCTGCGGTCCGTCCGCGTGCGGAAGGCGCGGGCACGCGTCAGAATAGGCTCATCTGCTGCCCGCCGCCCAGCGGCGGGTCGCTCGTCTCGGGGGCGGCGTCCAATCGGATGCCGTTGCGGTCGGCAAGCCGGTCCGCCCGCGCCCGGATGTCGTCGTAGCTGGCGGTGAGCCAGGCGGCCGCCTCGTCCCTGCCCAGGGTCAGCGGCATGCGGTCGTGTATGGGTGCCATCTGCCGGCTGGGCGGCACGGTGACGATGGAGAAGCGCCCGTCGGCCTGCACGCCGCCCAGGTACGTGACGAACAAGTCCGCAAGGCGGAAGCGGTATTGGCGCTTCACGGCATGGCCGGTGCGCGGGCTGCGCACCTTCTCCGTGGCATGCGGCTCGAAGTATTCGCGCACGGGCACCACGCAGCGGCCGGCATCCAGCAGGCCGCTCCACATGCCGGAATCCTGCAGAGCGGACTCCAGCCGCGTGTTGAATACGAGGCCGTTCTTCCAACTGACGGGGAAACCCCAGGTCAGCTGCACGGGCAGAAACGGGGACGGCAGGGTGCTGCCGGCGGCATCCGGCACGATGGCCCACGCCTTGCTGCCTGGCACGGCCTGCGGACGCGTGAGCGGCCAGTCGTAATCCGGGTCCGGCGGCGGCGTTGTGCCCGCCATGCGGGCATTCGCGCGCTCGTTCATGTCCGCGATCACTTCCGCCACCTGCTCGTACGTCAGGGCGGTGAACCGTCCGCACATCGCGTCGACCTACCGTTCGCCTTCGGGGACCACGTACTTGCGGATGACGGCGGCCACGCCGTCATCGTCGTTCGACGGCGCAATCCAATCGGCGTGCTCCTTCACCTCGTCGTAGGCGTTTCCCACGGCAATGGCAAGGCCGGCGTAATCCAGCATGGCCATGTCGTTGAAGCCGTCGCCGACGGCGATGGTGCTGCTGCGCGGCACGTTCAGCAGACCGCCCAGCTTCATGAGGCCGATATCCTTGCCCACGCCCTCGGGCACCACCTCGATGAAGTACGGCTCGGAGCGTATCACGGTGGCTCTGCCGCTCAGCAGGTTCGTGAGCTGCTGAAATGCCGGTTCCAGCTTCTCGGGCGCCCCGACCACCATCATCTTGTTCGGCTCCCACGTGATGGCGGCGGCCAGGTCGTCGACCTTGTTCATGACGGACGAGTTGTTGTAGCGCTCCTGCTCCACGTACCGGTCGTCCGGGTTCTCGGAGTATGCCTGTTCCTCGTCGTAGCAGATGGCGGAAAGACCTGTTTCGCGCGCAAGGGCGCAGGATATATCCACGGCGGATCGGGGGAGCACCAGGTTCTCCCAGACGGTTTTCGTCTTCCAGTCTATGATGCGTCCTCCGTTGCAGCACATGACGAAGCCCCCGCGCTGGTCCAGCTCCAGGTCATCGGCAACAGGCGCCACGCCCACCAGGGGGCGGCCGCTTGCCAGCACGATGTGCGTGCCGGCATCGATGGCATCCCAGACGGCTCGGCGCGTGCGCGGCGATATCGTTTTATCAGAGGTGGTCAGCGTGCCGTCGAGGTCGACGGCGAGCATGCGGTACGAAGGTTCGTTCATAGCGCTAATCGAGGTTCTCCTTGATGGCGTCCAGCAGCTGGTCGTATGTCTCCAGTGCGGGCACATCGGGGTTGTCGGCTTTCAGCTGATCCGTGGTCTTGAACAGGAAGCCGGCCTTGCTGGCGCGGATCATGCCCAGGTCGTTGTGGCTGGGGCCGCCGGCGGCATGCTGGAGAGCGGGCGGGCCTGAAG
>USAB01000122.1 GCA_900552585.1 uncultured Coriobacteriaceae bacterium
AGGTGGCGACGACGCTTGCCATGCGGCTCATGCACGGACGGACGGTGCGCCGGCTGCAGAGTTCCCGCAGGTTGGGTGCCGGCATGCGCCTCATGCTGCGCGTCGATTGCGCGGGCCTCCTTGCGCGTCAACCGTTTGCGACGCGTCGGCTTCTTGCCCCTGTCCGCCATCGTCGCCTCCCTTCGTCCCGTCCAATTCTCTCTTTGCTTCCAGCAAGCATACTAGCGAAGCAGCCTGCCCTATGGCGTAGGCTGCATGGGCGCACCACAGTTGCCCTATTTGCATGAGGCGGGCAATGCACCCTACAGCCGAAGAAACGGGGCGGAGCCGCGGATTCGGCGCCGTCCCGTTTCAATTGCAATGCATTTTCCCGATTATTCCTCGGGGCCGATAACCTCGATGCCGCCCATGTACGGCACCAGCACATCCGGCACCTTGATGGAGCCGTCGGCCTGCTGGTAGTTCTCCATGATGGCGGCCATCGTGCGGCCCACCGCCAAGCCGGAGCCGTTCAACGTGTGCACGTAGCGCGTGCCCTTGAAGTTGTCGGGGTCGCGATACTTGATGTTCGCGCGGCGCGCCTGGAAATCCGTGCAGCAGCTGCACGAGCTGATCTCCTTGTAGTTGTTGTAGCTGGGCAGCCACACTTCCAGGTCGTACGTCTTGGCTGCGGAGAATCCGATATCGCCGGTGCACAGCGTGATGACACGATACGGCAGCCCCAGCAGCTGCAGGATGTTCTCGGCATCCGCGACCATGCTCTCCAGGTCATCGAAACTCTCCTCGGGCTTCGCGTACTTCACCATTTCCACCTTGTCGAACTGGTGCACGCGAATCAGGCCGCGGGTGTCGCGACCGGCGGAACCCGCTTCCTCGCGGAAGCACGGCGTGTACGCGCAGTACTTCAGCGGCAGGTCGGCGGCGTCCAGCACCTCGCCGGCGTGGATGTTCGTCAGCTGAACCTCGGCCGTGGGGATAAGGTACATGCCCTCGCGTGTCTTGAACAGGTCATCCTCGAACTTCGGCAGCTGGCCGGTGCCTGTCAGCGTCTCGGCGTTCGCCATGGCCGGGCACCACCATTCTTTGTATCCGCGGTCCACATGCGTGTCGGCCATAAAGTTGATGATGGCGCGCTCTAGGCGGGCACCCAAGCCACCCAACAGGATGAAGCGGCTACCAGCCAGCTTCACGGCGCGGTCGAAGTCGATGATGCCCAGTTGCGGACCCAGGTCCCAGTGCGGCTGCATCTTGATGCCCTCGGCCTCGAAGTCGCGCGGGGTGCCCCAGCGGCGCACCTCCGGGTTGTCGTTCTCGTCCTTGCCCACTGGCGTGGTGGCGTCCGGCATGTTCGGCGTAGCAAGCAGCAGATCGCGCAGGGCCTTATCGGCCTTCTCTCGGCGCTCGGACACAACATCCAGCTTGCCGTTGATGACGCGGACCTGTTCCTTAACGCGCTCGGCCTCTTCCTTGTTGCCCTGGGCCATCAGCTTGCCGATGTTCTTCGACAGGCTGTTGCGCTCCGCCTGCAGCGACTCCTCTTCGGCGATGCTGGATCGGCGCTCCTCATCCAGCTTGGAGAACTTGGCGCCATCCCATTTGGCGTTGCGGTTCTTCATTGCCTGGGCCACTTCTTGCTGATGGTCGCGTACGAAGCGTAAATCCAGCATCTGCTCTCCTCCTGAAAAAGATTATTCGCTGCGTTAACACAAGTCGAATAGCTAAACTCTGCAGCGCATCAGTATACTCTACCGATGTACATGAAATATGCCGTGTTCCGACGGCAATATTCACCGAACGGCTAGACGGCATCGCGAAAGCGCCCGAAACGCTTTCCGCATGCGGGTCAGGAGGCAAGAGCATGGACTGGGGCGCATTGTACCATTTCGTTTTCGAGACATACCAAGGCGTGGGCATCTCCATCCTGATATGCCTTGCCGTCTGCGTGCTTGCCGCATTCATCACAGAAAAGTGCACGCGCAACAAGTACCAGGACCGTCCAAAAGGCGAAGACGATTTCGATTTGTTCGACGATGACGACGATATGTACGACGGAGAAGGACGCCTGATAGAAAAAGACGAAAAGAAGAAGGACGAGTAGGAAAGGGACCATCGATGGCTGAAACGCTCTACACCCGAAAAGACGACTACATTCCGCGCATTGCTGCCGTGCATGACCTGTGCGGCTACGGCAAGTGCTCGCTGGGAGTTGCTATCCCGGTTCTGTCCGCCGCAGGCTGCGACGTATGCCCCGTTCCCACGGGACTGTTCTCCAGCCACACGGCATTTCCGACGTTCTATATGCACGACACCACGGAAATGCTGTCCGACTACCTGGACGCCTGGAAAGCCGTAGGCATCGACATCGACGCCGTGTATTCCGGATTCCTGGGCGCGCCCGAACAGGTGGACAGCATCAAGCGCCTGTACACGGATTATCCGAACGCGCTGCGCGTGGTGGACCCCGTCATGGCCGACCACGGCAAGGTCTACCCCACGTACACGCCCGAGCTGTGCGAAGCAATGGGCAGCCTGGCCGACGGCGCAGACATTCTGACGCCGAATCTGACGGAGGCGTCCATCATCCTGGGCATCGAATGGCCCGGCCAGAACATCGATGACGACACCGTGCACAAGATGATTGACGCCCTGCGCGAACGCGGCGCGAAGAACGTGGTGCTGAAGGGCATCGAGCGCGGCGACGGCAAGATTCGCAACTATGTGGCAGGCGAATCTGTAGAGTTCTCCGAAACCGTGAACGAGAAGCTTCCGTACATGCTCCATGGCACCGGCGACCTGTTCGCCAGCGCACTGCTTGCCGCCATCATGGCAGGCAAGGACCTGTTGACCGCCACGAAGTTCGCCAGCGATTTCGTAGTCGACGCCATGAAGGTCACTGCCCATCAGCCCGATTACCAGAACCGCGGCGTCAGCTTCGAGCCGCTGCTGGGCAAGATTTCCGCACTTTTGGACTAGCAGGAGAAAACGGAACCATCCGCCATTGGAAAGGAGACATCCATGGATACGAAGGCCTTCCGCAGCTTGAGCTACGGCATGTACCTCATCTCGTCCGGCGACGAAGAGGGCCGCGCCGGCTGCATCGTGAACACGTTCGCGCAGGTGACGAGCAAGCCCGCACGGGCAAGCGTGGCCGTGAACAAGGAGAACGCCACCGCCGACGTCATTCGCCGCACAGGCCGATACGCCGCCAGCGTGCTGGGTGAATCAGCCCCGATGGAGCTCATCGGCAGGTTCGGGTTCCGCTCCAGCGCCGACTTCGACAAGTTTGGACCGACAGTCTACGCCGTCGACAGCTTCGGCCTGCCCACAGTCACGGAGCACGCAGTAGCCTGTTTCACCGTGAAGGTGATCGAGACCATCGACGCCGGCAGCCATTGGCTGTTCCTGGGCGAAGTGGAAGATGCGCGCGTACTGCGCGATGAGACGCCGATGACGTATGCGTACTACCACCTGGTGAAGGGCGGCAAGACGCCGCCGAAGGCCAGCAGCTACGTGGCGGACGAAGCGCCCGCACCCCAGGCAGACAAGTCCGGCGCAGAGGACGCGTCCGCGCCTGCAAGCGACGCGGCTGCAGAAGCAGCGCCCGAAGCCGCAGACGACGCCGCGGCGGGCAAGCCCGGTACCAGCACGTGGAAATGCCTCCTGTGCGGCTATGAGGTGACCGTCGAAGGCGACGAGCTTCCCGCGGACTTCACCTGCCCCATGTGCGGCGCAGGCCGCGACATGTTCGAGCGCGTGAAATAGCATCTCGCGCACCATACCGCACGGCACCTGCGCATATGCGCGAAATTCCCGTGCACCATGCTGCATCACGAACGGCCGGCTGTTGCAACAGC
>USAB01000123.1 GCA_900552585.1 uncultured Coriobacteriaceae bacterium
CACGCAGCGCCTGGCCCAGCTGAGCGGGCTCATAGAACTGCTCCACGACCTCGTGGCCCATCTCACGCAGCTCCGCCATCGCGGTCTTATCCATACCGTCAGTAACCAGAATACGCATGGTAATACTCTCCTTCTAAAATACGTTTTGTTGTCGGAATTTGCCGACCAAGAGGGGAATGCGATCATTTTTGCCGCGGCGTGTACGTGGCAAAAATACCACGGCCCAGCCGCCTTGGGCGGCGTTCACCAGTGACCGATGTCAGCTGGTGAGGGGGATATACAAGGGGGATGTTATCCCCCTTGTGCGTTACTTCGTGTGCTCGGCCTCAAACTTCTTCAGGAACTCCACCAGCGCCTGGGCGCCCTGTGGGTTGTGCCCGCCGTCCACGATGAACAGCGGATTCTGCCCTAGAAGCTCGAAACGCCCCGGCCAGCGGGCCGCAGCCAAGCCGGTGCGGATGGCATCATCCGGAATATCCCAGCCCTCTTCGCGCAGCGCATACACGATCTCCAGCGCCAGCGCCGCGTTCTGCGGCTGGTAGCTGCCCATCATGCCCAGCTGGAAATGCTCCCACGTGGGCTCCAGATAATACGAGAAATCCTCGCTCGTGCCCAGGACATCGCTTGCGCGCACGAAGCGCAGATGCGCGTCGTTGCGCCCCACGGCCTTACGGATGGCCGTGTCCGCGTCGCGCTCCTGGGCGGCGCTCACCACCCGCGCACCAGGCTTGATGATGCCCGCCTTCTCGTTCGCAATGGCACCGATCGTATCCCCCAGATATGCCATATGGTCCAGCGCGATGGGCGTGATGGCGCACACGGCCGGGTGCTTAATGATGTTAGTGGAATCCAGGCGTCCGCCCATGCCCACCTCCACGACGCAAATGTCGCATTCGCACCGGGCGAAATGCACGAACGCCACAGCGGTCATGAGCTCGAATTCCGTAGGATGGTCGTCCATGGCATCCGCCTGCTCGCGCACGGCCTGTGTGACGTCGCGCAGCTCATCGGCGGTGATGTTGCGGCCGTCCACGCGGATGCGGTCGCGGAAATCCAGAATGGCAGGGCTGGTGAACAGGCCCGTACGATAGCCCGCGGCCTGCAGGATGGATGCCGTGAACACGCACGTGGAACCCTTGCCGTTCGTTCCCGCCACGTGCACGAACTGCAGCTTGTCCTGCGGGTTGCCCAGGCGCTCCATCAGCTCCGTCATGCGCTCCAGGCCCAGGCGCGAGTGCTGCCAGCGCGGCTCTGTGATATATGCGATGGGGTCGAATGCCATGTTCGTCCGTTCCTCCTAGCGCTCCGCTACGGGAGCCACCTTCGTCTGCTTCAGATACTCCATGATACCCGCTGCCGCACGCTTGCCCGCGCCCATGGCGCGAATGACCGTAGCCGCGCCGACGACGGAATCGCCGCCAGCGAACACGCCTGGGACGGACGTGGCGCCCGTCTCCGGGTCCACCACGATCAGGTTACGGTCCGTGAACTCCAGGTCCGGCGTGGTCTTCTGGATAAGCGTGTTCGTCTTCGAGCCCACGGCTATGACGACCGTATCCGCGGGAATGGAGAACTCGGATTCCAGTATGGGGCGCGGACGGCGGCGACCGCTTTCATCTGCCGCACCCAGCTCCATGCGGCGGCAGCGCATCTCCTTCACCCAGCCGTTCTCGTCGCCCACGATGCGCGCAGGGCCCGTGAGCAGCTCGAACTTCACGCCCTCTTCCTGGGCATGGCGAATCTCCTCGTCGCGCGCCGGCATCTCCTCGCGGCCGCGGCGGTACACCACCGTCACGTCGGCGCCCAGGCGCCGCGCCGTGCGCGCGGCATCCATGGCCACGTTGCCACCGCCCACCACAATGCAGCGTTCGCCCATGTAGACGGGCGTTTCGTATTCCGGGAAGCGGTACGCCTTCATCAGGTTCACGCGCGTCAGCAGCTCGTTCGCCGCCATGACGCCGTCCAGCGCCTCGCCGGGCACGTTCATGTACGTGGGCGCGCCGGCGCCCGTGCCCAGGAACACGGCATCGAACCCGCATTCATCCAGCAGCTCGTGCACATCGTATATCTTGCCGATGACGTGGTTCACCCGGAAGTCCACGCCCAGGTCCGCAATGGAGCCAACCTCCTGCGCAATGAGCGATTTCGGCAGGCGGAATTCCGGGATGCCGTACGCCAGCACGCCGCCGACGGTATGCAACGCCTCGAACACGGTCGTCTTCACGCCCTGCCTCGCAAGGGCGCCGGCGCACGTCAGCGATGCCGGGCCGGAGCCCACGCAGGCCACGGACTTCCGTGCGAATGCGAACCGGTCCTCCAGAGCCTCATCTTCCGCCTCATGCGCCAGCACGGCGGCCATGGCCTGGTCGGGATGATCCTGCGCCCAATCTGCCACGAAGCGCTCCAAGTTGCCGATGCCCACCGGGTCGCCACGGCGACCGCGCATGCAGTGGCCTTCGCACTGCGTTTCCTGCGGGCACACGCGCCCGCAGATGGCTGGAAGCGAATTCGCGCTTTTCACCAGCGCATATGCCTCCGCGAACAACCCTTCGGCCACAAGCGCTATGAATTCGCGCACCGGCACGCCCACCGGGCAGCCGGCCGAACACGGCTCCTTCGGGCAGCCCAGGCAGCGGCGCGCCTCGTTCATGGCCATCTCGGGCGTGTATCCCAGGGCCACCTCGTCGAAGTTGCCTATGCGCAGCAGGGCCGGCTGCGACGGCATGGGCGTCTTCTCCCGCTGCAGGTTCCGCTCGGGCTTCGCGGCGGCAAAAGCGGGCTTTGCAGCCGCACTCCCCTGCGGCGCGCTCTCCGCGTTTGCCGCCTCCCGCGCGACGCGCTCCGCTGCAGCCTTCGCGGCCTTCTTCTTCGCCCTCTTGTCCTTGTCACCCTTCTTCGCCATGCTACTTCCTCCTTGCGCAGTCGGCCGCATGCTCCACAGCTATCTTCTCGAACCGGGAGAACTGCATGTCACGCCGAAACGCCTCGTCGAAGTCCACCAGATGGCCGTCGAAATCCGGACCGTCCACGCACGCGTGCTTGTACTCGCCGCCCACTTTCACGCGGCAGCATCCGCACATGCCGGTGCCGTCAATCATAAGCGTGTTCATGGAGACAATGGTCTTGATGCCGTACGGGCGCGTGAGCTCCGAGATGGCCTTCATCATGACCACGGGCCCGATGGCGATGACCAGGTCGTACTGTTCGCCGGAATCGATGAGCTCCTGCAGCGCCGCCGTCACGAAGCCCTTGTTGCCGTTGCTGCCGTCGTCCGTCATGACGATGAGACGGTCCGCAATGGCGGCCATCTCCTTCTCCATCAGCACCAGGTCCTTCGTGCGGAAGCCCGTGATGACATCCACCTTCGCATGCATGTCGTGCAGCGTCCACGCTTCCGGGTAGGCAATAGCCGTGCCCAGCCCGCCACCGATGACGCAGGCATGCTTGACGTGCGAAAGGTCCGTGGGGTTGCCCAGCGGCCCCACGAAATCCTGTAGGCTGTCGCCCTTCTTCAGCGTCGCAAGCCGTTGCGTCGTAGCTCCCACGATCTGGAAGACCACGGATACCGTGCCCGTGCGCTTGTTCGCCGTGCTGATGGTCAGGGGAATGCGCTCGCCACGCTCGTCTATACGCAGGATGATGAACTGCCCCGGCCGTGCCTTGCGGGCGATCTCCGGCGCCAACACGGTCATGCGCACGACCTCGGCGTTCAGCGGCACCGCCTTTACGATCTGGTACACCTTCGGCCCCCTTGCTGCGGGTCGTGTCGCTTCCAGGCGAACGCGGACCGCGCTCAACCCCGTCTCCGGCAACACGCCCGACAA
>USAB01000124.1 GCA_900552585.1 uncultured Coriobacteriaceae bacterium
GCGCTGCGGGCCCCACAACCGGCGCGGCAATGGGAAGCCCCCCGCCGATGCCCACGTATCCTGCCGTGACGCCGGCAAGCGCGCCGATGAAGAAGCCCTTCACCAGCTGCGCGCGCGGCAGCATGCGCGGCGCAGGCGGGATGATCTCCTGCGAGCCCCGCACCTTCGGCACCTTCACGGCCTTACGCAGCATCTTCACGGCAGACCACAGGATGACGACGGCCGCCGCCAGGATGATGGCCCATGACGGCGAGAGGCTGGCCAGGTACACGCCCACGGGCGAAAGGCACGCGCCGCCCAACCCGGCGGCAACGCCCAAGCCCACCACGCACGTGCGCTGCCGGATGTGCGTCACGCAGCCGGCAGCCGCCGTGGGGATGATGGTGAACAGCGACGTGGCCGTTGCCCGGATGGCCTGCATGCCGTAGCCCAGCGTGAACACCGGCACCATGATGCTGCCGCCGCCCACGCCCAGCATGCCCGAGCACAAACCGATGGCGAAGCCGACGACAAGCGTTATCAGAACCGAGGCTAGCGTGATTTCCATTGCCGCGCGCTACTCCGCAATGTTCAGGCGAATCTCGCCGGTAGCGCCGGGGTCCAGCGACGTCTGCGGTATGGGCGCGTCTTCCTCCAGGCCCAGCTCCTTGCGGCGCAAGCGCATGGATTCCAGCAGCGCGGACGTCAGGATGCGGTCGCCGCGGCAGCGCTGCATCATCTCCGGCCAGATGAACTGGAACTCGAAGTAGCGCGAGCAGTTGTCCTTCGCGTATTCCGTCGCCTCGCGCGAGGCAGTGCGGGCGGCGCGCAGGTACGCGCCCTTCTGCTTGCGCGCGATGGCGCGAAGGAACGCCGTGATCTTCGCGCGGCGCGTGATGCCCGGACGCAGGAACGGGCCGGGGTACGGCTCCAGCATGCCGGGCGTAATCTGGAGCAGGTCGATCTGCGTGCGGCTGTACTCCACCTTGCGGAACTCGTAGATCCAGCGGTAGATGTCGCGCAAGAAGCGGTCGCCCTCGTTCGCCGTCTTCGGCGGCATGTGCACCAGGCTCCACTGATTGTCGAACCAGATGGTGGAGCCGTACATGCGCAGGCTGAGCATGTAGTCCAGGTCCTCGCCGCGCGGAATCCACGGGTCGAACGCCAGGCGCTTGAACGCCTCGGCATGCAGCGCCAGGCACCCGCCGCACACGTGATTCGAACGCGACAGGCGCGGACCGCGCATGGCGCCCTCGATCCACTCGTTGAACGCCTTCCCCTGCTCCCAGAAATGGTTGTACCAGTGGTTCTGGCTCATGGACGTGTACTTGCCCTGGCGGTTGTAGTAGTAGCCCGTCTTCGCCAGGATGGGCACACCGCGCTTCGTCAGCTTGCCCAGACCGTACACGGCCTTGTGCAGGAAGTCGGGATCGTCCACGATCTCGTCATCGTCCAGGAACACCACGGAGTCGAAGCCCAGCACGTTCGCCACCACCAGGCCCAGGTTGCGGATGGCGGAATAGCCCGTCATGCCGATTTCCTTATCCAGGTTCCCGGCACCCAGCTGCTCCAGGCGCTGATGAATAAGCGCCAGCTCGCTTTCGGCAATCACCAGGATGTTCAGGTCCGGGAAGCGGTTCACCGCAGATTCCACGGTCTCGACGGCGGCCCGGAGAATGCGCTGCTGCGCAGACACGATGACCACGATAACGCCCACGTCTTGGACGCGCCGCAGCGACTCCAGGCAGCGCGTCAGCTCCTCGGCATGGCCGGGCGACGTGGGATGATCGTAATAGGCAACCGAATCGTCGCTCTGCTGCCGGGTGCGGACGGCATATATGGTGGGAATGACTATGACCGGATTCATGCTTCGTAAACCTCCCTACTCCATGCAGCGTGCGCATGGGGCAGTCTCTCGGCCTGCGTCCTCCACGCAGGTATGCCCATTATAGCGGTTGCGGGAAATCAACCTCTGCGGCGCGGGTGGCCGCGGCGCTCGCGCTTGCGGGCAGCCTCTTCGCGCTTCTCCCGCCCCTTTTCGTTCTCGGACGCAAGATCGCGGTACGCATCGAGCCTGGCCTGCGACAACGCACCTTCCTCCACCGCCTTGCGAACGGCGCAGCCCGGTTCGTCACCATGGCGGCAGTCGCGGAACCGGCAGCCTTCCGCAAGCGCCACGATGTCCGCGAACGCCGCGGCGATGCCCGCGCCCGCGTCCCACAGCGCCAGACCGCGCACGCCCGGCATGTCGATGACGCGTCCACCGCCCGGCAGGTCCACGATCTCGCGCGACACGGTGGTATGGCGTCCCTTGCCGTCGCGGCTGCGCACGGCGTTCGTGGCCTGCACCTGCCGACCCACCAGCACGTTCACCAGGCTGGACTTCCCCACGCCGGAACGGCCCATGAGCACAGCCGTCCGCGTGCCGATGGCACGGCGCACAGCCTCCACGCTGTCCGCATCGTCTTCCGACACCACCAGCACCTGCACGCGGTCGCCTGCAATGGCGTCCACGGCATCGCGCACATACCGCACCTGACCCTCGCTTTCGGCAAGATCGGCCTTCGTCAGAATCACGAGCACCTGCGCGCCCGTCTCGAATGCCAGCACCAGCTCGCGCTCCAGGCGATGCAGATTCAGCTGGGCAAGCGGCTGTGCCACGATGATGGCATCGAAATTCGCTGCAAGCGTCTGCGGCAACGTGCGTTCCGCCGGATCCTTGCGCACCAGCACATGCCCGCGCGGTCCGATGGCCTCGATTTGCGCCATGTCCGCGCCTTCCGTCAGGGACACCTGCACGCGGTCGCCCACAACGGCGCGCACCGAGGCGCTCTTCACCAAGGCCGTGGCATGCTGGCAGCGAATCGTGCGGCCGTCGTCCAAGCGCACCAACGGGAAACCGCGATCCAACTTCACCACTTCGCCCGCATGCATCTGCCTCTCTCCCGTCTGAGTCGCATCCGCCCGGACCGGCTGCACCGTGCCGCCTTCCGCGTCGACGGCGAACTCGTCGCGCCCGTTCATCGCGACCGCGCCCGATACTGCCGGTACCCCAGGAACAGGAGCACGCCCAGCACCACCAGCAAAGACGATGCCAGCAAGTCGGACGGGTCGAATGTATCCTGGCTGGAAGAGCCTTGGTCGACCACCGTCAAGCTTGTCGCATGGATATCTTCCAGACCCTCGTGCGCCGAGCAGTTCGCATGGAACGTGCCCATGACGCGCACCTTCGAGCCGGTGACGCCGTAGCGCCCGTACGAATCGATGGCGTCGGCCTGCGCATTCGTCACCAGCACCTGCACGGATGCGGAATCTTCGCCATGCAGGGCCGTCAGCGTGATCCAGCAGTAGTCCGAGCCGTTCTCCTCACGGATGCGGTCGCCCACCACTTCGCCCGTGACCTGCACGGATTGGTTGTCGTAATACGTCTCGTCCGCCGTCAGGTCCGCAATCTCCACCTCGTAGATGAACGACCCGTCCGGCAGCTGCCCGGTAGATACGCTGTTCGATGCGTGCGCCGGAGACGGGCACGCCAGCAGGCATGCCGCTGTCAGCGCCGCCAACACGAACGCACATGCAAGGACCCGCGGGGCGCGCGCACCCGCCACCTGAGCGCATCCGCCGGTCCAAACTGCTTCGCCCGCGCGCCTCATCGGCCCTCACGCCTTCTGCGCGGCTTCAGCGACACGAAAATCTTCGCAATCAGCGCGAACAGTGTCACGAACTCCAGACGGCCCGCCCACATCTCGCCGATGTAGAGCACCTCCAGCGGCACGGGCATATCGGACGACACGATGCCGGCCGACAAGCCGCCGTTGCTGGCCATAGCCAC
>USAB01000125.1 GCA_900552585.1 uncultured Coriobacteriaceae bacterium
AGTTTTGGGTTACTGTTTCTTGTTTTTGTCCATCGCGCTTCGCATACTGAAACCAGTGATAAACCCTATAACCAAATGGTTCAACACTACGGAGAATCGGTTTCAGGGCATGCGGGCATCGATGCGTTCGGACGGTGAAATTCGCGCTGTTTCACCTGTTCAGGATGCAGAAGCCCCTTCACGGAGGGAGAAGACGGTGAACAAGACGGGCTTGGTCGAGCGCATGTGCGCCTATAACAGGGCGATCAGCGATCCGAATCGCATGAAGATGATTAAGATCCTGGGCTCGCACCCGCGGGAATCCCTGAACGTCGGGGATATAGCCGATCTTCTGGGCATATCGCAACCGGCGGCTACGAAGCACCTGCGCCTCATGGAGGAGGCGGGCATATTCGGGCGGCATCGCAAGGGCACGTCCGTGTATTACTCGCTGAACGAGGAGGCGCTTGCCGAATACCGCGAGGAGCTGGAAAACGCGTTCGCGCATGCGTATACGCCGTGCATCAACGAGTACGACTGCGAGACCTGCCCGGCACGCGATACGTGCGTTTGAAGGGACGATGGCGCTGCGGCGCCTGAATGAATCGAGAGAGAACGACCCATTCGAAAGGGGAGACACAATGGCAGTGGATACGTACTATTCCGACCAGATGACGAAGGGAAGCACCTACTTCGGCTACTGGCTTACGGGATTCATCTCCTCCACAATCGGCGGCCTGGCCATCGGCCTGGTGTGGTACGGCGTGCTGGCGGCTGCGCTCCTGGGCGTGGTGGTCACGCTGCTGGGCCTGACCGTGGTCAGCATCCGCACGAAATACCAGGAGCGCCGCGCCGACATGGTGTGCGCCAGCATCATCGGCATCGCCTGCTTCTACATTTGCGAGTTCATCGCCGTGAACGCGGGCTTGCAGCTTCCGTCGCTCAGCGCGTTCAACGCCGATTTCTTCGGATGGCATGTATTCATCTTCGTCGTGGCCATTCTGTTCGTGGTGTTCAACGCGCTCTGGCTCTACGGCCTGTACCTGAAGCAGACCCCGGCCGAGAAGGACATGGTGCTGCATGGCGACGACTGGTTCGGCGAAGACGAGCCGCATGTGCGCCTGGACTGCGGCATCACGCTGGATTGCACAGCGGACGAGGTCTGGCCGTACATGCTGCAGAGCGGCCAGAGCAAGGCGGGCTGGTACTCGTTCGAGCACCTGGAGCGCCTGTTCACGTTCGACATCCACAACCACTACACCATCCATCCCGAATGGCAGGACCTGAAGCCCGGCGACTACCAGTGGTTCCATCAGGCTCCGTACAGCATCGGCGAATGGGTAACGGAGATCAACAACGAGGAGCACTACTGGGCTGCCCATTCCGATTCCCGCAAGGACCCGGACGGCCCGAACCAGGAGAAGGCACTGCGCATGCCCGGCTTCAACCACTTCGCCTGGACGTGGAATTGGTATGTCTACGACATCGATGAGAGCCATTGCCGCTATGTCCAGCGCTGCGACTGCTCGTTCGGGCCGTACACCACGGCGCGCAAGTGGTTCACGGTGTTCCTGCTGGGCACGGCGTCCATTGTCATGTGCCACGGCTACATGAGCTGCATGCGCCGCATTGCGAACGGCACGCAGAAGATTGACGAGAAACATAAGTAAGGGGATCCGCATAGCGGAGAGAGATAAGCGCACTATACGCGAACCAGGAGGAAGACCATGGCGAAAGATTTCGAGACCATCGTGGTGGGCGCCGGAGCGGCGGGCATGAACTGCTGCCTGGAGCTGCAGAAGGCGGACAGTGAATACCTGCTGATAAGCCCGAACATCGGCGGGCGCATCTGCAACGACGAGGAGCGCCACATGAACTACGGTGCCGTGTTCTATTTCGGCACGTACAAGTACATGCTGGCATCGGGGCTGCTTATCCCCGGCGCGGACGTGCTGCCCAGCCTGAATGCGGGCTGCTGCCATCACGACGACGGCAAGCAGTACACGCCCGTTTCGCCCACCACGATTGCGGACGCCCCGTCGCTTCTGAAGTACATGAAATGGATGCGCGAGGAATTCATTCCGCGCTACACGAAGTTCAAGGACAATTGCACGGTCATGGAGGTCACGGCGGCGCTGGAGCAGGACCCGCTGATCAAGGAGCTCTATACGGAATCCGCCGAGCATATGATCGAGCGGATGGGATTCGGCCCCATCTGCCATGACCTGATCAGCATGTTTGCGCATGCCTGCACGGGTACGAAGATCAAGGATCTTACGGCGCTGGATTACCTGAACACCGTGCAGCCCCTGACCATGCAGATTCCGCCGCTGAAGCTGCTGTTCGACCTGAAGCGCTTCGACTTCGATTCCGAGGGCGTGAAGCGGCGCCTGGCGTCCGGCTCCGGCGACGTGCTGATCGACGAGATCGACAACGTGGAGCCGGTAGAAGGCGGTGGCTGGCAGGTGCATACGGCCGGCGGCAAGACGTTCACGTGCGACAACCTGGTCATGGCGGCGCCCGCTACCGATACGAAGCGCCTGCTGGAGGGCGTGCCGGGCGTTCCCGAGCTGGATATCCGCGGCGCATCGCAGCTGACGGGCTACCTGATCCGCGGCAAGGAGAAGACGAAGTACGCCGAGAAGCTGGTCCATCTGTTCGACGACACCATTCCCATCATCTACATCGCCAGCCGCGGCGGCGGCGAGTACGAGATCTTCACGGAGATCGACTTCGAAGAGGGCAACCGCTTCGACGAGTACTTCGATTCGTGGGAGATCATCGGCAAGAAATACTGGAAGTACGCGCTGTACACGCAGGCGCATGAGGCGCTGCCGCAGAACCTGGCTCCCGGCCTGATTATGGCCGGTGACGTGAACGGCCTGGGCATGGAGCCCGCGGCCATCAGCGGCATCTATGCGGCGAATAAGATCCTGGGAAAGACGATAGACTAGAAGGCAAGGCGAAAGGCGCGCTGCGGGCACGAGGGTGCCGCGGCGCCTTTCGCAACAGAGGAGGTCCGTATGGACGAGACCCGCGTCATCGAGGTCAAAGAGGAGATTCTCGCCGACAACAACGCTGCGGCGGACGCATTCCGCGCGAAGCTGGCGGCAAAGGGCACGCTATTCACGGATGTCATGGCCGGCCCCGGGGCGGGCAAGACCACGCTGCTGCTGGCGCTGATAGAGCACCTGCGCAAGGACGCCTCCATCGGCATCATCGAGGCGGACCTTGAATCGTTCGTGGATTCCGACAAGATCAAAGCGGCCGGCGTGCCGGCGGTGCAGCTGGAAACGAACGGCGTCTGCCATGTGGAGATGGGCATGGTCCAGCAGGCGTACGACGCGTTCGGATCGCAGGCGTTCGACTACCTGTTCCTGGAGAACATCGGCAACCTGGTGTGCCCGGCGGAGTTCGACACGGGCGCGCATACGCGCGTCATGCTGTTGAGCGTTCCCGAAGGCTACGACAAGGTATACAAATATCCGCCCATGTTTGCGGTGGTGGATGCGCTCATCGTGACGAAGACGGACTATCTGCCGCTGAACCCGGATTTCGACATGGATGCGCTGAAGGAGCGCGCGCGGATCCTGAATCCGCATCTTGACATTTTCGAGACGTGCGCCCGCACCGGAGAAGGCATCGACGAGCTTGCCGAATGGCTGAAAGACCGTCGGGCGAAGATGATAGGCAAGTAGGCAGGACGTCGTGCGGCGACAGCGGCACGGCTTCCTGTTGTACGGAGGAATAGGGAGATGCGGCACGGGGGGGGGGGCCCCCCCCTGGTACGGATA
>USAB01000126.1 GCA_900552585.1 uncultured Coriobacteriaceae bacterium
AGCTCATCAAGGAACTGAAGAGCAAGGCCAAACACGCCGACGGCGTGCTGCTGGCCCGTCCGTTCGTCACGGCCGTCTACGGCGGCGAGGCGGCGGGCGTGAGCGCGCTGGTGGACCAGCTGGAAGCGGAGCTGTCCGACACCATGCGCATGTGCGGTGCCGCCACGCTGGCGGATATCAGCCGAAGCATGGTCAGGGCATGCTGAATCGGCCAGCATGGTCGCTTGGGGCCTCCAAAGGGTAGAATAGGCGGCAACGAAGAATAGCTGTCCCTTACTACGCTCCCGGGAGGCCCCTCATGACCGATATGGCATATCTCGAACTCCTTTCCGAATCCTTCCCCGATGCCGTCAGCGCCGCCGGCGGCATCGCCGACGCCGAAGCGCGGCTCGGGCTGCTGAAGCCCGTCGAGCTGTTCGTCTCGGATGTGCATGGCGAATACGAGGAGTTCTCCCATATCCTGAAGAACGCCTGCGGCGGCATCCGCCGCTCCATCGACGCCGCGTTCGGATCGTCGCTCAACGCGCAGGAGAAGGACGCGCTCGTGTCGCTGGTGTGCTACCCGCGCGAGAAGGCGGCGCTGGCAAGCCGCGCGCAGGATGCCGGCGCCTGGCAGGCGCGCGCCGTTGCACAGCTGACGACGCTGCTGGCATATGTCGCCGCCCGCCATACGCGCGCCCAGGTGCGCGCCGCGCTTCCGAAGGCCTACGCCGGCATGGTCGAGGAGCTGCTTGCCGCCGAACGGCCCGGCATGGACGCCGAGGCCTACCTTGCCCGCATCGTGGAGACCGTCGTGCGCATCGGGTGTGCCGACAGCCTGATTCAGGCGCTGGCGGTCGCCATCCAGCGCCTGTCCGTGGCACGCCTGCATCTGGTGGGCGACGTATACGACCGCGGCCCGCAGCCGGACCTGATCATGGACCTGCTGGCCGAATACCCTTCCGTGGACATCCAGTGGGGCAACCACGACGTGGTCTGGATGGGCGCGGCGCTGGGCCAGCCGGGCTGCATCGCGCACGTGGTGCGCAACTGCGCCCGCTATGCGAACCTGTCCATCCTCACGGACGGCTACGGCATCAACCTCCTGCCGCTCATCACGTTCGCCCTGGACGCCTATAAGGACGACCCCTGCGCCGGCTACGCCCTGAAGGGCTCGTACCCCGAACTGAGCGAGCGGGACATCGACATAAACGTGAAGGTGCAGAAGGCCATGGCCGTGCTGCAGTTCAAGGTGGAGGCGCAGCTCATCGACGAGAACCCGTCGTTCGGGCTGGAAGACCGCAAGCTGTTGGACAAGATTGACTGGGACAAGGGCACCGTGGTCGTGGACGGCACGGAATGGCCGCTGACGGACACCGTCTTCCCCACTGTCGACCCCGTCGACCCGTACCGCCTGACGCCCGCCGAGCAGCACGTCATGGCATGCCTGGCGGAATCGTTCGAGAACTGCGAGAAACTGCAGCGCCACATGCGCCTGTTCCTGGACCGCGGCAGCCTGTACAAGATCGAGAACGACACGCTCATGTACCATGCCTGCGTCCCGCTGAACGCGGACGGCAGCCTGAAGGAAGTGGAGCTGTACGGCGAAACGTACAAGGGCAAGAGCCTGTTCGACGCTGTGGACCGCTTCGTGCGCGACGCGTTCGACGCCGTGGACCCAGCGGCCCGCAAGCGCGGGAGCGACCTGCTCTGGTACCTGTGGCTGGGCCAGGGCTCGCCGCTGTTCGCGAAGAGCAAGATGGCCACGTTCGAGATCTACGAGATTGCCGACAAGGCCGCGCGCAAGGAAGTGAAGAACCCGTACTATTCGCTGCTGGAGAACCAGGACGTGCTGGACGGTATCTTCCGCGACTTCGGTATGGACCCGACGCATGCGCGCATCGTCAGCGGCCATGTGCCCGTGAAGGTAAAGGACGGCGAGGACCCGGTGAAATGCAACGGCAAGGCCCTCATCATCGACGGCGGCATGTCGGCGGCGTACCGCAAGACCACGGGCATCGCCGGCTTCACGCTGGTCTCGGACGACGCCGGCGTGCACCTGGCATCGCACAAGCCGTTCGCGGGCATCCGCGCCGCCGTGGAGCAGAACGCGGATCTGGAATCCACCTGGCGCGAGATCGAGAAGGCAGAGCGTCCGCTGCTGGTGGAAAGCACGGACGAAGGAGCGCTTCTTCAACAACGTAAGGCTGCCCTGGAAGACCTGCTTGCCGCATATCGCAACGGCGGCATTGCCGAGCGCGCCCGGCGCTGAGACGAACAGACATGGCAAAGAAGCCGATGCCGGAACACCCTGAAGACAACCTGGTCGTATTCGCCCCCGAAAACGCCGATATCGCCAAAGCGGCGGCGCTTGCTGCACACCTGAGGGTCCCGCTTACGCACGATGCAGATCGTGCCGTCGGTGCCGCACTGGCACTGCGATGCGATTGCAGGGGCTTGACGCTTATGGGCGACGGCATGGAGCTGCAGGCAGACTTCACCCGTATGATTCCCCGTCTGAAACCCGGCAGGCTTCAACGCGAGCTGCTTGTGAGAGCCGCCCGCATCAAGGGCTTGACGGGTACCCCGACGGCCTTCGATGCCACCGCAGGGCTGGGAGAGGATTCGCTGCTCCTTGCCGCAGCGGGATTCGACGTAACCCTGAGCGAAAGCGATCCGGTCATCGCAGCGTTGCTGCGCGATGCCCTCCACCGGGCGCAACGCTCACCCGAGCTGTGCGATATCGTAGCGCGCATGCACTTCCGCGAAGCAGACAGCATAGAGGTGCTGGGCGGACTCGAGGCACCTCCGGATATCGTCTACCTGGACCCCATGTTCCCTGCACGCCGAAAGAGCGCGCAGGTGAAGAAGAAGTTCCAGCTGCTGCATAGGTTGGAGCGCCCATGCGACGACGAACGCGAGCTGCTCCAAGCCGCCATCGCCGCCCGTCCGCGCAAAATCGTGGTGAAGAGGCCGCCGAAGGGGCCGTATCTGGCCGGCGTGAAGCCCGCCTATTCGCTAACGGCGAAAGCGGTGCGATTCGACTGCCTCGTCTTCGCGCGAAGCTGACGCGCCTGCGCCCCGATGCAGGCGCCTGCAGGCACCCGGGCGCAGACACGGATGCGCGCGCCCTGCCGGACGGCCCGCTAGGCGGCGGCGCGGGCGTTCTCCTTGTCGTTGCGACCGCGCAGCACGATCCAGACCAGCACGCACGCGAACAGGATCACCTGGTAGATGCAGAACGGCATAATGGAGATGCTGGCGATGCCGGCCAGGTTCGCCGCCACCAGCAGCTGCGCGCCGTACGGTATGATGCCCTGCGCCACGCAGCTGAAGATATCGATCAGGCTGGCCGTACGCGTGGGCTGGATGCCGTAATCTTTGCCAATCGTCTTTGCAATGGGGCCCGCCACCACAATGGCCACGGTATTGTTCGCGCAGGCGATATCCATGAGCATGGTCAGCAGACCCGTGCCCAGCATGCCGCCACGCACCCCGCGGAAGTGACTCCTGATGAATTCCAAGATGGCAGCAAACCCGCCGTTCTCCCTGACCAGGGCGCTGATAGATGCCACCAGAATAGTAACGATCATGGTTTCGAACATCTCGGACGTGCCGTCGCCCATGGCGCTGAACGCCGTGGCAAACGTCAGCGACCCCGTTAAACCACCCACCAGCGCGAACAGCAGAATGCCGCCCAGCAGCACCACGAACACGTTCACGCCGCAAATGGCAACGATCAGCACAATGAAGTACGGCAGCGCCTGCAGCAAA
>USAB01000127.1 GCA_900552585.1 uncultured Coriobacteriaceae bacterium
ACGTGATCCGCGGCGATGGTACGGATAGTGTCGAACGCCGCCGCCATATCCCGCTTCACCAGCTGCGCGCGCAGCGCGTACTGGCGCTCGTAGAACGCATGGAGCGCCTGGTCGGGCTCGTATTCGCGCTTGATATCCAGGTTCGCGCGCAGTGCCTCTTTGATATCGGCCGTATCGCCCAGTGCATAGGCTCCGAACAGGCAGTCCGTGACGACGGCGCTGCCCGGGTTCTTCAGCGTGATGGCGTGGGCGCCCAGCATGTCGGCCTTCATCTGGTTCCACAACGCGTCACGGCTGCCGCCTTCCGTGATGGTCAGGCGGCTCATATCCACGCCGGCAGCGGCATACAGCTTCGCAATCTCCATGTAGTCGTAGCCGATGGCCTCCAGCACGGCGCGCCACAGCACGGCCTGGTCGGAATCGAGCGTCAGGTTCAGGAAGCAGCCCGTGGCGGATTCGATATCGTTCGTGCCGCCCGTGAGGTACGGCAGGAACATGACGCCGTCGGAACCCGGCGCCACGCTCTTCGCGCGCTGGCTGAGCACCTGATAGTAATCGCCGTCGGCCGCCCGGTCGCAGATGCTGTCCTTGTACCAGCGCAGCGCCAGACCGCCCGTACGGATGTAACCCCAATAGAAGTATGTGTCCGGCAGCGTGCCGCTGTTGAAGATGAGGCCCGTGCCCTTGCGCGAGAGCTCGGGAACGATGCCGTCCGTGGAGACGCAGAACATGCTGCACGTGCCCGCCACATCGACGGCCTGCCCCGCCTGCAAGTTGCCCGATCCCAGCATGGACTGCATCGTGTCGCCGGCGCCGCCGCAGATGGGAGTGCCTTCCGCAAAGCCCGTCCGACGGGCCATCTCCGGCGTCAGCCTGCCCACGATATCCCACGGCTTCACAATGCGGGGCATCATGTCTTTCGGAATGCCCAGCAGCTCCAGCTGCTCGTCCGACCAGCACTTCTCCTCAACCTTGTAGCCCAGGCCCCAGCCGGACATGGCGCCCCAGTCCACGAACATGTCCTTCGCCTTCAGGCCCGCCAGATGCGCCAGCACGTACGGCGCGTCATGCACGAACTTCGCGCCCTTCCGGCGGAATTCCGGGACGTTCTCCATGAACCAGCGTGCGAACAGCGCCGGGAACATGCACTTCGCCTCCGGATTGCCCGTTTCGCGACCCCAGACATCCAGGTCCCAGCTGTTGATCAGCTGCTCATCGTCCTTCGTGCGTGAGTCCAGGTAGTTCACATACGGCGTGATGGCATTGCCGTCCTCGTCCACGCCCACGATGCCGCAGATGATGCCGTCGCCCATGATGACGGCCGTGTCGGCCGGGTCCAGGCCCGCCTGGCGCATCTGCCGCGCGCAGTCCGCCATGCCGGACACCGCCAGCTCCAGGTATTCGTCGGCATCCATGTCCACCCAGCCCGGATGCGGATACGTCAGCGTTGTCGGGGCGGATGAGGATGCCACGCACTTCATGTCCTGATCGTATACGGCCACCTTCACGCTTTGGGTACCGGCATCGAAGCCGAGATAATAGCGGGTCATCGAACGTCCTTTCGCATCAATGGAATGGAGTGCATCCACCGGCGGTCCGCACGGCCCGCACCCTCTCTCCGCCATGGTACTCCCCCGCGGCGGCCCGCGTGAGCCCGAACACGGAAACGGAGCGCGGTGAGGGGCCGACGATGTCAGCGGGCAGCATCCAGACGCAGCGCATTTCGCACGGATGCGCTTCTTCGTTTACCATTTCGAAAAATATTCGCATGTTATTTAACTTTGCGAAAGGAAATAGGCGAAAATGGAGGAGTGAACAGTGCAGGCGGCTGCCGGCAGAGGCGAAGCAGCACGCACGAACGCGAGCATATTCCCCAATGAGAGAGGAGCGCATCATGAACGACAAGATCAAGGTGGTCCAGTACGGCTGCGGCAAGATGGCGAAGTATACGTTGCGCTATCTGTACGAAAGCGGAGCCGAGATCGTCGGCGCCATCGATACGAATCCCGCTGTTGTGGGCATGGATGTGGGCGATTACGCCGAATTGGGCGTGAAGCTGGGCGTGAAGATCTCCGACGACGCCGATACGGTGCTCGACGAAACGGCGCCGGATATCGCCGTCATGACGCTGTTCAGCTTCATAGAGGACATCTACCCGCACGTGGAAAAGTGCATCATGCGCGGCATCAACGTCATCACGACGTGCGAGGAGGCCATCTACCCCTGGACGACCGCATCCGAGCTGACGAACCGCATCGACGCGCTGTGCCAGGAAACGGGGTGCACGGTTATGGGCGCCGGCATGCAGGATATTTTCTGGATCAACATGGTGGGATGCGTGGCCGGCGGCGTGCAGCGCATTGACCGCATCGAGGGCGCCGTCAGCTACAACGTGGAGGATTACGGCCTGGCACTGGCGAAGGCGCACGGCGTTGGGCTGACGCCCGAGGAGTTCGAGCAGACGCTCGCGCATCCCGACGACGTGGTGCCCTCCTATGTCTGGAACTCGAACGAAAGCCTGGCGAACCTGATGGGCTGGACCATCAAATCCACGACGCAGGAGAACGTGCCGTACATCGCCGGGGAAGACACGTATTCCGAAACCATGGGCGAGACCATCCCCGCCGGCAAGGTCATCGGTATGAGCACCGTGGTGACGACCGAGACGTTCCAGGGCCCCGTGATCAAGACGTCGCAGATCGGCAAGGTCTACGGCCCCGATGACGGCGATCTGTGCGACTGGAAGATCTTCGGCGAACCGGATACGACGTTCAGCGTGGAGAAGCCGGCAACGGTGGAGCATACGTGCGCCACGATCGTGAACCGCATCCCCAGCGTGCTGGCCGCCCCGGCCGGCTACGTGACGGTCGACCGCGTTCCCCCGGTGAAGTACCTTTCGTACCCCATGCACTTCTACCCGTCGGACGGCGGCTGCGGCTGCGGCTGCTGCTAGCGAATCCGACGGGCGACTCCGTTCGCCCTCGACGTAACGCACGTCCCGCAATGGACCGGCGGCACGCCCCTTCGGAGGTTTGCCGCCGGTTTTCTCTTTTCGGCGTCCGCCGCCGTTAGAGATGCCGATCGAAACGGAGCGGGATGCACGTGCATCCCATACGACCCGCATCGGGGCAAAAAAAGAAGGCCGCATACGGCCTTCTTCGGATGGGCGCTTCGCTGCTCCGGCGTCTTTCACCGTCGGCCGGACCGTCTTGCGTCCACGGGCATTATTCATTGTTGCATTTCGCATGGCAGCTGCCCGTTGAAACCCCGCTGCCCGAAAGGAATGTGGAATGGAGGGCAGCGAAATTCTTGTTCTCTGGATACCATGCGGATATGCGCAGATTGTGAACGACGGCAGCACGCGGCGAAATCGACGGATAAACGGCAGACGCACTCATTCCCCGGCGCATCTGCCGCCGCCGTCACCTCCGCTTCGGAAAGCAGGGTGTCTCCCGCATAAATTTCCACTTTTCCCACGCTCTGCCCCCGCTGTACGGGCGCTTCCAGCGCTTCGGGCAGGGTCAGCTCCGCCCGCAGACCGGCCCCCGCGCCTTTTTCCAGCAGCACGGAGCTGGGCAGGGCGCTGTAATCCAGCGGCACGGTCTGTTCCGCGCTCCCCTTGACAGCCAGTTCCAGCGGGCGGTCGGGCAGCTGGGGCACCGGTACCGCCGCATAATGGGCAAAGCCGTAGTCCAGCAGGGTCGTC
>USAB01000128.1 GCA_900552585.1 uncultured Coriobacteriaceae bacterium
CCCTTCGTCGCGACGAGCTCCTTGTTGGAGGTGCAGACGCTCTTGCCGGCCTCGAGGCAGCGCTTGGTGAACTGATATGCTGCGCCCACGCCGCCCATGACCTCGGCAACGACCGTTACCTCGGGGTCGTTCTCGATGACGGAGAAGTCGGTAACGAATTTATGTCCGTAGGGCAGAGAGGAAAAATCGCGCAGATCGAGCACATATTTGACCTCGACCGGCTCACCGACCGTGCGCGCGATCTTCTCGGCGTTCATCTCGAATACCTCGTACACGCCGGAACCGACCGTTCCGTGTCCCATGATTGCTACTTTTACCATTGTGATAATTCCTTTCCGTGGGAGAATTTATTGCAGTTTATCATTCGGAAGCAAGGATCTCGACCTTGTTCACGCCCTCGAGCTGCTCTGCGCGGTGCAGCAGCTCCTCGACCGAATATTTCATTTCGCCCGTTCGCGCGGCGATCGTGACCGATGCCTGACCGCGCATGGGGATGGACTGGTTGACCGTCATGAGGTTCGCGCCCGACTTCGCCATCAGCCCGAGGATGCTCGAGAGCATGCCCGGCTGGTCGTGCAGCATGAAGTGGAACGTCACGATGCGGTCGGTCGTCGCCTCGAAAAAGGGTCGGACGCCGTCCTTGTATTTATAGTAAGCGCTGCGCGACAGGCCCGCGAGCTTTGCGGCCTCGCTTGCTGTTGCAGCCTTACCCGAGGCGATCGCCTCATTGGCCTCGATCACGCGCTGAAAGACCTCGGGCAGCAGCGTTCGTTCGACCAGATAGTATTTTGGTTTAACCATGCGTTAATCTGTCCTTCCTGAAAAGACATATGTCTTTTTCACGCTCTCCTATCATACCATATAGCCGCGTCTGACGCAAGAGAGAAATCTATAAAATTCCCAGAAATTCGCGCTCTCATTTGTCGATATTGCCAAAGTCGACAGAAAAAAGTGCGGCAGTATATTAAAATTATAAAGAATAGACGAAAGAAAGTAAAGAGGGGGAGGGAGAAAAACGGTTCAGTCCACGGTTTTTGCGGCCGCGAGTACGAAAACACAGGCGGCGCCCATGCTGCGCAGGACGTGCGCGGCGTCTGCGGCGGTCGAGCCGGTCGTGACGATATCGTCGATGACCACGACGCGCTCGCCTGCGAGCTGGCGCGCGAGGAGCGCCTGCTGTTCGTCTGCGGCCATTACGAGGGCATCGACGAGCGCGCCTATGCGCTTGCGGATCGCACGCTGTCGATTGGGGACTACGTGTTAACGAGCGGCGAGCTGGCCAGCATGGTGGTCATCGACGCCGTCGTGCGCAAGCTGCCCGGTGTGCTGGGTGCCGAGACGGGTGCGGAAGACGAGAGCTTCCACGGCAATCTGCTGGAATATCCGCAGTACACGCGTCCGGCGGACTTCCGCGGCATGGTCGTGCCGCCGGTGCTGACGAGCGGCGACCACGGCAAGGTGGCGCTCTGGCGGCGGCATCAGAGCCTGCTGCGCACGTTCTCCCTGCGCCCCGACCTGCTTGCCGACGCCGATCTGACGGATGACGACCGCGCGTTTCTGAAAACTTTGTCCGATGGAAAAGGCGCTTCGTCCGCGGGGTCATAAGACGCTATCATAGGTTCACATGCGTTCTCATGGCCCGCATTCACGGATGCGCGGCTGTCCAGGGAGGGAAGGAACCGAATGGCTTCGCGTGAATTGCAGTCGAAACGAGAGGAGAAGGGCGGTCTGTCGACCTTTGCCAGCTTCCTCATCATGATCGCCATCGTGGTGGTCGCGTATTTCGGCTTGCGCACGTTCGTGGTGGGTACCTACGAGATTCCCTCCGGCTCCATGCTGGATACCATCCAGATCGGGGACCGCGTGTTCTCCGAGAAGGTCAGCTATTACTTCCGCGATCCCGAACAGGGCGATATCATCACGTTCGCGGATCCCGAGAACCCTCAGCGCACGCTGATCAAGCGCGTCATCGCCGTTGGAGGGCAGACCGTCGACTTAAAGGACGGCTACGTGTACGTGGACGGTAAGAAGCTTGATGAGCCGTATACGGAGGGCAAGCAGAGCCTTCCGCTTAACACGGCGTACGGCGTGTCCGTCACGTATCCGTACACCGTGCCGGACGGGTATCTCTGGGTTATGGGAGACAACCGCACGAATTCTGCGGACTCACGTTATTTCGGTGCCGTAAGCAAAGACTCAGTCACCGGCCATGCGAACTTCACGTTCTGGCCGCTGAACCGCATCGGCATCTTGGATTAGAAGGAGGATCATGTCAGCGAACCAGTCCGCCGCGCACCGCGCGGGCGACAAAGTGATGACGTTCCAGGACGTCGTCATGAATCTGCAGAGGTATTGGGCGGACCAGGGGTGCGTCATCCTGCAGCCCTACGACAGCCCGGTCGGTGCGGCCACGAACCACACGGCCACGCTGCTCCGTTCGCTGGGCCCCGATACGTGGCGCACGGCCTACGTGCAGGGGTGCCGTCGTCCCGCCGACGGCCGCTATGGCGAGAACCCGAACCGCCTGCAGTTCTATTATCAGTTCCAGGTGCTGATCAAACCGTCGCCCGACAACATCCAGGACCTGTACCTGGGCAGTCTGCGCGCCATCGGCATCGACGTGGATCATCATGACGTTCGTTTCGTCGAGGACGACTGGGAGAGCCCGTCGCTGGGTGCCTGGGGCCTGGGCTGGGAAGTCTGGCTGAACGGCATGGAGGTCACGCAGTTCACGTACTTCCAGCAAGTGGGCGGCTTCGAGTGCAGCCCCGTGCCCGTGGAGCTTGCGTACGGTCTGGAGCGCCTCACCATGTACATCCAGGGCGTCGATTCTGTGTACGACATCGTGTGGAGCCGCGGCGACGACGGCGTGGAATTCACGTACGGCGACGTCTACCTGGAGAACGAGCGCGAGTTCTCGGCGTACAACTTCGAGACAGCCGACACGGACATGCTGTTCAAGGACTTCAACGACTACGAGAAGGAAGTGCAGAACTGCCTGGAGCGCAAGCTGCCGCTGCCCGCCTACGACTACGTGCTGAAGTGCTGCCACACGTTCAACCTGCTGGATGCGCGCGGCGTCATTTCGGCAACGGAGCGCATGGCCTACATGCTGCGCGTCCGCGGCATGGCGAAGGACTGCTGCGCTTCGTACCTTGAGAACGTGGTGGGAGAAGTGCCCGCCGCAGCGGAAGGGAAGGGGGAATAGTCATGCCTTTGGGAAAGCATACGCTTGCATTCGAGATCGGCTGCGAGGAGATTCCCGCATTCGACCTGGTGTCCGCTACGGAGCAGCTGGAGAAGATGGTGCCCGCGCGTCTTTCCGCCGCCCGCATTGCCTACGATGACGTGGCCGTGTACTCGTCTCCGCGCCGCCTGATTGTGAAGGTCATCGGCGTGCCCGACGCCACGGAGGCGCTGGTAGAGGAATACAAGGGCCCGAAGACGGCCATCGCGTTCGACGCGGAGGGCAACCCCACGAAGGCCGCGAACGGCTTCGCCCGCGGCAAGGGCGTCTCCGTCGACGACCTGGAGCGCCGCGTGGTGGACGGCGACGAGTACCTGTACGCCGTGAAGCACATCCCCACGCAGGATGTCCGCGAGCTGCTTCCCGACCTGCTGGGCGGCCTGATCCCCGCCCGCAGCGCCGCAAAGAGCAACCCTGTCAAAGC
>USAB01000129.1 GCA_900552585.1 uncultured Coriobacteriaceae bacterium
TTGAACGCGGCGGGCGGCAGAGGAAAGAAAGAGCGGTGCCCCAATCCGATGCGATGCACCGCCTATGGCTGGTGAAGCGTTACGCCTGAGGAGCGGGATAGAAGCCGGACGGGGTGGCTTCCAGGTCGATGAAGATGTTCTTCACCTGCGAGTAGTTGTCCAAGATGGTCTTGTATGTCTCGCGGCCGATGCCGGACTTCTTGTAGCCGCCGAACGGCGCCTTTTCAGGCAGCTGGTTGTAGGTGTTGACCCACATGCGACCGGTTTCCACGGAACGCGCCACGCGGAATGCGCGGTTTAGATTGTTCGTCCACACGGCGCCGCCCAAACCGTACTCGCTGTCGTTCGCCATGGCAATGACCTCGTCCTCGTCGTGGAACTTGATGACCACGGCAACGGGGCCGAAGATCTCCTCCTGCGCCACGCGCATATCGTTCGTGACGTCAACGAGCAGCGTGGGCTGCACGTACGCGCCGTTGGCCAGATCCCCTTCCGTGGCACGAGCGCCGCCGCAGGCGACCTTTGCGCCCTCCTGCTTGCCGATCTCGATGTAGTTGACGATCTTCTGCGCCTGCTTCTCGTTGATCTGGGAGCCCATCTGCGTGTCGGCTTCCCACGGCATGCCCACTTTGACGGCGTTGAAGCGCTTCACGGCTTCTTCCACGAACTTGTCGTAGAACGTGTCCTGCACAAATACGCGGGAGCCGGCGCAGCAGACCTGGCCCTGGTTGAACAGGATGCCCAGCTGCAGGCCGTCCATGGCCTTCTCGAAATCGCAGTCATCGAAGAAGATGTTCGCGGACTTGCCGCCCAGCTCCAGCGTGGCGGGAATAAGCTTCTTCGCCGCGGCATCCGCCACGTTGTATCCGATTTCCGTGGAGCCGGTGAACGCCAGCTTGCGCAGGTCGGGATGGTCAAGCAGGTACTGGCCTGCTTTGCTGCCGGAGCCGGTGATGACCTGGAACACGCCCGCCGGGATGACGTCCTTTGTCAGCTTTGCGAACTCCAACACGGACAGCGGCGTAGAACTCGACGGCTTGAACACCGTGCAGTCGCCGGCCGCCAGCACCGGAGCCAGCTTCCAAGCCGCCATGCAGAACGGGAAGTTCCACGGGACAATCTGGCCTACGACGCCGATGGGCTCGCGAAGCACCAGGCTCATATAGCGCTCGTCGATAACGGTAGCAGATCCCTCATCGGCCTCAATGCAGCTTGCGAAATAGCGGAAGTGGTCTGCCGATAGCGGGATGTCGATGTTCAGCGTCTCGCGGATGGGCTTGCCGTTGTCCAGGGATTCGATCATGGCCAGGCGCTCGGCATTCTCGTCGATAATGCCGGCGATCTTACGCAAGATGGCACCGCGCTGCTTCGGCGACGTCTTCTTCCAGGATTCATAAGCCTTCCAGGCGCCTGCGACAGCGTCGTTGACGTCCTGTTCCGTGGCAGCGGCGAACTCTGCCAGCTTCTCACCGTTTGCCGGGCAGGTGGTGGTCATCTTCGCACCATCCGAAGCCGGACGGAATTCGCCGTCGATGAACAGCCCGTATTCTTCTTGCAGGTCAACATGCTTGTCCATGTGCAATACCTTTCCTTCGTTTCATGCAGCTGCGCCTTTGTTGCGCGGCCGCCCATCGGAGACCGATGGCCGTTGTGACAGGCAGAACGTAACGCGGGGAAAATCGCGTCGGTACTGTTGGTTCACATAATTTATTTCGGGTCGATAGGGTAAATCGACCTGGTTTGCACCTCTGTTGTTCCAGGTGGTTTATCGGGTCGCTTCCCCGAAGTCCGCTTCAGGTCGGTCGGAAGCGTTAAGGTGAACGGCTGCTTTGCACGGAGCGACGGCATGGCGGCGTTACCATGCCGTTACCGCCCCGTGCCCACTGCCATACCAGGGTCATGCGCCCCTATACTAGAATGCATTCAGATTGAACCACCCGCGCGCAGATACACCGCACGCCGCAGTTAAGGAAGTGACCCGCGCGCATGGCGAACGCCACCCGCACCTCTGTGAAACCGTACGCCTTCATTGTCAGCTTCGGCCTAGTCAGCATGCTGATGGACACCGTCTACGAAGGTGCGTTGGCCGTCCAGGGGCCGCTGCTTGCCGGCCTGGGCGCGAATGCGTTCGTCGTGGGCCTGGTATCCGGCCTGGGCGAGGCCACGGCGCTTGCCGGGCGCCTGTTCTCCGGCCCGCTGGCGGACCGGACCGGCCGCTACTGGACATTCGCCATCCTGGGCTACGCCGCAACGGCGTGCGCCGTGCCCGCCATGGGCTTCGCCGGAAGCCTGCTGGGCGTGTCGCTGCTCATCATCTTCGAGCGCTTCGGGAAATCGCTCCGTACACCGAGCCGCGACGCCATGATCTCGCATGCCGCCGCAGCCGTCGGCCGCGGCAAGGGCTTCGCAATGCACGAGGTCATGGACCAGATCGGCGCAGTGGCCGGACCGCTAGTCGTGTCCGCACTGCTGTCCGCCACCGCGGGCGACTACCGCGTGGCGCTCGGCGCGCTCATCATCCCCGGCATCGCCGCCATCTGCGTACTGCTGGCGCTGCGCCGCAAGGTGCCGAACCCGGCCGTATACGAGCTGGAAGCAGCCGAATCCGCAAAGGACGAAACGGCACCCGAACGCACGGGATCCCCGGATGCCGGCGCGCAGCCCGCCGGCACCGAAAACGCTGATCGGAACGGCACGCGCAAGCTGCCCCGGCTGTTCTGGCACTATACGTTTGCCTGCTCCATCATGCTCACGGGCGTGGCCACGTTCGGCGTCATCGGCTACCACCTGGTGTCCGTGAATCTGGCGGATGACGCGCTGGTGCCGCTGCTGTACGCCATCGCCATGGCCGTCGACGGCCTGTTCGCCGCCATCACGGGCGTGCTGTACGACAAACTGGGCACGCGCGTGCTGCTGTGCCTGCCGTTCGTATGCGCCGCCATCCCGTTCTTCGCGTACACGAGCAACCTGGCAACAGTCATCGTCGGCATCATGCTGTGGGGCGTGAGCCTAGGCATACAGGAATCCACGATGCGCGCCGCCGTGGCCGACATGATCCCGCTGTCGCAGCGCGCCACGGCATACGGCCTGTTCTCCGTGTTCGTGGGCATCAGCAGCCTGCTGGGCGGCGTCATCGCCGGCGGGCTGTACACGGTTTCCGTGCCGGCGTTGATCTGCTATTCGGCGGCAGCCGAAGCCGTCGCACTGGTTCTGCTGGTCGGCGCCGTCCGCCGGACGGGTCGGGCGCAGGGCGGAACGGCCCGATAAAGCCGACGAGACAGCGCGACCGGGCACGCGGCCCCGCCCCTACCGCATCCGCATGCCGGGCTGCTATGCTGGAAGGCAAGACCGCAGTCGTTCACACGGAGGAGCCGCCATGGACACCCGCAACCTGGAAGTTTCCGAAGAGCTGTTAGACTTCATCTCCGACAGCCCCAGCATGTTCCATACCATCCATACCGTCAGGCGCTATCTGGACGAAGAGGGCTTCACGTACCTGTCCGAATCGCGCAGTTGGAACATCCGCCAGGGCGGTGCGTACTACACCGTGCGCAACAACTCCAGCCTCATCGCGTTCAAGGTCGGCTCGAATCTGGGCGACGGCGGCATGGCGGCGCCGGACGAAGATTTCCGGGGGGGGCTCGGATGTCGCG
>USAB01000130.1 GCA_900552585.1 uncultured Coriobacteriaceae bacterium
ATGCCGTTGACGCCGCCCCCCCCCGGCGGGCGGCGGGGGGGGGGATCCGCCTCTCAGCCCGTCATGTTAGGCGGTGCGCAGATATACGTGAAATACAAGTTACATATGCAAACCATATTGTGTTTATATATATCCTGCTCAGCAGCTCATGAATTGCCGTCAGGCCTATAAATCCCGTTTCGGTATACACTGAGTGCGCACAATAGCCCGCTAAACGGTTGGCCGACTCTTCCGTTTCGCTCTTTCCCGGGCAATGCCCGTGCGTCTGTTGCTTCGCCCGTTCGCCGAAGACGCCTCGTATTTTGTTGCCTCCACAACAGACGGCCCGTTCTGAAATTGCAACTATGGAGAAAATGACGAAGGAGGATCCATGTCCCAGACCGTTATGTGCGCCGTCTCGTCCCGTACCGGCAACACCCGCAAAGTGGCCGACGCCGTTGAAGCGGAGCTGCGCCGCTTGGGGTACGACGTCCGCGAACACGAGCGGGGACAGGAAGTCGACACGCAGCTGGTGGTGATGTGCTTCTGGTGCTTCAAATCGACGCTGGACCCCTTGAACGCAAAGCTGCTCGCGGGCATGTCGGGCAAGCGCGTGCTGGTTTTCGGCACGTTCGGCGGCTATCCGGACAGCCCCTACGCTGACAAGGTGCGCGCAAACGTCATTCGCGCGGTGAACGAGAAGAACGAATGCGCGGGCGTGTTCCTCAGCCAGGGGAAAGTGCGCATGGACAATATCGAGAAGCGGCGGAACCTTCCGCCGGAAGATCCGCACCACCTGGACGAAGCCGGTGTGGCGCGCGTGATGGAGTCCCAACATCACCCCAACGAAGAGGACCTGCGTGCGGCAGCGGAGTTTTTGCGCGCGCATCTTCCGCAGTGGGAAGGCGGGCAGCACGGCAACTGCGCCGAATGCGGCATCTGCGCGCAGTCGTTCGCGCAGGAAGTGTCGAAGCGGCTGGAGCATTCGAAGGTCGTCACGCTGGGCTAGCGCAAGCGCTCGCGGCCTCGCGGGCGTTCGCCATCTCGCGGGCGATTGCCATCTCGCGGGCGTTCGCGGCCAAGTAGCACCCGCGTTCCGACAGCCGCCTGCCACCTGGCACGACCTTGCAGCCGCTTGCCGCCCGGCGGCCTTCAAGGGGCATGGAGCATCTTGCAACGGAGAATCGAGGATGAGGAGAATGGAAATCAGAATCAAACGCGTATACGAGCCCGCGGCACCCGACGACGGCATGCGCCTACTGGTCGACCGCCTCTGGCCGCGCGGCATCAAGAAGGTCGACCTTTCATTTGACGACTGGCCGAAGTGCCTGTGCCCCTCTGCCGAGGCGCGCAAGGCGTTCGGTCACAAGGCGGAGAATTTCGAATGGTTCGCCGGCGCGTACACCGCCGAGCTGGATGAAAGCCCGGAAGCAGCAGCCTACGTGGAGAAGCTGCGCAAGCAGAACCCGCAGGTCATCACGCTGCTTTATGCGGCAAAGGACCCGCAAGTGAATCACGCGCGGGTCTTGAAGCGCTGGCTGGAACAGCGGCTGGGGGTGTCCGCATGATTCCCGAAGCCGGAAGCACGTTCGTGCTGGACCAGCACATTGCGCCCATCCCTGGCTGCACCGCCTCGGAGATTGCCTGGCAGCATGACGGCATGCTGCTGGCGTATTTCGCCCTTGCCGCCGAAACGGACATCAGCGCAGAAAGCTACCCAGGTAGCAAAATCATCTGGGCGGAAAGCGGCCAGCTCCAGATTTTCGACGACACCGGAGGCACCTGGAACCTCGAACCGGGCGACACGTTCGTCACCCCTATCGACACGCCGGTCGGCATGCGCGCTCGTACCGATTGCGTATACGCCGAATTGACCCTGAAGGAGGGAACATCCATGAATAATTTGCTGAAAACGGGAGAGGTCCTGAAGCTTGCCGACTTGCTGCCCTATCAGGACGGCAAGATCATCAACACGGACCTGGTTAACAACGACCATGTGAAGCTGGCCCTGATGAGCTTCGGTGCCGGCACCGGGCTGTCCGAGCATGCGGCGCCGGGCCAGGCGCTGGTGTTCGCGCTGGATGGCGCGGGCATCATCGGCTACGAGGGCGAAGAGCACCGCGTTGTCGCGGGCCAGAATTTCGTGTTCGCAAAGGGCGGCCGGCACTATGTGAAGGCAGACGGACCCTTCAAGATGGCGTTGCTGCTGATGAAGGAGTAGGCTGAAGGAATCGATACGTCTCCGGGAGGTGATGGCGGATGGATAAGACTCCGCGCTATCGCGTGCGAAAGCTCTACGACCGCAACGGGCAGGTTGCCCCTCATTTCCTGGACGACGAGTTTCATTCGTTCTGCGAATCCTGGGATAAGGCTATGTCCAACCCGAACTTCGCCGAAATCATTGAGCGCGACCTTGCTGCCGAGCGCCTGGCCGACGACCCGTTGGACCAGCTGGCCGCGCTGGCGCCGAGCGAGCGCGTGCGCACCCGCTTCCTGAAATGGCTGGAATTCATCGACACCCGCCTGAACCCGTGGACCACGGGAGGCGCCATCCATTTCCGTCCGCACTGGGCGCGCGTGCTGATGCTTGCGCTGACCATGGGAGATGCTGCTGGGCTTTCCGATGCGGACTTGGATGCGCTGGCAGCCGCCGCGGTGTTCCACGATTCCCGCCGCAAGAATCCGTATCTGGACACCGGCCACGGCGATCGCGCGGCGAACTACTATGCGGAATACTGCGCCCAAGCGGCGAAGGACGGCAGCAGCACGGGCCCATTGCGCTTCGACCCGCGCGCCTACCTTGCCATGCAGTGGCACGATCGGGACGACGCCGACGGCTTGCGCGTTATCTCCGCAGCAGAGGACCGAGACGAACTTCCCACCTCGTCGTCCAGCCGGCTCAAACGCGCGCCGCTGGAAAAGACATCCGATGCCCTCCGGGGTATGCAAGGCGCGGAGTTGCTGCTGCCGGACGGTCTGAAAGCTGCATTGCCGGCCGACGCCGATGCAGACGCCGCGACCATCTACCGCATCTTCAAGGATGCCGACGGCCTGGACCGCATCCGTTTAGGTTCGAGCGGGTTGGATCCGCGGTTCCTGCGGTTTCAGTATGCCCACGACGCGCTTCCGCTGGCTCGGGAGCTGCTAGCAGAAAGCGAGCGCGACCGCTAACCGAGCTTCAGCCGTCCGTCGGCCCCGCCGACGGGGCCGAGGCCGCGTGCCGCAGCCGAAATGCCGCCGCCCACCTCCGTTTTCGAGTCGAGCCTCGGAATCCCCGCCTTCGGATTGCTGCCGCCTCTCGGTCGCAGCTTTCGGTTCATCGCTTCCGGGCCGCCTACCCCCCAAGTTGCCGCTTCCGGGCCGTCGCCTCCAACCGAGATCCAAAAATTGGACGAAACATCTATTTGGGAATGGTTTATTCTTATCTAACAATTTTGAACATCAATGCCATCACATCGGTTGGTTTGTTTTTGTAAGGATTAATGCCGATTTCAGGCCTCAGAGAGCCCTTTATCCGACACGCAAAAATGTTAGCTGACCTAAAACCATTCCCAAGTTCGATTGACGTCCAAAAATCGTGATTCTGTTGGCAGAGGCAGGCAAACCTGCCCGTCTGGAGTCTGGGGTCTGGGGTCTGCTGCCCACCGCAGGCCCGCCACCCG
>USAB01000131.1 GCA_900552585.1 uncultured Coriobacteriaceae bacterium
GTGCCGCCCGCTCCCGCCCCCGTCGCAGCGGGGGCCCAGGCCGCCGCGCCGCGCAAGAGCGGCAACGGGTGGAAGATAGCCATCGCAATCATTGCCGCTGTAGTTGTGCTCGTCATCGCCGGTATGGCATCGTGCTCGAGCATGGTGCAGAGCGCCGGCGGCTCCAGCCTGCTGCCGAGCAGCCTGTTCGGCAGCTCCGACCAGAAGACGGCATCCGAGCCGAACACCATCGCCATCATCACGATGGACGGTACCATCCAGTATGACGGAACGGCGTGCAGCCCCGAAGGGCTGAAAGACCTGCTGCAGCAGGCGGAGGATGACGGCAACGTTTCCGCCATCGTCCTGCGCGTGAATTCCGGCGGCGGCACGTCTACGGCCGGCGAGGAGATGAGCAAGCTGGTCAAGGACTGCAGCAAGCCCGTCGTGGTTTCCGCTGCATCCATCGATGCGTCGGCTGCGTACGAGATCTCGTCGCAGGCGGACTACCTGTATGCGGCGAAGTCCTCCGAGGTGGGCGCCATCGGCACGGCTATGCAGGTTACGAACTACTCCGGCCTGCTGAAGATGCTCGGCATCAGCGTCGATGACATCGTCAGCGCCGACAGCAAGGACTCCAGCTACGGCACGCGCGCGCTCACGAAGAAGGAGCGCAAGTACTATCAGGATATGGTCGATCAGATCAACGACCAGTTCATCAGCACGGTCGCCGAAGGCCGCAACATGTCGAAGGCGCAGGTAAAGAAACTTGCCACGGGCCTGCCGTTCACCGGTCTGGACGCCGTTGACAACGGCCTGTTCGACGAGATCGGCACCTTGGACGACGCCTGCAAGAAGGCGTCGCAGCTGGCGGGCGGCGGTGACGACTACCACACCATGGACTTGACGGAATCAAGCGACCTGGATAGCCTCATGAAGCTGTTGGGGAACAGCGAAAGCAGCTCGGACGGCGACAGCATCACCGTATCGAAGGACGAGCTGGCCAAAGCATTGAAGGAGCTTAAGAGCAATGGCATCTCGCAATAAGGTTGAGTGGCCGAAGCGCGCCGTGGTAACGGCGGGCATGCCGTACGGCAACAAGGCGCTGCACCTGGGGCATATCGGCGGCGTGTTCATTCCCGCCGACTGCTTCGCGCGCTTTCTGCGCGATCGCATCGGGGCCGAGAACGTGGTGTTCGTGTCCGGCACGGACTGCTTCGGCTCGCCCATCAACGAGGGGTATCGGAAGCTGGTCGAGAACGAGGGGTTCGCGGGGAGCATCTCCGACTACGTCATGCGCAATCACAACAGCCAGAAGGCCACGTTGGACGCGTATGCCATCTCCCCGGATGTCTACGAAGGCAGCGGCATCGGCCTGTGCGGGCAGAAGCATCAGGAGCTGTCGAACCGTCTGATCAAGCGTCTGTACGACAACGGGCACCTGCATAAGCGCGAAACGCTGCAGTTCTACGACCCGGTGGCCCAGACGTTCCTGAACGGCCGCCAGGTGGTGGGCCATTGCCCGGTGCAGGGCTGCAAGAGCGAGCATGCCTATGCGGACGAATGCGATCTGGGCCATCAGTACGACCCCGAGGAGCTCATTGCCCCGAAGTCGTCCATCACGGGCGAGACGCCCGAGATGCGCCCGGTGGCAAACTGGTACTTCGACCTGCCGGATTATCGGGATGTCGTTGCGGAATACGTGCGCGAATGCGAGGCGGACCCGGAGATCCGCGAGATCGTGCCGAAGAAGATCGGCGAGTTCCTGGGTGCGCCCATCATCTTCGTGAACCAGAAGGACAACGCGTACGAGCGCTACTTGGAGCTGGCGCCGCGCATGCCGAAGCACGAGTACCGCCCCGTGCCGAAGGGCAAGTCCAGCTTCGAGCTGGAATTCGCCACCATCGACGACCGCGATGTGGCGCGCGACCTGCTGCTGGGCGCGGGTATCAAGATCCGCACCGGCAAGACGCTCGTGCCGTTCCGCATCACGGGCAACATCGATTGGGGCGTGAAAGCGCCGGCCCTCGAAGACGGCATGGAGGGCCTGACGGTGTGGTGCTGGCCGGAGAGCCTGTGGGCGCCCATCTCGTTCACGCAGGCGGTGCTGGAGAAGCGAGGCCTGCCCGATGAGGCTTGGAAACAGTACTGGGCGTCGAAGGATGCCGAGATCTACCAGTTCATCGGCGAGGATAACATCTACTTCTACGGCGTGGCGCAGCCGGCGCTGTGGGTGGCCGCGCAGGCTGGCGATGCCGGCGAGATGCCGCCGTCCGACGGACGCGTGCAGCAGAGCCGTCTGATTGCGAACTATCACGTGCTGTTCCAGGGCCGCAAGGCCTCGTCGTCGAGCGCCGTGAAGCCGCCGAAGGCCGACGAGCTGCTGGATCATTACTCCGCCGAGCAGCTCCGTGCGCATTTCCTGGCCCTGGCGCTGGACCAGCGCGCTGCGTCGTTCGACCCGAAGGCGTTCGCGGAACCGGAGAAGCGCGACAACCCGCGTGTGTCCGACCCGGTGCTGAAGGAAGGCCAGCTGCTCACGAAGGTGTTCAACCGCTTGGCGCGCAGCTGCCTGTACGAGGCAAAGAACCATTTCGATTGCACGGTGCCGCTGGGAGTGCCGTCGCCCGAGATTGTGGCTCAGGCCCACAAGGTAATGGATCGCTATGAGCGCACGATGCACAAGGCCGAGCTGCATTCCATCATGCAACAGATGGACGAGTTCGTGCGCAAGGCGAACAAGACCTGGTCGCGTGGCAGCAGGGAAGTGGAGGCGCTCGAGAATCCCGAAGAGGGCACGCCGGCGGATGCCGCCGCCGTGGCCGCGAAGCGTCGCCAGGTGCTGGTGGATTGCACGTATCTCCTGCGCGTCTGCGCGCTGCTCATGCATCCCGTGGCGCCTGCGGGCTGCGAGAAGATCTGCGACTACCTGCAGTTCGACCCGCGGCGGTTCTTCAGCTGGGACGGCTTGTTCGACAGCCTGGACGAGCTGTGCTCCGACGAGGATTGCCGTGCCGGTCGCCATGCCGTAAAGGAGCTGCCGCCGCGTACGGACTTCTTCGCCGCTCATCCGTCGCAGTTCAAGAAGAAATAGCCGGACGGCATCCCGAAGAGCCGTGCCCGGGCAGGGCCGCCGCTGTGCGGCCCTGTGCTTTTCCTCAGCGTTTTCCGCATACGCGCGCTTCGGAAGCACCGGGCGGTGCGAACGGGGAGTGCGCGTGCTTCTTGAACATCGTGTGATATATCGAAATTGTCCCGGTGTTTCGCACGGGACATGCTATATTAATTCAGCTTGTCTTCGCCTTGGTCGGAAACCAAGGCTGTAAAGGAGAATTCATGAAACCTGATATCCATCCGGAATATGTGGATTGCACGGTCCGTTGCTCTTGCGGCAACACGTTCCAGACCCGCTCCACGAAGCCTGAGATCCGCATCGACATCTGCAACGAGTGCCATCCGTTCTTCACTGGCACGCAGAAGCTGATCGACACCGGCGGACGCGTCCAGCGCTTCACCGACAAGTTCGGTGCTGCCCGCGAGAACATTGCCGCCCGCGAGGCCGAGAAGAAGGCTGCCGCGAAGGCTGCTACCGCCGAGGCCGAGGCCG
>USAB01000132.1 GCA_900552585.1 uncultured Coriobacteriaceae bacterium
AGCGGGCTTCAGATCGAGCCCGAGCAGACGCGCCTGAACGAGCAGAAACACCAGCAGCAGCTGAACCGCCAGAACGAGCGCAAGGGCGGCAAGAAGAAGGGCGGCAAGCATTCCCACAGCTTCGAGCCGGATGTGCCGGAGTTGGATGAGGCCGCACAGCAGGGAGGAAAGGGCGAAGACCGTTACTCCCAGATGGCCGACCATGCCGAGAAGCTGCAGCGCGACAAGGTGCTCGCCGAGGCTCGCGCCGCCGTTGCCGCTGCGAACCAGGGCAAGGGCGAAGGCCGCCGCAAGAAGCGCAAGGAGAAGCGCCAGGCAGAGGCGCGCGAGCGCGCGGCGGAGCGCGCCATTGAGAAGGGCATCGACCCCGAGTTGGCGTTGGACTCCTCCACGGTGGAGGTGCCGCAGGGCGCAACGGTCGGCGAGTTCGCCGAGCTGCTGGGCGTGCAGCCGAACGACATCGTGAAGCGCCTGTTCCTGCTGGGCAACCCGCTGACGCTGACGCAGTCCATGTCCGATGAACTGATCGAGCTCATCGCCGATGACATGGGCCGCAAGGTGCGTGTCGTGTCGCCCGAGGAAGAGTACGCCGTTGTGTACCACGACACGGAAGAGGACCTGAAGCCCCGTCCGCCTGTGGTCACCGTCATGGGCCATGTCGACCACGGCAAGACCAGCCTGCTGGACGCCATCCGCTCCACGGGCGTTGCCGAGCACGAGGCTGGCGGCATCACGCAGCACATCGGCGCTTCCGTCGTGCACATCAACGGACGCCAGATCACGTTCGTCGACACGCCCGGCCACGAGGCATTCACGGCCATGCGCGCCCGCGGCGCCCAGATTACGGACATCGTCGTCCTGGTCGTCGCCGCAGACGACGGCGTCATGCCGCAGACCGTCGAGGCCATTAACCACGCGAAGGCCGCAAAGGTGCCCATCGTGGTTGCCGTGAACAAGATTGACAAGCCCGGCGCCGACCCGAACCGCGTGCGCCAGGAGCTGACGGAATACGGCATCATCCCCGAGGAATGGGGTGGCGACAACATGTTCGTGGACGTTTCCGCAAAGAAACGCCTGAACATCGACGAGCTGCTGGAGACCATCCTGCTGGAGGCCGATGTCCTGGAGCTGAAGGCGAACCCCGATGCCGAGGCTTCCGGCTACGTCATCGAGGCGAAGCTGGACAAGGGCCGCGGCCCGGTTGCCACCGTCCTGGTCAACCGCGGCACGCTGCATGCGGGCGATGTCGTAGTTGCCGGCACGTCGCATGGCCGCGTCCGCGCTCTGATCAGCCCGCGCGGCGAGCGCGTGAAGGAAGCGAAGCCGGCGGACCCGGTGGAGATCCTGGGACTGGACAGCGTTCCCACGGCAGGCGACGAGTTCCGCGTCTTCGAGAACGAGCGCGATGCCCGCAACCTGGCGAACGACCGTGCTATGCGCGAGCGCATGGCCGCCCAGAATAAGCCCACGCATATGAGCTTGGACGAGCTGTTCAGCCGCATCGAAGAGGGCAAGCAGACGGACCTGAACCTGGTGCTGAAAGCGGATGTGCAGGGCTCCATTGAGGCTCTGGAGGACGCGTTCGCGAAGATGGATCAGTCCGAGGTCAAGATCAACATCATCCATGCTGCTGTCGGCGGCATCACGGAAACGGACGTTACGCTGGCTGCGGCATCCGATGCCATCATCATCGGCTTCAACGTGCGCCCGACCGGCAAGTCCAAGCAGCTGGCCGAGAAGGAAAAGGTGGATGTGCGCCTGTACACCGTCATCTACCAGGCCATCGAGGACATCAACGCCGCACGTGTGGGCCTGCTGTCGCCCGACATCGTGGAGGAAGATACCGGTTCGGCCGAGGTCCGTCAGACGTTCAACGTGCCGAAGGTGGGCACGATCGGCGGCTGCTACGTCACGGAGGGCGAGCTGCACCGCGACGACAAGGTCCGCATCGTCCGCGACGGCACGATTGTCTACCAGGGCGTCCTGGGCAGCATGCGCCGCTTCAAGGATGACGTGAAGTCCGTGAAGCAGGGCTATGAATGCGGCCTGTCCATCGAGGGCTATCAGGACATCAAGGTCGGCGACGTCATCGAAGGTTACCGCTCCAGGGAAGTGGAGCGCACCGAGTAGACGGCGCACGCCGGATGCTTGGTCTGATACCGAAAGCAGGTGAACCATGAAACAGAGTCCTGCCAGTAGAAAAGTGAACCGTCAGGCGCGCGAAGTCATCTCGAACATCCTGTTGTTCGAGACCTCCGACCCGCGCCTTGCGGGCGTTACCGTCACCGCCTGCGAAGTTAGCTTCGATCGAAGCGTGTGCAACGTGTTCTACACGGCCGATCCCGGCACGTATGACGATGTTGCCGAGGCATTCGAGAAGGCAAGCGGCCACATTCGCTCGCTGATGGCGAAGAAGGTTGACTGGCGCGTGGCGCCGAAGCTGCGCTTCCTGTTGGATGAATCCGTGGACGAGGGCGACCGCATCGATGCGGCTCTGCGCGCCGATGCAGCGCGCAACGCCTCTGCTTCCTCGGCGCCGGCTAGTGATGCGGATGCGAAGCCCGATTCGGATGCGGACGACGGGGGAAACGAAGAGTAGGAAATGGCGGGATGCGGCAGCATATGCCGCATCCCCTTTCAGCGGGTGCCCCGTGGGTTCTTCTGAAGAATGCGCGCGGCAGCCGCTTTTTTGTAAGAAAGGCGGTTCACGATGGGAGCATCTCCCCAGACGAATACGGACTTGGCCTCCATTGCGGCGGCCCTGCAGGAGGCCGATGACTACGCCATCTGCGGCCATGTGAATCCCGACGGCGACTGCCTGGGATCCATGCTGGCCCTTGCCGGTGCGCTGCGCGCGCTGGGCAAGCACGTGGACTGCCTGCTGGTGGAAGACGCTCCCGTTGAAGAGGGGCTGCATTTCCTTCCGGGCTTCGAGACGCTGCTGCCCGCGCCGTATTTCGAGGGCGACCCGACGACGTTCATCACGGTGGACGTGTCACTGGAATCGCGCATCGGCGTCTGCGCCGCCATCCGCTCGCGGTGCGCGCGCACCATTTCCATCGATCATCATCGCGTTCCCGAGGCGTATTCGCAGCTGAACTACGTCGATACGGATGCTCCGGCCGCCTGCCTGATCATCTGGGAGCTCATCAAGCTGCTTCCGCTGCGGGCGACGCCCGACATCGCGCTGTGCGCTTACACGGGTCTGATGACGGATACGGGCCGCTTCCAATACCAGAACACGACTGCGGACGCGTATCGCGCCGCAGCCGAGATGGTCGCGGCCGGCGTGAGTCCGGACGTGCCGGCACGCGAGGTGTTCCAGAGCCGCAGCATGGCATCGCTGCACCTGGAAGGTCGTCTGCTGGAGCGCATGGAGCTGTTGTTTGGCGACCGGTTCTCGTTCTCGTACATCACGCGCGCGGATTTCCAGGAATTCGGTGCCTCGAAAGCCGATGCCGAACCGCTTATCGACACGCTGCGCTCCATACGCGGCATCGAGGTGGCCTGCATCCTGAAGGACCAGCCTGACGGCACGGTTCGCGGCAGCTTCCGTGC
>USAB01000133.1 GCA_900552585.1 uncultured Coriobacteriaceae bacterium
GGTTCCCGCCGGCCCCCCTCGGGGCCCGCTCGCTCCGGGCTCTCTCGCTCGGCGCGGGGAATTAAGTTACGCTTTCGGGCCGGCCTTGTCAAGAACTTTTTTCAAATTTCTGAAATTTTGTTTTCAGCGAATTCGAAGTCTTATGTCTTGCAAGGGAGGCAGTTCATAACCGCTTTCCCGGTTGCGTCTCGGACATCTCCGTGGCGCGAGTTGGTAATATAGTCTCGTTTCGCCCGCCGTGCAAGCGTTATTTCGGGCATTCATATTTCCATCACAAATAGAAAACGGCCCGCAGTATTCCACGGGCCGTTTCCTGCGTTTTCTTGAATGGCGGCGCTACACCAGCCGGGCAAACTTCCGCTTGCCCACCTGCAGCACGGCGCCCTTCAGCTTCTCGGGTTCTATGTTGTATTCCTTTGCGGGAACCGCCTGCCCGTTGATCTTCACGCCGCCGCCGTCAATCAGACGACGCGCCTCGCCGGCACTGGAGGCCATACCGGCTTCATGGATCACGCGCGCCAGGTACACCTTGCCCTGGTCGTTCACCGTCAGGTCCGCGGCATACTCGGGAATGTCCTCGGGAATCTCGTGCTTCTTGAACTGGCGGTCGAACGCCTGTTCCGCCTCCTGTGCGGCTTCCTGGCCGTGGTACGCCGCCACGATGTTGCGAGCAAGGGCGCGCTTCGTCTTGTTCGGGTCCGCTTTGCCCGATGCCAGATCCTTCTCGATCTGGTCCACTTCGTCCACCGGTGCCGTGGAGGCCAGACGGTAGTACTTCACCATCAGCGCGTCTGGAATGCTCATGACCTTGCCGAACATATCCGCCGGCTCGTCCGTGAGCCCGATGTAGTTGCCGTAGCTCTTCGACATCTTCTTCACGCCGTCTGTGCCTTCCAGCAACGGCAGCGTCAGGCACACCTGGGGTTCCATGCCCATCTTCTCCATCAGCTCTCGACCGGCCAACAGGTTGAACAGCTGGTCCGTGCCGCCCAGCTCGACGTCTGCCTTCACCACCACGGAGTCGTAGGCCTGCATCACGGGATATAGGAACTCGTGCAAGCTGATGGGCTGATTCGCCTTGTAGCGCTTCGTGAAGTCGTCGCGCTCAAGGATACGCGCCACCGTGAAGTTCGCCATGAGCTTCAGGAGGCTCTCCATATTCAGGTCCAGGATCCACTCCGAGTTGTACCGCAACGTGGTCTTTTCGCGGTCGAGGATCTTGAATGCCTGGTCAACGTACGTCTGCGCATTCTGCGCCACCTGCTCGCGCGACAGCTGCGGGCGCGTGGTGTTGCGGCCGCTGGGGTCGCCGATGAGCGCCGTGCCGTCTCCGATGATGAGCGTCACATGATGGCCCAGGTCCTGGAACTGGCGCAGCTTGCGCAGCGGGACGGCATGGCCGATATGGATGTCGGGCGCCGTGGGGTCGACGCCCAGCTTCACGTTCAGCGACGTTCCGCGGGCGAGCTTCTTCTTCAGCAGGTCCTCGGGAATGATCTGGGCGGCTCCTGATTGCAGGATATGGAATTGTTCTTCAGCAGAAAGCATCGTTTGCCTTTCGTATCGTCATACGGCGTGAATTGTAGCATAGCGTTTTTCGGGGCATGCCTCACCGCGCTACTGCACACCGCGGAATATGTGCCCGGTCGTGGTGGCGCCGCCCTTCGGATTACCCAGCGCCGTTCCGTCCTGCAACGCGCGGTCGCGGGCGCGCACGGTACGTTTGACGGCCTCCGTTGTCTCCTCCACGTTCATGAGCGTGGCGTCCACCATGACAGCGTCGATGCCGGCGGAGAGCAGATCCGGGAACAAGTGCGTGAGGTCCAACGGCACGGCGTTGTACAGATGGCTGCGGCCGCAGCAATCCGTGACGACCGGCATCTCGTAATCGCGGCGGTCCTTCAGGTAGTGCGGGCTCTTGCGGCGAGCGCAGTCCGCGCAATTCCGGTTGCACGGCCCCTGGCTCATGAGCAGGCAGTGCTCCGTGACCATGAGCTCGCCGGCGCCCTTCACTGTGAGGCCCAGGCTTGCCGGCTTGTCTTCCGCCAGATCCTGGATCTGCCCCAGCGACAGCTCGGGCGACAGCCATACGCGTTCGGCGCCCAGGCGCGCGACCGTATCGAGCGCCTCCCGGTTCATGACAGGGATATGGGGGCCCACCTGGACGCGACACCCACGGTCGAGCGCGCTTGCCAGCTGGCCGTAGTTCTGCACCAGGACAGGCTTGTCGCGCTTCATGAAAGCGGTGACGTCGAAGTCGAACTTCTCTTCGCGCGTCCCCGGCACGGCATCGTGCGAGATGGCCGGCAGCGCCATGACGCACCGGTTCGGGTAGCCGGCCTGCTCCACCGTGCCGGAAACCTGGCCGCCCACCATGGCGGTGCCGCGCCGGTAGTTCAGCGCGGGCACGTAAAGGGCATCCGCACCGGCGCGCTTCGCGGCGCGGGCGCATGCGGGATTCGCCGCCAGGACCGCAACCGTGCAGCCGCGCGTATGCGCCTTCGGCGGACGCGCGAAATCCGGGGCGCGATGGAGCGTGCGGTCGCCCTCGACGGCGGCGCGCTGGGCCTTCGCCAGCTCTTCCAACGCCGCGCTGCGCACCTTATGCAGCTGCGAGAAGCCGATGCCCACGCCCTCGTCCAACTCGATAGCGAGATCGGCGGTGTTACGGAGCACGAACGGCGTGGATCCCAAGCGGTTCACGTGCTCCAGGACGTCCTGCTCGGTCACTGCCTTCGTCCGGGCGGGTTCCACCACGGGTCCCTTCGCGGAACGGGAAACGCCCGACGCCAGGCGGAACTCCATCTCCAGCGGCTGGCCGATATGCAGCCGCACGGTGCCCGTCACCGGGACGCGCGGCTCGTGCGCGTCGTCTGCGAACGCTGCCGCGGCCTCGCGCAGGCGGAACACGCGGTCGCCCTTCCCCACGCGCTTCGGCACGGCAAGGCGCACGTCCTGCCCCGTGCGGTCGGCGTCCGTGACCGTGTAGGCAAAATGCCCCTTGTTCGTCCAGAATTCCAGCACGTCGCCGGCGAAAACGGGTGGCTCGGCATGGAACGAGACGAGGCCGTCGCGCGCCGAGGCGACGCGGCCGATTGCCACGCCGCGGTTGTTCGGGCGCTGGTAGCTCATCATGTCGTTGCCGGTATCCCCCGTCAGGTACGCCTGCGTGAACCCGCGCGAGAATGCCTCCGACAGGACGCGCATCTCCTCTTCCGTGGCATGCTGCGGCCCCCGCCCGGCCAGCACGCGGTCCAGCACGGCGCGGTATACGCCCACAACGGAATGCACGTACTCGGGCGACTTCATGCGCCCTTCGATCTTCAGCGAGTACGCGCCGGTGTCCACCAACTTGTCCATGAGATTCACGGTGCAGAGGTCCTTCGGGCTGAGTAGGTATTCGCCCGGCGCGTCCAGCTCCTTGCGCACGGCCCGGTTATGCAGCGTGTACGGCAGGCGGCAGGCCTGCGCGCACAAGCCGCGGGTCG
>USAB01000134.1 GCA_900552585.1 uncultured Coriobacteriaceae bacterium
AGCTGCCGGAGGGGAAGAACAGGGCTTCGCCGTTGCAGAAGCGGCTCAGTGCAGTGGAACCGTCAAGGGCGAGCGCGTCGGAGGAGAAGTAACCGGCATCCTGCCAGTCCTTGATCTTCTGTGCAGCCTTCACGGCACCGTCGGTGTTGAAGGTGGCGCCATCCTTCTGGATAATCCAATCCTGCACGGTATCGCGACCCTCATAGTTGGTGAGCAATGCCTGGTAGATGTAGGAAGTGCCGCCTTCCTTGGCCGGCATCATCATGGCGAGCTTGCCAGCGTCGGAGGCCTTCTTCATATCGGCCTCGAGCTCTTCGACAGTGGCCGGAGCCTCGGTGATGCCGAGTTCCTTGGAGGTGCGCATCTGGGCGGTGTCGGAATCGATGGCGCTCACCACGTCCACGGCGGCGTTCTTCAGGTTCAGTGCGCCCAGCGCGAAGCGGGCGGCATCCAGCGAAGCCTTCGACCCGTCGCTGGCAAGCAGGATGCGCGAGGGCCGGCCGCCCGGCTCGGGTGTCTGTTCCTCCGTTTCCTGCAGGCGGGCGCGGTCGAGCTTCGTGTTGCGGAAGTACACGAGCCAGTTCGCGCCCAGGAACACCAGGTTCAGGTAATACACGATAAGCACCCAGTTGATCTGGCCGGATACGTACTTTGCCGCAATGCCGGCAACGTAGCCCAGCGTGATGAGCAGGATGAACTGCCAGCTGGTGCCCGCTGCCGTGCGGGCCTGGTAGTTCTTGTAGGCGTTCAACGGCCAGGAAAGGCCGAAGCAGATGAGCATGGCCGCTTCGAGTGCTTGTCCTATCATTCGTTCCCCTTTGTCTCATTGGAGGCGGTTTCGTTTGTGCGGTGCCCATGCTACGGCGGATACCGATAACTAACAAATACTGATTATGGAAATATGCATATCAAATGCGATATGATTTCCGCTATGAACGAACAGCAGATGAGATATTTCCTAGATGTGGCGGAAACGCAGCATATCACGCAGAGCGCCCAGCGCCTGCGGATAGCGCAGCCGGCGCTGAGCCGTACCATCCGCCGTCTGGAACAGGAGTTGGGCTGCACGCTGCTGGCCCACGAGGGCCGCAATGTCCGCCTGACGGAGGAGGGACGGCGCACGCGCGACCGGTTCGCGGCAGCCGTTGCCCAGCTGGATGCGCTGCGGGACGACCTGGCGGCGCTTTCCACGGACCGCGCGTACATGGTGCGTGTGGATGTGCGGGCGGCCTCGTACCTGACCGTGGAAGCCATTTCCTCCTGGATGTCCGTCCATCCCGAAAGCACGATCCGCCTGGTGCAGAGTGGTGAATCCGCGTCACCTGCGGACGTTGTGGTCGATTGCCCGCTGCCTGATGCGGACTACGCGGCGGGCAGGGAATCCCGCAGCTTCCGCGAGCGCATCCTGGTCGCGCTGCCGGAGCGCGCGGATGTCCCGCAGGGCCCGGTGGGGCTCAAGGCGCTGGAGCACGCCGGATTCGTTGCGCTTTCGGGATCGCGTGGGTTCCGCCGGGTCTGCGACCGGCTGTGCGCGCACAGCGGCTTCCAGCCCCGTATCGCGCTGGAGAGCGACAATCCCGCTGTGGTTCGCAAGGCCATCGCTCTCGGCCTGGGCGTGGGCTTCTGGCCGGAATGGAGCTGGGGCACCGTGGAGGGCGACGGCGTGGGCCTGCGGGAAGTGGACGAGCCGCGTTTCGAGCGCACGATCAGCGTAGTGTGCAGAACGGAGCAGGGTGCGACGTTCTTCGCGTTCCTGTGCAGCTTCTTCGAGCGCTGCGCCCGCGATGCCCGCAACGCCCGCCGCTGATGCGTCCCCTCAAGGCGGAACTATTGCGCGGGTTGGTCTGCCGCAGCGGCCGTGCATGGGCTACACTGGCAAGTGAAGAGAGTCCGTCGAAGAAGGGAGCGCACCATGGCAGCCTTGAGACCTTGTCCCGAATGCAAGAGCACGTCCGTCCATATCGCGGAATGGTACGACAATTACACGGGGGAGACGTCGTACTACGGCATCTGCGACGGGTGCGGCTACGAGGCGGAGACCCGCAAGGATTCGTATGACGACGCCGTCGACCACTGGAACCGTCGCGCGTCGCGCGCCTTGCACGATGCGGACGAATACAGCGACTGACGCAACCGGTAACTGTTCAGAAGCCGAAAGGGCGCCTTCCCTGCGGGGAGGGCGCCCTTCGCATTGAATGCTGCGTTTGCTTCGCCGGGTGATGGACGGCGTGCGCATCTAGCGGCCGCAGCCCGGGCAATAGCGCCGGGCGCTCGGCGTGGCGGCAATGCCGCCCAGCGCGCTTTCCCGCAGCTCGAACGGCAGGCTGGCACCCACGCGCCGCATGGCTTCCAGCGTTTCGTCGAACATGCCGAACGTCGGGATGCCCGCCAGCGCTATCTGCGCGGACACGAGCGCATTCGCCGCGCCAGTGGCGTTGCGCTTCTGGCAGGGGACCTCCACCAGGCCGCCGACCGGGTCGCACACGAGTCCCATCAGGCCCATGAGCGCGTTTCCGGCGGCGTTCAGGCATTGCTGCGGCGAGCCGCCGAACAGCTCCGTCACGGCGCTGGCCGCCATGGCGGACGCGGATCCCACTTCCGCTTGGCACCCGCCTTCGGCGCCGGAGACGTTTGCGTTGCGCGCGATGAGGTACCCGATGGCCGCGGCATTCGCCAGGGCGCGTTCCAGTTCGTCGTCCGTGAAGCCGTGGACGTCCTGGCACGCCAGCAGCACGCCCGGCAGTACGCCGGAGGCGCCTGCGGTGGGGGCCGCCACGATGCGGCCCATGCTGGCGTTCGTCTCCAGCACCGCCATGGCATACGTCACGGCCTTCGCGGTCAGGGGTGCCAGCGGGCCGTTGCCGCCCAGCGCGTCCAGCGACTGCGACTCGCCGCCCAGCAGGCCGCCGATGGACGGGCGCGGATGCCCGATGGGCTCCGTAGCGGAGGCGCGCATGACGTCCAGCGCCTCGAACAGGTAGTTGCGCGTATCGTCGACGGCGATGCCCTCCGTTGCCAGCAGACACCGCTCGCGCCGGCAGATGGCAGAAGACAGCGGTACGTGCTCGCGTGCGCAATAGGCCAGAAGCGCCTGCGCAGAGGGGAAGTCCAAGTGCTCGAACAGATCCGCCGCCTGCTCGACGGTGAGGTCGAATCCGAATCCCTCGCCCTCGTCACTGCCATGCGCCGGTGCCGACGTGCCGACGCGGTCGCTTTTCACGATGCGGACATCGAAGATGTCGGGATGCAGCAGCAAGGCATCCGAGACGCCCTGGGGTATCTCGTCGTCCGTCTGCATGATGGTGTACGCCACCTGCCCCTTGCGCTCGCGGAACAGGCGCGTCGTGGCGATGTTGATGTCGCAGGCGTTGATGACGCTGGCGATATGCGCCAGCACGCCCTTCGCGTCGCGCTGGCGCACCACGATACTGTGGTATTCGCCGGTCAGCTG
>USAB01000135.1 GCA_900552585.1 uncultured Coriobacteriaceae bacterium
TCGTTGCCACTCGGGGTGCGTGCCGGCCACCCGCCACGCGCGCCGCCGTCTCGCGGGCGCTGGAGCGCTCCAGGATATTGCGGCAATCGTCCGTATCATGCTTCAGTACGCCGACCAGGTCCGCATGGCCGGGACGCGGCGTGACTTCGCGCACAAGGTCCTTCGGCGGACGACCGAACGGCGCCATGCGGTCCGTCCAGTTCTTCCAATCGCGGTTCATGACCTGCAGCGCAATGGGATGGCCGAGCGTCTTGCCGAAACGCACACCAGAAAGGATGGTGGCCGTGTCCTTCTCGATGGTCTGACGGCCACCGCGGCCGTAACCGCTCTGGCGCCGCGCCAAGTCGCTATTGATTTGCTCTTCCGAGATGGACAGACCGGCCGGCACGCCACTGACGATTGCCGTCAGGCACGGGCCATGGCTCTCTCCTGCTGTAACGAACTCCATATATACTCACCTACCGATAATGAATGTAGCGGCTCATTCTAACACGCCGGTTTGTTTCGTCTATGCAGAAGGCCCCGTCAGTCGCGCGCTCCCGGAACAGCAAACCCTGCCGCCTCCGCCATGAGCGCCACGCGTTCATCCCATCCCAGGGTACATGCCACGCCCTGGGCTTCGAACCACAGATCCTGCGCAATCGTCGCCTGTCCCAGCAACATTGCGCGCCCGTCGAACGTGGCGCAGCCCGCACGGTCCGCACCCTGGAGAAGCGCCGTACGCCGCATGTAGCAGACATCGAACACGGTCTGGCCCTCATGCAGCAGATCCGTATCGAACGGAGCGGGATCGCCTTCCCGCATGCCCAGCGTCGTCGCATCCATGACAATGTCCGCTGCGCGGATAGCTGCAGCCGACGTGGCATAGCTGCCGTACAGGAATTTCGCCTGTTCGAACGTTTCCAAGAACGAGCGACGTCCGGGTTCGGCCGGCAGGTTCATGCCGGCATGCGCCAGCTGCCCATACAGATCAAGGTAATCCTGCAACACGCTCTGCGCGCGGTCCTTGTTGCGGCTGAGAAGAACGAGCTCGTCCGCTCCGCCCACCGCCGCGGCATGCAAGCACGACCGAGCCGTGGGCCCCGTACCGCATACGGCGACGACCTTCCCAGCGAAGGAAACGCCCCGATGCTCGAGATACGAAACGGCGCCCTTGCCGTCCACGTTGCTGCCGAGCAGCGTGCCCTTCCGGTTCGCAACCACATTTGCGCCGTCGGCAAGCCGTGCGCTGGCCGCGCAGATATCCACTACTTCCGCCGCCAGCGGCTTATACGGCGTGGTCACGCTCAGCCCCACGTAATCCGCCGCCTTCAGAAACGCCCGTGCGTCATGGGGATCTGCGATATCCGTCAGGCCGAATTCCCAATCCAGCCCCATTGCATCGAAAACGGCTTGATGGACGGCGGGCGATTTCGAATGACCGACCGGATGGCCGATCAGGATGAGCTTGGACATGGTGCTCCTCCCTATTGCGATTCTTCTCGCGAACGCTCTGAACGGGCGAATGCGGGCGCCCCTTCGGGTTCGGCGTTTCCGGCGCCGGACCGTTCTTTCGTGCGCCGGATCAGGCGCTGCTCCATCTTGCGGAACAGCAAGGCATACCTCGCGTCCTGGGATGCGAGCGGTGCCACGAGGTAGGCGTGCAGCCCCAGCAGGCGGGCGCCCAGTATATCCGTTCCCAGCTGGTCGCCGATGACAACCGTATTCCGGCTTTCCGCATGCATCTTCCGCATGGCCGCCCGATAGCCGAACGGCAACGGCTTCAGCGCCTTATAGATATAGGGCAGATTCAGCTCAGCCGCCAGCTCCGGCACGTTCTTGTGGTAGTTGTTCGACAGCAGGCACAGGTCGACGCCCGCCGCCCGTGTACCGTCCAGCCAGGCGCGGACATCGGGCGGAACCATTCTGTCGGCGCGCGAGCGAATGGTGTTGTCGATATCCAGCAGTGCGCAGGTCAGCCCGCGATCCAGCAAGTCGGCATGCGCGTCGATGGCGCTGATGCGGTCGAAGAAGCGATCAGGGGCCAGATTCGCCATAACATCAGTTGCTCTCGGACGAAGAGGAGCTCGCAGCCGCCTGGGCCTCCTTGATGGCCTGCTGGTGCTGCTTATAGGTCTCGCTGAAGTAGTACTGTATATCGCCGTTGCTGTCCTTCGCGAAATAGAAGTACAGGTAGTCCGTGTTCTCGGGCTGGCATGCCGCCTGCAGGCTTTCGATGCTCGGGGAGCAGATGGGACCGGCGGGCAGGCGCGTGTTCAGGTACGTGTTGTACGGGCTGCTGATGGTAAGGTCGCTGGCAGACGGGTCGTGACCGACCACATATGCCACCGTTGCGTCGCTCTGAAGCGGCATGTTCTTATCCAAGCGGTTGTAGAACACGGACGACACGGTGGCGCGGTTGTCCGACGCCGCCTCCTTCTCGATGACGGATGCCAAGATGAGCACGTCGTACTTCGACAGGCCCTTCTTCTTCGCATACGAGTAATCCAGCGACGAGATCTCTTGCTGGTACTGGTCGAGCATCATGCGCACCACGTCATCGGCAGACGCATCCTTGCCGATGGAGTATGTCTTCGGGAACAGGAATCCTTCCAGGGAATTCTTATAGGCGCCCTTAACGAACGAATAGTCCTTCTGGTAGCTGGAGGCGCTGTTCGCGCACTTCCGGAATGCCTTTGCCGTGATGCGGTTATCCGTGGCCTGGGCCACCAGCTTCGCCGTCTGCGCAACCGTGCTCCCCTCGGGAATCGTCACGGTATCCATCTGCGGGCCCTGCTCCATCTGCGAGACGATGTCGTCGGCCGAAGTGCCGCCCGTGAACTGGTACGTGCCCGGCCTCAGCGACGTCGATGCATTCGCCCGGTCCACGGCGCTGGTGAAATCGCCGACCGTGCCGATGAGCTTCGCATCGTACAGGATCTGCGCAATGTCCTTCGTACTGGAGCCGTCGGGTACGGTGACTTCCACTTCCGTGCCGTCCGCGACAGTCTCCTGCGCCGAGCAGCTGGAAAGCGCTCCCGAGAAGAACAGTGCGGCAGTCGCGATGACCACGGCCAACACGATGCCCAGGATAAGCGGCTTCTTCGAGCGCTTCGGTTTGATGTACGAGACGTCGTACGTCTTGAATTCGCGCTTCGCCTTCGCATGCGCCGAACGGGCAGCGTGATTGGGGTGCGACGAATACGTTATCTTCTTACGCGGAGCCATGAAACCTCACTCGCCTATCTGATTGCGACGAGCATCCAGCCATGCCTGCAATGTCAAGCTGGCCGCGATGCTATCCACTTTGCCGCGCATCTGCTTTTCAGAATAGCCCTTCTCATGGAGGATGCGCTTCGCCTCGCTGGAGCTCAGGCGCTCGTCGGCGAATTCCAGCGGCAAGCCCGTATTGCGCGCCACGGTTTCCGCGAACGTGCGGATGCGCGCTACCTGGGGACCCTCTTCGC
>USAB01000136.1 GCA_900552585.1 uncultured Coriobacteriaceae bacterium
TGAATCGGCCGCCAGCGGCGGCCGAAACCCCCGCGCCCGCCGAAAAGGCCGCCGAGCACACGTTCCTGGATCCCGGCGCCACGCAGGTGCTGCCGGCCCTACGGCCGGAAATGGAGCTGCTGGATCCCGGCGCCACGCAGGTCATACCCGTCATCCCCGCTGTCAGGACGGAGGCGGCGTCGTTCGAGAGCGATGCCACCGAGGTGCTGCCCGAAACCGTGGACGACGCGCCCGACTTCGACGGCGCCGACGCAACGCGCTTCATGCCCGCGGTCTCCGAGCATTACGAGCCCGACCCCACGCCGCACTCTTACCGCTCGTTCTAAGACGCGCATGCGGAGGCACGAAACGTATCGTCCGACAACCCGGCCACCCCTTCCCGATTCGTTCGGCGGATAGCGGCCGCATGGCGTACTGCTTGACCGCCATCCGCCGAACACGATGCCAGCGGCAGGATGAACGTTGCCGCGCACCTTGTGCCGCACCCGAACGCCACCCGTTTATTCGAGGCCGCCTTGACGCTCTTGCCGAACGGTTCTATGTCTTTGTCGAAATCCCACAGGATCTCGGCGCCGATTATGTACGTAACCCTCACCAGGTTCACGTTGTCATTGTTGTCGGTGGCCGCGTTCACCTCGGAGTCGCAGGCCACACCGCCTGTAATTTCCATGGCGCCATCGGCATTGACCATCTGTTAAGAGCGCCGGCACCTCATGAGCCTGCTGCATTAACTATTTCTATCGAACATGCCATTTTTCATGCGTTTTCAGCATATTATTTCAACGCAAGAAGCTTGACTCTAAAAATGAAAGGCTGCGTTTTCGCTACCACCAATTTTTCGAAGTTGCCCCTTACCTATAAATTATGCAAACCATTCCTTTTTACATATATAGATATATGTTATGTAACTTTCTGCATCGTTAAGATTCTTAATTATTCACACTGAATAGGTATTGGATATTTTTATACAAGAAACCAATCTTTTCTGAAAATTCTCGTTAGTCTTTCGCTAAGTTGCACATACAATTCTTAACCGCAGACTAATAGTTCGACCGCATGGTCGCAGCCAGCCCGATGCATACGACATGCACCGACGGGGAGGAAGGAACACCTTCCTCCCCCGTGTGCCCTATGAATCAAGCCGCCTGCCTCCGTGCAATGATGGGAGGCTAAATGGCAATCCTGAAACGCGAGTACGGCGGCATTCAGCCGTACATCCCCGCAGGAATATTCCGCGTCAGAATTCCGTTCCTTCACTTCAATATCTCTGCACCTGAAGTGATCACGGGCTTGATGAACGCGGCCACGTCGTATTCCGCTCTTGCCGTTCTGACCGGCACGATGGGACTCGACACAAACGTGGCCTGGGCATTGGTCATCTTCGAGACGTGCATGTATTCCTGCAACTGGCTGCTGGGTGAGCCCAGCGTCTGCGGCTGGATCACTTCCGCCATGGCTATTGTCATCGTGTTCCTGGAAGGATTCGACGGCAGCATCGCCCGCTTGCAGGCTATGACGGCGGTTCAATTGGAATTGGGCATCTTATTCTTGGTGCTCGGCTTAACAGGTTTGGCAAAGCAGCTGAACACATTGGTGCCGACCGGCGTTAAGGGCGGCATCGTGTTGGGCGCCGGCATCAATGCCGTTTACGCTCGCATGTCCTCCGGTGGCGCCATGGACACCGCCACGTGGGCTTGCCTTGCCGGCGTGGTTGTGGTGTTCTTCCTGATGTTCTCGCTGCGTATCCGCTCCAAGATGGAGACGAACAAGCTGGTGAACATCATGGGCAACTACAGCTTCCTGTTCGCCGTCATCGTGCTGTTCATCGTAGGCGGCATCACGGGCGAATTCGATTACACCGGTGTCGGCCAGGAGGGCATCATCCGCGTACCCGACCTGTCTATGCTGTTCGGAGCGGTCTCCCCGTTCGCCATCGGCTGGGCTACACCCGATGTCTGGCTGCAGGCCCTGCCCATCGCGCTGATTGCCTGGGTCATCGCATTCGGAGATTTCGTCACCGTGCAGCAGCTGGGCATCCAGGCCATGCGCGACGACGAGTTCATCGAGCTGGACCCCGGCCGCACGAACGCCGTCTGCGGCATCCGTAACGTGCTGCTTTCGCTGTTCGCCCCGTACCCGGCGCTGGCTGGCCCGCTGAGCCCTCCGTACTGCGTTGCCACATACCAGCGCTACAAGTCCGGCGGACGCGAGGGCATGGACTCCATCTACGATGGATCCGCCACGAACCTGATCTTCACCATGCTGGGCCTCTTCATCTTCCCCGTGTACCAGCTTGCCGCAGCTTCCTCATCTGCGATTCTGCTGACCGTCATGTGCATCCAGGGCTACATCTGCACGCAGATCTGCTTCGACATGTGCTTCGACAAGGTCGATGAGGGCGTTGCCGGCATGATGGCAGGCTTCATCCTGGCACGCGGCGGCGGCATCGGCCTGGTTGCCGGCCTGTTCCTGTACCTCCTGCTCGCGAACACGGACAAGATCAAGGAAGACTACCGTTCCGCAGCTGAGCGCCAGCGCATCACCGACGAGGAGACAGCGAAGAAGATCGCTGAAGCCGCGGCGAAACGCGAGGCCAGTAAGAGAGCGCATGATCAAGGCGGTACCGAAGAGAAGAAGAAGCCATCCGATAAAGAGTAGCGCTTCTCAAGGTGAACGCACCTCCCTTTCCGCAAAGAACCGCTCCGGGAAAACCGGGGCGGTTTTTTCATGCCGCGGACCGTACAATGGCCGAAGACACATGAACAGGAGGAAGCCATGAACCTGACCGAACTTTTCGCCGGATGCCGGACGTACCGCCGCTTCCAACAGAAACCCGTGCCGCGCGCCGTTGTGGAGCGAATGCTGGACAACGCACGCCAAGCGAATTCCGCCGCGAACGCACAGCCCGTCCGCTATACCGCCGTGCTCGACCCCGCTCTGGCAACGCAGATGCAGCCGCTCGTGAAATGGGCCGCCTACCTGCCGCCCGAGGAAGGAACGCCGAAGCCAAACGAGCAGCCCACCGCCTTCGTGGCGCTCTCCCTGGAAAGCGATGCCGGCCCGTTCGCCCTAGTGGACCTGGGAATTGCCGTGCATACGCTGACCGCAACGGCGTGGGAGGCCGGCGTGGGCAGCTGCATCATGGGCGCCATCAGCGTCGGCAAGATAACGAAGCTGCTGCAGATACCGGAACATGAGCAGCTGAAGCTCGTCATCGCACTGGGCTATCCCGCCCACACCAGCACGGTCGTCGAGGTACCGGAAAGCGGGAGCCTGGCCTATTACCTGGACGATGAGCGCAATTACCGCGTACCGAAGCTGCCGCTGCAACGCGTTGCCCGCATCCGCTAGGCAAACGAAAAGCGCGCGGACGGGAAACGCCCCGCCCGCGCGCGCTGAAGAA
>USAB01000137.1 GCA_900552585.1 uncultured Coriobacteriaceae bacterium
CCGCCCGTCGCCGCAGGCGGCAGACAAGCCGAAGCACCGCATCCCGGCCGACATCATCCTCATCGCCGTGGGCCAGGACATCGTCAGCGACCCGTTCGAGGAGTTCGGCATGCAGACGAACCGCGGCCGCTTCGCGGCAGATGAGACGCTGAAGGCCACCGGCTACGACAACATCTTCGTGGGCGGCGACTGCCAGACCGGCCCGAAGACGGTCATCATGGCCATCGGCGCCGGCAAGGCGGCGGCCCGCAACATCGACGAGTACCTGGGGTATCACCACAAGCTGAATTGCGGTGTGGAAACCCCGCTTCCCATCCGCAACGATCGCACGCCCATGGGACGCGTGAACCTGATGGAACGCCCCGCGAACGAGCGCAAGCAGGATTTCGAGGGCGTGGAGATGGAAATGAGCCTGGAGGAGGCCGTGCAGGAATGCGACCGCTGCCTGCGCTGCGACCACTTCGGCTGCGGAGCCCTGGAAGGAGGGCGCATCCAATATGTCTAATGCACCTACCACCGTCATGGAATCCGTTGCCGGCCAGGGCGCCCGGACGGCAGCCGCCGCGCCGGCGCCGCAGCTGAACGTGACCATCGACGGCATCGAGACGTATGTGCCCGCCGGCACGACCATCCTCGACGCTGCGGCAAGCGTCGGCGTGAAGATCCCCACACTCTGCTATCTGCGCGGCATCAACGACATCGGGTCATGCCGCGTGTGCTCCGTGGAGGTGGAGGGCCGCGCCGAGCTGGCCCCCGCCTGCAATACGCCCGTGGAAGACGGCATGAACGTGTCCACGCGGTCCGAGCGCGCCACGGCGTTCCGCCGGCAGATGCTGGACCTGATCATCTCCGAGCATGGCCTGAATTCCACGAACTACTGCTTCTCATGCAATAAGAACGGCGCCTGCGAACTGCAGGCCGTCTGCCACGAAGAGGGTGTGACGGAGCCCACGTTCCCGCAGCAGCAGGTGCGCAAGCCCGTGTTCGACAGCAACCCGTTCCTGAGCTTCGACCCGAACCTGTGCATCAAGTGCCAGCGCTGCGTGGCCGCATGCAACACGCAGGCGCGCAACCATACGCTGCAGACGGGGAAGAAGGGCGTGCGCACCACCATCCTGGCGCCGTTCGGGCCGAACTGGAAGCAGACCAGCTGCGAATCGTGCGGCTGCTGCGCCGCCGCCTGCCCCACGGGTGCCCTGACGGAGAAGCGCCGCGCGGATTACCGCGAATGGGAAGTGCGGAAGGTCCTGACCAGCTGCCCGCATTGCGCCACGGGCTGCCAGCTGTACCTGAAGATGAAGGGCAACCGCATCGTGGACGTGGAGCCGGCGGACGGCCCGTCGAACCACGGCCGGCTGTGCGTGAAGGGACGCTCTGCCAGCTTCGACTTCGTGAACGCCCCCGGCCGCCTGCGCACGCCGCTCATCAAGAACCATGAGACCGGCGAGTTCGAGCCCGCCACGTGGGACGAGGCGCTTTCGCTGGTGGCATCGAAGTTCATGGAGCTGAAGCAGCAGTACGGCCCGGATTCGCTGGCCGCCTTCGCCTGCAGCCGTTCCACGAACGAGGACATCTACATGCTGCAGAAGATGGCGCGCACGGCCTTCGGCACGAACAACGTGGACAACTGCGCCCGCGTGTGCCACAGCCCATCCGTGGCCGGCCTGGCGGCAACGCTGGGATCCGGCGCCATGACGAACCCCATCTACGACATCACGCATGACGTGGACTGCATCATGCTGGTGGGCAGCAACCCCGAAGAGGCGCACCCCGTGGTGGGCATGCAGATCCGCCAGGCCGTGGAACGCGGCACGAAGCTGATCGTGGTGGACCCGCGCGACATCGGGCTGTCCCGCATGGCCGACATCCATCTGAAGCTGCGCCCCGGCACGAACGTGGCGTTCTCGAACGGCATGTGCCACGTGATGATTGAAGAGGGCCTGATCGACGAGAAGTTCATACAGGACCGCACGGAGGGCTTCGAGGACTTCGCGAAGATGGTGGCCGACTACACGCCGGAGCGCGTGGCCGAGATCTGCAACATCGACAAGGACGACCTCATCGCCGCCGCGCGCCTGTACGCCACGGCGGGCAAGGCGCCCATCATCTACTGTCTGGGCGTCACGGAGCATTCCACCGGCACCGAGGGCGTCATGTCCATGAGCAACATGGCCCTGCTCTGCGGCAAGCTGGGCCGCTCCGGCTGCGGCGTGAACCCGTTGCGCGGCCAGAACAACGTGCAGGGCGCCTGCGACATGGGCGCCACGCCCGCCGATTTCCCCGGCTACCAGAAGCTTGCGAACCCGGATGTGCTCGCGAAGTTCGAGAAAGCCTGGGGCGTGAAGCTGAACCCGAAGAAGGGCATGTTTGCCACGGAAGTGTTCCATGCCGCCGTGGAGAAGCGCATCCGCGGTCTGTTCATCTTCGGCGAGGACCAGGTCCGCACAGACCCGAACATCTCGCATGTCATCGAGGGCCTGAAGGCGCTGGACTTCCTGGTGGTGGACGACCTGTTCATGACGGAGACCGCGAAGTACGCGAACGTGGTGTTGCCAGGCCGCAGCTATGCCGAGAAGGAGGGCACGTTCACGAATACGGAGCGCCGCGTGATCCGCGTGCGCAAGGCCGTTGAAGTGGAAGGCGACAACCGCCCGGACACGTGGATCTTCAGCGAGATCATGCGCCGCATGGGCTACGACCAGCCCGACCTGGCGCCGGCGCAAATCATGGACGAGATCGCCAGCGTGACACCTAGCTTCGCCGGCATCAGCCATGAGCGCCTGGACTCGCCGGAAGTGGCGGGCAACGGCTTGCAGTGGCCGTGCCTGGGCCCCGACCATCCGGGCACGCCCATCATGCACGTGGGGAAGTTCGCACGCGGCCTGGGGCGCTTCTCCACGGCACGCTACCAGCACTCCACGGAGATGCCGGACGAGGAATACCCGCTGATCCTGTCCACCGGACGCATCCTGTACCACTACAATGCTACGGCCATGACGGCCCGCACGGAGGGCATCAACGAGATTGCGAACTCGTCGTTCATCGAGATCAACACAGCGGACGCCCAGCGCTTGGGAATCCAGGACGGCGACCGGGTAACCGTTGCCAGCCGTCGTCATGCCATCCATTCCACGGCCCGCGTGTCCGACAAGACGAATCCGGGCGAGACCTGGATGCCATTCCATTTCGAGGACGGAAACGCGAACTGGCTGACCATCGACTCGTTCGACAGCATCTGCGCATGCCCCGAATACAAGGTATGCGCCGTGAAGGTGTCGAAGGCGTAACGCGCCGCGGAAAGCTTCTGCCGCACGCGCGGCATCGCTCCGTACGCACCGCCGGGGGCCGCCGCATCCTCACCGGGATGCGG
>USAB01000138.1 GCA_900552585.1 uncultured Coriobacteriaceae bacterium
AAACGCATCTGCCCACCATCCCGCTCGCCAGCCGCGCCGCCAGCGGATCCTGCGGAGCTGCCGTACGCATCTGCGCGCCATACGGATCCCCGAAACCGAATGCCGGCGGCATCTGCGCAGCACGGGACGCAGCCGCGAACGGCGCGGCAGGCTGCTCCGCCTGCCCGGCAAGCGCCTGGCCCAGGTCGACGCGCTCCGTATAGGCGAACAGATGGCAGCCGGAGACGCCGCCCGCCTGCGCAAGTGCCTGCACCGCCTGCAGCGCATCCTGCAAGCCGGCCGGTTCCTTCACGTAGAATCCCGGCGCCTTGTACGTCCAACCCAGCTTCAGAAGAGACGCCGCGGCGCCGTCCCCCGCTCCCGCAATACCGTATCCACCCATAGCGCGCCTCCCTGCGGGCGCACATGCGCGCCCGTTCGCTTGCCTGCATTTCCCAGCTGCAATGCAGCCGTCTGCTCCGCTTCCCACTATAGCGAAAGGCATACCGCATATGCCGGCAGTGAATTCGGTTCATTATTCGTTGACGCTCGCGCGAGACCCGCGTAAGCGCGCCGGGCGTGCTAGGCTGCTTGAGAACGGATACACACGGAGAAACGGCATCGGGCGCACGTACGCGCACGATACCCGGAGAAGGAAGGCGGTCCATGAACGTCAACCAGGCATTGGAGCATGCGAATACCCTGTTCATTCCCGAATTAATGTTCGGGTTCGGCGACGAGGCGCTTGCCGTGGAACGAGACAAGAACGAAGAGGCCATCAAAGTCCTGCGCGAAGCCTGGTTCGAGGCGGACAAGGACCCGTTCTCGTTCGACATCGTGCGCGACCTGGCGGACCGCAACCGCGTGCTGTGCGACGCCATGGAGCAGGGCGCCGAAGACGGCCGCGACCAGAACCTTGCCCGTTCGCTTTCCGAGCAGGACGTGCTGAACGGCATTGCGAAGATGCAGAACCGCCGCCCGACCACCATCGCGAAGGAAGTGGAGAAGGCGCACGGCACCATGGGCGTCGTATATGCCAGCAAGCCCGTGAAGGGCACCGTGGTCGGCATCGACCTGGAAACCACCGGCACGCATCCCAGCCGCGGCTACATCATCAACGTGGGCTGGGAGACCATGGACCTGACGTCCACGGCGAAACCGCACGATGCGTTCAGCGCGCTGAACGGCCTGCCCGAGAAATACGCGAAGACCGGCGTGCCCGCCGAGGAAATCCACCATATCTCGTACGACATGGTGGCCGACAAGAAGCCGTTCCGCGACGACAAGGAGCTGCAGGCAAAGCTGCTGAAGGCCTTGAAGGAACATCCGTTCATGGCGCACAACGCCGCGTTCGAAGATGCCTGGCTCATGCTGAACCTGGACGGCTACGCGGAGGGCCGCAAGGCGGGAAAGATCATCCCCATCGACACGCGCGACATCTGCCGCAACCTGGATCCGGAGGCGAAGTCGCTGCCGTGGGACCAGAGCCCCGCAACGCTAGAGAACTGGGCGCGCCGCCGCGGCACGCTGAACTCGGATGAGAACGAGAAGCATCTGGGTCTGGAGGATGCCGATCTCATGCTGCGCACCGTGCAGGCGGAATTCATCAAGCGCGAGCTGTTTGCCCAATAACGAACCGTTATCCGAAGGCGAACGGAGCGTTTTGTCCGGCAAACGGTAGTATCATTGTTCTCGATCTAGAATAAGGCTATGGATATTTCATGCGGAAGGCGCCGTTCAACCCGCGAATGACGCCGTCGGGCGCGCCTTGCGAAACAACGTCAGTTATCACTTCAGCGCACTCGCGTAAACTTCCGACTGTTTAGCCTTCAAAACGACCCGCCCAAAACCGCATTTCGGGCGACATAAGGCCATGCAACAGGATGCAGCGCTCCCTTAGGGACGGGGACGCGCCGGCATCTTCGGCGGCAGCGCCTGGCAGGCGCTCTCCGCGGCCTGCCGCACATACCGATTCCGGCAAGGGCCCAACAAGGGGTGAACCACATACCGTGACAACCATTTCAGTCAAACCCAAAGCGCCGGACGACGCGAAAATCGCCGACAGCCTGGACGTCTTCGCGCGGCGCGTCTCCACCACGCCGCCGGGCATGTGCCCGATTGCACTACAGCTGTCGCTGCTGGAAACCAGCGGCCTGCAGACGTGCGGCAAATGCGTGCCCTGCCGCGACGGCATCCCGCAGTTGGCGGCTCTTATGCGCAAGATTCTGATGTGCCAGGCCACGCCGGACGACCTGACGCAGCTACGCGCGCTGGCCGATATGGTGCGCTCCACGTCGGACTGCGCCATCGGGTACCAGGCCGGCCAGATGGTACTGGACAGCTTGGAGACCTTCGCGGCCGAATACGAAAGCCACGTGCATGGGCGTTCCTGCCAGGCGGGCGTAGGTCAGACCGTGCCGTGCGAGACGAATTGCCCGGCGCACGTGAACGTGCCGGCTTACATCGCACTCACCGGTCAGGGCGATTACGACCAGGCCATCAACATGATCCGCAAGGACAACCCGTTCCCCACGGCTTGCGCGCTGATATGCGAGCATCCGTGCGAGATGCGCTGCCGCCGTGCGCTCATCGACGCGCCTATCAACATCCGCGGCATTAAGCGCTTCGCGGTCGACCAGATCGCAGCCGATCAGGTGCCCGTTCCCGATGCGCTGCCCGTCACAGGCCGCCGCATCGCCGTCATCGGCGGCGGCCCCAGCGGCATGACGTGTGCGTACTTCTCCGCCCTCATGGGGCATTCCGTGGACGTGTTCGAAGGCCGCCAGAAGCTGGGCGGCATGATGCGCTACGGAATTCCCCCGTACCGCTTTCCGCGCGAGCGCCTAGACGAGGACCTGCGGGCCATCTTGTCCGCCGGCAACATCAACGTACACTTCAACGCACCCGTGGATGCGGACGGCATGGCGCGCATCGCGCAGGAATACGATGCCGTCTACGTGGCCATCGGCGCCCAGACCGGCAAGACGCTGAGGCTTGAAAACAGCGATGCCGACGGCGTCATCTCCGCCGTCGACATGCTGGGCAAGATCGGCGAAGAGGTGTTCCCGGACTTCACGGGCAAGCGCGTCGTGGTCATCGGCGGCGGCAACGTTGCCATGGACTGCGCCCGCACGTCCGTGCGCGCCGGCGCGAAGACCGTGACAGTCGCGTACCGCCGCCGCATCGACGACATGACGGCGCTGCGCATGGAGATCGACAGCGCCATCGCCGAGGGCGTGGAGATGCAAACGCTGCAGTCGCCCGACTCCATCGAGGTGGATGCGCAGGGCCATTGCACGGCGCTCATCACGCAACCGCAGATCATCGGCCCGGTGAAGAGGGGTCGTCCCGCGCCCATCGCCGCCGACCGCGGCCCGGTCGA
>USAB01000139.1 GCA_900552585.1 uncultured Coriobacteriaceae bacterium
CCGCATTTACAGCTTGCCGCCGAAGACGGGGAAGAAGCTGTCCTTGCCGTAGTCGCGCAGGGGCGCGATCGTCTTCAGCGCTTCCAAATCGGCGGGCTCGATGGCGAAGTCGACCGCGGCGTTGCTTTCCATATGCGCCGGATTGGCGGTTTTCGGCAGAGGCAGCAGCCCCAGTTCAAGGCAGTAGCGCACGCACAGCTGCGCGGCGCTGACCTGGTAGCGGGCGGCCATGTTCTTGATGTCCTCGTTGTCCAGCACGGCGCCGTGGGCGATAGGCGAATAGGCCTCCACCAGTATGCCGTGTGCACGGCAGAAGTCGATGAGCTCGAACGGCGTGTTGCCGATGTGCGCCAGCACCTGGTTTACCTGAGGCTTTACCGCGGCGTTGTCCAGGATGTTGCGCAGGTCGTGCTCGTTGAAGTTGCTCACGCCGATTACGCGCACCTTGCCGGCTGCCTGCGCCTCTTCCAGCGCGCGCCATGCTTCCAGGTTGCCCTCTTCGTAGCGGTCGTCGCTCTGGTTGACCTCGACCCACGGCTGCGGGCTGTGGATGATCATCTGGTCCAGGTAATCCAAGCCCATGGTGGTCAGCGTCTGGTCGATGGAGTCCCGTGCGGCCTGATAGGTTTTGTGCTCGGCGGCCACCTTCGACCCGACGAACAGCTGGTCGCGGGGAATGCCGCACGTGCGCACGCCGGCCCCGACGCCGTTCTCGTTGCCGTAAGCCTGCGCCGTATCCACCATCCGGTAGCCCAGGCGGACAGCCGCCACTACCGCATCGGCTGGCCGGCCGTCGGCGATGAGCCAGGTTCCCAGACCCAAGCGCGGAATGCGTGCGCCGTTTTCCAGGGCATAGGTCTGCTTGAGTATGCGCTCTTCGGACATACGACCCTCCTTTTCCGATTGTTTGTCTTCAGTGTAGGTGCTGCGGTCTGCTATGTGTAATACTTTGTATAGCTACTTTGAAATACGTATTGCGTATAGCGAAAGGTTGCTGATGGAGATTCGGACCTTGCGATATTTTTTGGCGGTGGCGCGAGAACAGAACCTGACGCGGGCGGCCAATGTGCTGCATGTGACGCAGCCCACCTTGTCGCGCCAGATTGCCCAGCTGGAACGCGAGCTGGGTTGCACATTGCTGGAGCGCACAAATCGGTCGGTCGCCCTGACCGAAGAGGGCCTGCATCTGCGCCAGCGCGCCGAGGAAATCGTCGTCTTGGCCGACCGGACGAAAGACGAGTTCGCCGAAGACGATGCGGCGCTTTCCGGTACCATTCGCATCGGGGCGGGAGAGACGCGCGCCATGCATACGGTCACGGATGTGCTCGCGCAGATGCGCCGCGATTGCCCACAGGTGCGCTGTGAACTTTCCAGCGGCAATGCCGATGCGGTGGAGGAACGGCTGGCCCATGGCCTGCTGGACTTTGGCGTGTTCATAGAGCCGGTGAAGCTCGATGCCTGCGATTGGGTGCGTCTGCCGGAGCCCGATCGGGTGGGCGTCATCGTCAGCACGCATACTGCATGGGCGCAGCTTTCGCGCGTGACGCCCGAGATGCTTGCGCGCATGCCGCTGCTGATCAGTTCGCGCAGCAGCCAACGGACGTACGACCTGGGGAAATGGTCGGGCGGAGCCGTCGATTACGGGAAGCTGGACATCGTGGGCTCCTACGACCTGTTCGGCAACGCTTCGCTGCTGGTGGAGGCCGGCGTGGTCTGCGCGCTGGGGATAGACCACCTGCTGCAGCTGGAAGGCCGCAACCTGCGCTTCGTGCCGCTGGCGCCGGCCATGCAGGTGAGCTCGGTACTCGCCTGGCGGCGCATCCAGACGAAGGCGAGCCGCGAGTTTCTGCGCCGCCTGCGCGTCCAGGTCGAAGCCTGACAAGGTGACAGTCCCCTTGTCACCTGACAAATCGCCTGACCCTTTGTCATGCTTTGTCAGGTTCTGACGGCTTCCGTGCAATCGTAGGCGTACACCCACCAACGCTGGACCTCGGCCGTGCCCAGGGCGGGCACGGCCGCATTGCGTTCCAGGAACAGATCGGTTTCATGGCCGCCGAAGCGCACGCGATAGCGATCGGTTTCCCGGCTGCGTTGTTCGCGGGCGGCGGGTTCGATGCCCAGTACCTCGTCGATGAAGAAGCTGCGCCCGTCGCGCCACTGCACGGCCACGGGCTCCACGGTGCCATCGCGTGAAAAGCGTGCCACCACATCCACGTACTCCTTGTGCACGCGCCGCGGTTTGCCGTCTATGCTTCTGTACTGCATCATGCCCCGCGGGCCCCGTCCCTTTCGTGGAGAATCGTCGCCGCTCCTTCCAACTCCTTCATTTTAAGCGAACATATGTACGATTGAAAGGAGGAGGCATGGCAGCAAAAACCGCAAAGAGTCGCATGGTGCGCACCTGCCTGTGCATCGACTTGAAGACGTTCTATGCCAGCGTGGAGTGTGCCGATAAAGGGTTGGATCCGTTCACAACGAATCTGGTGGTAGCCGATCCCACCCGCAGCGAGAACACCATCTGCCTGGCTATCACGCCGGCTATGAAGGCGCTGGGGGTGAAGAACCGCTGCCGTATCCGCGACATTCCCGCGGGTATCGATTACCTGGTGGCCATGCCGCGCATGCGCCGCTATATGGAGGTATCGTCCCAGGTGGTGAGCATCTACCGGCGCTTCGTGGCTCCCGCCGATCTACATGTCTACAGCGTGGACGAGTGCTTCATGGAGGCTGCGCCCTACCTGGCGCTGTACCGTACCGACGCGCGCATGCTGGCGCACCGTATGATCGATGCGGTGCGGCGGGAAACGGGCATCACCGCCACGGCGGGCATCGGCGACAACCTGTTCCTTGCCAAGGTGGCGCTCGACATACTGGCAAAGCATGCGCCGGACGGCATCGCGCAGCTGGACCAGAAATCCTTTCGCCGGCGGCTGTGGTTCCATCGCCCCATCACCGACATTTGGGGCATCGGCCCGGGCACGGCCCGTCGCCTGGCGCGCATGGGCGCGGTGGACCTGGCGGGCGTATGTGCGATTGCCCCCGAGCGGTTGCGGCGGGAATTCGGGAAGAACGCCACGTACCTGATTGATCATGCCTGGGGACTCGAGCCCTGCACGGTGGCCGACATCAAGGCCTATGTGCCGCGTGGCCATTCCCTGTCCAACGGGCAGGTGCTCATGCGCGATTACGCGGCTGACGAGGCGCGCACCGTGGTGAAGGAGATGGCGGCGGAAAGCGCGCTAGAGCTGTTCGAGAAGGATTTGTGCTGCAGCGGCGTTTCGCTTTATGTAGGCTATGCGGGATTCGGCGGC
>USAB01000140.1 GCA_900552585.1 uncultured Coriobacteriaceae bacterium
TGGATGCCGCCGTACTCGCGCTTCAATGCTGCCATGCCAAACCTCCTTCAAAGGGGTAAGCCCTTCCGAAAGCCTCCATTCCCGCCGGCTGCGGTGAACAGCCGGTGTGCATTCCGCGGGCTTTCGGCAGGGCCAGGTCTTTCCAGGTGGCCATTCCCACCATCTGGAAAGACTGCAAAATGAATAATGCTTCTTCATGTTATGAAGATTTCACGGTTCTGACAACACCTTAATTTGTGGTTAAGTGATACCCAATAATCGTATTTTGAGTAAGTGTTTTCTGAACAGAAACCGAGTTTTCGATGTTCTATCGGCGTTCACCAGGCACTATTCATTCCTTGCACATAATTTAGACAGACTTGGAATGTTGTGCAGTTTTTTCTGCACAATGAGAAGCGAACAGCAATTGGTTATTTCATTACCTATCGATGTAGTGAATATGTCTTGTTCTTGTTCAGCGCCTTCGAATGCTTGGGACCTGTCCTGCGAATGGCTTTATTTCCCCGGTATTCGGCACATACTATATATTGTGTCTTATGGCAGTTTCCGGCATCTCGCACTAGGGACAGGAGATGCCGGATTGACAGAGTCTATGCTATGCACACATCGTTCGCGTGCGGATTGTAGACCCTCTGATACTGCTCAGCCAGATGATCGTCCACGAATTGGCAGGTGTTACCTATTGTGAACATACACAGCACAGTGCCAATGCCGATGCCCATGATGTGCCCCGCCATGGCAATGCCCGCCAGGGCGGCAATAACCAGACGTCCGGCATCGTTGAGCCATTTCGCCCGGCCGAAAGGCAAGCCACTCAACTTGCTCACCGCCTGAGTGCAGCCATCGGGCGGGTTCGGCACGAAATTCATGTTCATCACCATGCTCACGCCCACACCTGTGCAGACAATGCCCAACATCAGCATGAATATACCCATACCCAGATTGGGATACTGGAAAAACGACAGGAAGCCGCCCGCGACTGCGCCATCGAAGAAATCCACCAGATAGCCGAATGCAAATGAGAAGGGAATCTGAAGTGCAATGCGCAGGGAGATACCCTTGAACACGATGATCTGTATCAGCAGATCCGCCACGTATATGCACATGGTGGCCTGCCCTAAGGTAAGAAACGAATTTTCGCTGAACACGAAGGCGATGGCGTTTACCGTAGAAGCCCCCATATCGCTTCGCGTGTTCACCACCACACCGAATGCCAGCAGGCATACGCCTGCAACATAGATGAGAATGCGCAGCGGCATGTTGTACGTTCTGGCCATGCAATCACCCCTCTTCCCCGCCACGACGTTCGTATGCGGACAATGCGCGCCTTAACGCAACCTCGAAGCTGTCATCGGTGGTGCGCACGGTTTCGGCAAAGAAACCCGCCAGCTCGAACGAGACGAAGCCGTTCACCAAACTGCGCAGATACCTTTCGGCATCCAGGGCATCGCCGTACGTTTTGCAAAACGACCCCAAGGCGCTGCGCACCGTCATGCCTACGCGCTTGTTCGCGGCAATAAGGTGCTCGTAACGGCAGCCAAGCGAAGGCGCGACCATGATGGATCGGTACAGGTTCGGATTCTGCAGCGCCCAATTGCGATACGCCATACCCACGGCGTATCCGGCATCGATGCCGGATACGCCAACGGCGGCCCGCGTGATGGCCTCGTTCAGCAAGTCCAGTGCCCGAATAGCCACGGACATCTTCACGTCCGCAAGGCTTTCCACATGCGAATACAGCGACGGCGCCTTTACATGCAGCGTTCGGGCCAGCGCCTGCATGGTCACTCCGTCGAATCCTTCTTCCGCAGCCAGCCCGAACGCCGCCTTGCGGACCGCATCGCCATTGATCTGAGTCATATGCCACCCTTTCCTAATATCATTAGTTTATATCCTAATATCATTAGGTCAAGGCCGCATCGAAGCGTTAGAAAACCTTGTCCCCTTCATCGGAGGGCAGCGGGAAACGCGCCTCGCCGATTGCCTGCAGCACGAGCGGCAGCAAGCAGAACGCCGCATAGGCGACCATGAATGCAAAGCTTGCCGGCGTCAGGCGGCCGAACACGATCTCGGGGGCATATTGGATAGTCGTCTGGTCAAGCGCCGCCGCTACGCCCACGACGGTGCCCAGCAGCACGAACGCAATGACCAGCATCCGGTCGCGGTTGTCGAAGCGATAGCGCGCATACGCCGTCCGCCCCCGCAGGGCCGACCCGCGGGCGCGCATGGATTGCGACACCTGGAAGAAGCTATCCGTCATCCAGTCCATCAGCGCGCCGCCGCGCCGTGCCGCCGCCCGCATCCGATGCCACGGCCCACCTTCGCCCGGACCGTTTCCCACCCCGCCTTGCGCTGCGGCAAGCGCATGGCGCTGCGCATTCGCCCGGGGAACGGCGCGCAGGACGATGGCAAGGCCCGTGGACAGGCGCGGCGACACACACCCCAGCAGATACACGACCTTATCGGCTGTGCACACCTGCAGCAGGCACGAAAGCCAGATCAGCACCGTTGCAATCTGGATGCCCTGCACCGCTCCGCAGCAGGCGGATTCCCACGTGACGTCATTCCCCGCCAGCGTGGTGCCGATATCCGTGACGCCGAAGTGTGTCGTGGCCGCAAAGCCCAGCGCCCACGCCGCGGCAACGGCCAGCGCGATCATGTTGAATGCCAGCCCCCTGCGCCCGCGCAGCTTCACGGCGTACGCGAACGCGCACGCGAACCCGATACCCGCGTACGCGGGATGGTCGAACAGCACAGCGCAGATTATGACGACGGCGAAGAACAGGCAGCCGATGAGCGGATGATATGAATCCAGGCGCATGCGAGTGCTACTCCATCAGCCCATATTTCGTGCGGATGCGGTCCAGCTGCCCCAACAACGGATTCGCCAGCAGGAACAGCGTCAGCGCCGTGGCGAACCCGTGGATGAGGTTCACGGGCAGGCCGGACGCATACACGGCCAGCACGCCCTCGGGCGTAATCTGGCTGAGCATCATGAACACGGAACTCGTGTCCAGCAGGGGCCCCGTGATGCACACCACGAATGCGAAGCCGCCCACGGCCAGGCCGACCTTCGCCCTCAGCGTCAGGTTCGCGCGCGGAATCTTGCCGTGCTGCGCCAGAAGCCCGAATACGAACCCCGTCAGCCCGTAGGCGAACATCTGCCACGGCGTCCAAGGCCCCTGCGCGAACAGGAAGTTGCTCACGAACAGCGTGACGGCGCCCACCATGAACCCTGGCACGGCGCCCAGCGCAATGGCGGCGATGATGATGACGCCGGTCACGGGCGTGAAGTACGGCAGCCAGAA
>USAB01000141.1 GCA_900552585.1 uncultured Coriobacteriaceae bacterium
TCTGCGCGCTGAAGCGCAAGCTGGATGCGGCGCAGAAGAAAGTGGATGCACTGAAGGCGCCCGATATCTACGTGCTGGACCGCCATAAGAACCAGGGTGCGGAGAGCTTCCTGTCCGACGCGGAGCGCATCGACCACATCGCCACCGTGTTCCCGTTTGTGTTCTTCCTAGTGGCGGCCCTTGTGGCGCTGACCACCATGACGCGCATGGTGGAGGAGGACCGCCAGCTGATAGGCACGTACAAGTCGCTCGGCTATCCGAACGGCGTCATCGCGGCCCGCTACCTCCTGTATGCGCTGCTGGCTAGCGGTGCGGGCTGCGTGCTGGGCATCGCGGTGCTGTCGCAGTTCCTGCCCTGGTTCATCATGGAGGCGTACGGCATCGTGTACGAGGTGCCGCTGCGTCCAACGCCCATCGACGCCGGCATCGCGGCGCTGTCCGCCGGCCTGTCCATCGGCATCATCCTGGTGGCCACGGGCATCGCCTCGTATTCCACGCTGCGCGAAACGCCGGCGCTGCTTATGCTGCCGCGCGCGCCCGAGTCGGGCAAGCGCATCCTGTTGGAGCGGGTGAGCTTCATATGGAAGCGGCTGTCGTTCCTCTGGAAGGTCACGGCGCGCAACATCTTCCGCTACAAGCGCCGCTTCTTCATGGCCGTGGTGGGCATCGCCGGTTGCACGGCGCTGCTGCTGACCGGGTTCGGCCTGCACGATTCCATCAACGACATCATCGACAAGCATTACGGGCCCATCGCGCACTACCGGACCACGGTGACGTACGGCGACAGCCAGAGTGCCGCGGACCGCGCGAACGCCGAAGAGCTGCTTTCGGATGCGGCGGTGTACTCATCGCATACGGATGTCGCGTCCCGCTCGCTGGTGGGCAAGGTACCTGCGGGCAGCAGCGCGGACGGCAAGGAATACCGCATGACCCTGATGGTGCCGAAGGACCCCCAGACGTTCGCATCGCAGTACCTCACATTGCGCGAGCGCACATCGCAGCAGCCCGTGGCGCTGGATGACGATTCCGCGGTGTTCGCCGAGAAATTGGCGGACCAGCTGGGCGTGAAGCCGGGCGATACCGTCACGCTGTACGAGACGGATGCCGTGGGCAACGCCGTTGGGGACGGCTGCCAGGTGAAAGTGGGCGCGGTGGTGGAGTACTACGTGACGCCGCCCGTCATCATGACGCCGGCGTATTACCGCCAGGTGTTCGGCGAAGATCCCTCATACAACATAACGCTGGCCGTGGAGGCGCAGGATGCGGACTCGTCCGAGACGGATCGCGTGACGACGTCGCTGCAGAACGTACCGGGCGTGACGACGGTGAGCTCCGTCGACGACGCCATCGCCTACTACCGCAACGCGCTCGGTTCCGTGAATGCCGTGGTCGTCGTGCTCATTGTGGCCGCTGCGCTGCTGGCGCTGGTGGTCATGTACAATCTGACGAACATCAACATCGGAGAGCGCGTCCGCGAGATAGCCACGTTGAAGGTGCTGGGATTCACGCCCCGCGAAGTGAGTGCGTACATTTTCCGCGAGACCATGATCATCGCCGCCATTGGCGCGCTCGTCGGGCTGGTGCTGGGCATCTACCTGGAGGCGTTCGTGGTCACGACGGCGGAGGTGGACGTCGTGATGTTCGGGCGGGACATCCATGCGCTTTCGTTCGCCCTGGCGTTCGTATTGAGCATGGTGTTTGCGGCCTTTGTGAGCTTCGCCATGAAGTTCAAGCTGGACCGCATAGACATGGTGGAGAGCCTGAAGTCCATCGAATAGCGCCCTGCGACATGGCTCCTTAACAAATCCGCGCGCGGGTTCTGTTACGCTGTCAGGGAAGAACGGCGCGAAGGATAGCGAACGAAAAGGGGGCAACCTCATGGCAGAGATGACGGTTCGGCAGTTGGCGCTCCAGGCGAAGGAGGCGGCCGGCAAGATGGCCGCCTCTTCCGAGGATGTGCGCAATGCGGCGCTGCGGAGCATGGCGGCGGCACTGCGCGAGCATACGGAGGAAATCTTGGCGGCGAACGCCGTCGACATGGAGGCGGCGCGCAAAGATGGCCTGAGCGCCCCGAAGCTCGACCGCCTGCAGCTTGACGGAGGCCGCATCGACGGCATGGCGACGGCGCTGGAGGACCTGGCGGCGCTGCCGGACCCGGTGGGCGTCGTGCGTGAGAAGCGCACGCTGGATTCCGGCATCGACCTGGAGCTGGTCACGGTGCCCATGGGCGTCGTCGCCATGGTCTACGAGGCGCGCCCGAACGTGACGGCCGATGCCGCGGGCATCGCGCTGAAGGCCGGCAACGCCTGCATCCTGCGGGGCGGCAGCTCTGCCGTGCATTCGAACGTCGTCATAGCGGAGGTGCTGCGGCAGGCGGCAGTGGCCCAGGGACTGCCCGAGCATTGCATCACGATGATCGGCAGCACGGACCATGCGGCCACGGACGAGCTGCTGCGCATGCGCGGCGTGGTCGACCTACTCATTCCGCGCGGCGGTGCGGGGCTCATCCGCCACTGCGTGGAGACGGCGACCGTGCCGGTCATCGAGACGGGCACGGGCAATAACACCGTCTACGTGCACGACCCGGCGGACATCGACCAGGCCGTGAACATCATCCTGAACGCGAAGTGCTCACGGCCGGGCGTGTGCAACGCCATCGAGAACGTGCTGGCAGATGCCTCCATCGCCGGTGCGCTGTATGCCGCGCTGCTTCCGGAGCTTTCCGACGAAGGCGTGGAGATCCGTGGCGATCAGGTCGTGCGCGATGCGGGCGCGGCGTGCGGCGTAACCGTGCTGCCGGCAACGGATGGGGATTGGGACACGGAGTACCTGGACCTCATCATCAGCATCAAGACGGTGGAGAACGAAGACGAGGCCATAGAGCACATCAACGCGCACGGCACGGGCCATTCGGAGTGCATCGTGACGGGGGATCAGATGGATGCGGAGAAGTTCCTTGCATCCGTGGATGCGGCGGCGGTCTATTGGAATGCGTCCACCCGGTTCACGGACGGTGGCGAATTCGGTCTGGGCGCCGAAATCGGCATCTCCACGCAGAAGATGCATGTCCGCGGGCCGTTCGCTTTGGACGCGCTCGTCACCACGAAGTACCTGCTGCGCGGCAACGGCCAGGTGCGCTAGCGGCACGGCGGCGCAGGGGAGAGGGAGAACGGCAGGCGATTCCCATGGAAATCTGCAAGCGATTCGATGATCTGGGACGGGAACATCCCGCGCGCCGGTATCGGCTGGGCATCTT
>USAB01000142.1 GCA_900552585.1 uncultured Coriobacteriaceae bacterium
GGCCGTTTCGCGGGCGTTTGGCAGTAACGGATTGCGAACGTTCCGCTCGTTCGCCATGTGGTTCGCGGCATAGCCGCAACGCTGCGGCGCTGGTTCGGCATGGAAATCGTTGAATTTTAATGCTTCCGACAAAGGAACGGCGTCCCTCGCATGGATGCCGTTCCAAGGCGGATTACTTCGCATCGGGCCGATCAGGCTCGTACACCCATCCCAGGATGCCCACCAGCAACATGGCGATGATAGCGGGCACCAGGCAGTTCACGTTCGGCGCCCAGCTTGCAAATCCGGACGAGAATCCCGTCACGACCATGGCACCCGCAATGAGCACGCCGCCGCCCGCCGCAGCACCGCCGACGGCCGCACCGCGCGTACCGCGCCCCACCAGCATGCTGGTCACACAGGCGGCAATGACCCAGCTGGCAAGCACGATGTACGTTGTTGCATCGCTCAGGAGCGCAACCAGGTTCTTCTCCAACACGCCATTCGCGAACGTACCGAGGCTCACGTTCCATCCCAGCAAGCTCACACCGCCGAACGCGGCCAGAAATACCGCCAGAATCCAATTGAACACGGCGCTTTTCGCAGCGCTGCCCGCCGGCAGGAAGAATCCACAGAGCAAGGGTGCAATCTGGTTCAGGCCCACGGCGCCTGCAGCAAACGGCAGCGTGCCGCAATCCGCCTCGGCGTTGCCCTTGCCGCCTATCGAAAGCCACCACGTCAGTGACAGCGCCGCGATCAGCAGCGCCGGCACGTACACGCCGTGCATCAGCAGCGTGACGGCCAGCAGGAGCAGCGAGACAAGGGCACCCGCCTTCGGGAAGAAGAACGCCACGGCAAGCATGGCGACGAACGCCACCTTACATTGCGCTGTGGTCCACCCTCCCAGCACGTCGAACGTAGGCAATTCCGCCACCGCGGCCGCCATGCTGGTCAACAGGGCCCAGATTCTCAAGGACACCGTGGTCACCTTCCCGCCGAGTCGTTCGAATTTCGGCTTCAACGCAGAGAACCCGGATGTCCACATGCTGGAGGTCTGATCCGGCTGCGATCCGTCATCTACCAGGTACGATGACAGCGCGGACTGAATCTGCCTCCGACCCATGGCCTCGTCGCCCAGGTAGTGCGCAAGCTCGTCGTCGAAATCGCGCACAGACGAGTAGCGCTCGTTGCGGTCGGGGTCCAACGCATAGAAGATGACGTCGTCCGCCTGATCCGGCAGGCCTTCCATGCACAGCGACGGCAGAACAATCTCCGCATTCTCGATAACCTGGATGGCATCCGGAATGCTACGCGCCGCAAACGGATTGCGACCGGAAATCATCTCGTATAGCACGCTGGCCAGCGCCCATTCGTCGCAACGGGCATCCAGCGGCTCCTGCCGCATCTGCTCCGGCGGCATGTAACCGATTGTTCCGCCGTTTGCCGCGGAATAGCCCCAGATGTCAGACAGGCGCGCCAGGCCGAAATCCGTCACCTTCACCTGACCTTGCCGATCGATGAGGATGTTCGCGGGCTTGATATCCAGGTGGAGCACCTGGTTCTCATGCGCGAATTCCAACGCATGCGCCACGCCGTCGAACACGGCAGTGACCATATCGAGCGTCATATCGTCACCCGCAGTGCGCAGCAGATCCTGCAGCGTCATTCCGTCCACGTATTCCATGATCAGATACGCTATGCCGCCCTGCACCTCGAAGTCATACACCTGCACGATGTTCGGATGCGTAAGCATAGCGGCGGTACGTGCTTCCTCCAGGCCCGGTATCTGCGACGGCGAAAGCTCGTCGAACACGTTGCTGTCCTGATACCCTATTTGCAACGCAGCGGGAATCTGCATGGACTTCACGGCCACACGGCGATGAATGCGCGTATCCCACGCCAGCTGCACGGTGCCGAACCCGCCTTCTCCCGCCTTGCACAACGGCCGATAGCGGTTCAGGATCAGCGAACCGTCCTGCACCGGCTCGCCGTTGCCCTGCGGGTTGGCGGCATACCCCCCGTAGCTCTGAGAACCGGCAGCATTATCCCGGCCATAGCCCTGCGAGAAGATGCCGGTCCGACCGTGCAACTGCTGGTTTTGCTGGCCGTCCTGACGGCCGTAACATGTCTTGCGTGGGAATTCCATGCGCATATGATAGCGGCTTTCGCGAAGGAGCCCATCGGCCCCAGGGGGAAACCACGAGGATGCAACGCGCCCTCCATGCACCGGAGACAAATCCGAGCGCCTTCGCAGATTCGAGAAAAAATTTGCTCCTTCTGCTTGACAACGAAGAAACGAATCCCCATAATAACCGTTGCTGCATTGATGTGCGCCCTTACCTCAGCTGGATAGAGGGACTGACTACGAATCAGTACGTCGTAGGTTCGAATCCTACAGGGCGCACCATTTTGCAGCTCTTTTTGTTTTATAGGTATCGGGAAGGAATACGGTGAAGGCTCGTAAATCGAAACCTCACAGTAGCCGTTAGTTTCCCGACCATTCCCTCTTCGGTGGTCGAGGAGCTATCGACCGCCTATCCAATTTCTGCCTGCACGCTTGCATAATGCCTGTTCATTAGGTGCATTTCCATGTGCTGGGCATGAGGGGGAATAATGCTCTACCTGTCTCAGATGCTCGGGCTGCCCGTGATGGACGCCAACGGCGAGGAGCTGGGCAAGATTTCGGATCTTGCCATCCAAACCGGCGAGGTGTTCCCACGCGTGACCAGCTTGGCTTTCAAAGGGCCCGGCAAGGTGCCCTTCATGATTTCGTGGCGAAAATACGTCGGCGACTTCGACGAGGAAACCGGCGTCCAGCTGAAGGTCGTAGCAACGGACATCCGCTTCAGCTACCTGCAACCCGCCGAAGTCCTGCTTGCACGCGACTTGATGGACCGCCAGATTGTCGATACGCAGGGCAAGAAGCTCGTGCGCGTGAATGACCTGAAGCTTTCGGACGCCGGCAGCCAGCTGCGCCTCATCGGCGCAGAAGTGGGCCTGCGCGGCATTTTACGCGGCTTGGCCCCCTGGCTGGAACGCGCCGTGTGCGCCGTGGCGAAAGCTTGGAAGCGCCCCATCAACGAGCACATCATTGCCTGGAACTACATGGACCTGCTGGACCGCGACCTATCGAAGGTGCAGCTCTCCGTATCGCACACGCGCCTGGACGAGCTGC
>USAB01000143.1 GCA_900552585.1 uncultured Coriobacteriaceae bacterium
GCCGCCGGTGCTGGTGGCAGTCGACGAGGCCCACTGTATCTCGCAATGGGGGCAGGATTTCCGCCCCAGCTACACGCATATCGACGCTTTTCTGGATAAGCTGCCGGCCCGCCCGCCGGTAGCGGCATTCACGGCAACTGCCACGAAGCGCGTCCGGAACGATATCTGCACGTCGCTGAAGCTCCGCGAACCGCTGGAGGTGCTTGCCAGCTTCGATCGGCCGAACCTTCATTTCGCCGTGTGCCGCCTGGAGGGCAAGGGCAAGAAGGGCAAGGATCGCGTGCTGAAGCAGATCTGCCGCCAGCACAAGGGCCAGCCCGGCATCATCTACTGCACCACGCGCAAGAATGTGGAGCAGGTGTGCGATGACTTGCAGTCCTGGGGTTTTTCCGCCACGCGCTACCACGGGGCGCTAGGCGACCGCGAGCGCCGCGACAACCAGGAGGCTTTCATCAACGATGCGGCCGATATCATGGTGGCGACGAATGCATTCGGTATGGGCATCGATAAAAGCAACGTGGGCTACGTGGTGCACTATAACCTGCCATTAGATGTGGAGAGCTACTATCAAGAAGCCGGTCGTGCCGGCCGCGACGGCGATCCGGCAGATTGCATCCTGCTGTACAGCCCAGCCGATGTGCGCACGTGCGACTTCCTGATTAACGCGGGCTACGACCAGCGGCCGGGCATCGACGGCCCCGCGCATCAAGAGCTCATCGCGAATGCGAAGGAGCGCCTGAGGCAGATGACGTATTACGCTACGACGCAGGATTGCCTGCGCGCGTTCCTGCTGCGCTATTTCGGCGAGGAAGCATCCGGGTACTGCGGCAATTGCAGCAATTGCGAGACGGAATTCGAGCAGCAGGACGTGACGGTGGAGGCGCAGAAGATCGTCAGCTGCGTGGCGCGTTTGGCGCAGCGCAATCGCAAGGTAGGTAAGGCCCTGATCGTGGACATCCTGCGCGGTTCGAAGAGCGAGAAGGTGCGCATGGGCGGCTACGACACACTGTCCACGTACGGCATCATGGCGGACGAATCCGTGCATCGTGTCCGTTACCTGTTGGATGCGCTCATCGAGCGCAGGCTGCTGGGTATGCAGGAGGAGCCCTATCGCGTGGTGGTGTACACAGCGCGCAGTGCGCAGTTCCTGCGCAATCGGGAGACTCTGGCGCTGAAGGTGCCGAAGGAGACGGACGTAGAGCGCACGAAGCGCAAGGACCGGCGCGGCCGGGTGCTGGGTCCGGATGCCGCTACCGGCTTGGATCCGGTGCTGTTTCAGGAGCTCAAAGAGCTGCGTGCGCAGATTGCCGCCGAGGCGGGCGTGCCGGCATACGTGGTGTTCAGCAACCATACGCTGCACGACATGTGTCGCATGATGCCGGAGACGGAAGACGACCTGCTGGATGTGTCGGGCGTGGGCCGCACGAAGGCAGGCCGCTACGGCGAGCGGTTCCTGGCTGTCATCAACGCATATCGCGCAGCTCAAGGGAGCAAGCAAGCGGACGGGCGTGCAGACGGGTAGGCGGACGAACGCGTGAGCTGCGCGACTGCCCTTGTACGGATGCGATAAGATGCTCTCTGGAAGAACACGACAGGAAGGCTGTGTATGAAGACGACGAACACGCCGGCGCAAAGCGGTCCGGCATTGTGTGAGCAGGGAGGCATCCGATGACGGAGCGCGAAGACAAGCCGTTCGACATCAACGATATCGGCACCTTCTCGAAGGCCATGGACATCGAGTTCACGTCCGAAAGCCGTGGACGCGTGGAAGGGCGCATGCCCATCGACGAGTGGAAGCGGCAGCCGGCAGGGTTCCTGCACGGCGGTGCCACAATCACGCTGCTGGAGTCGCTTGCCTCGCGTGCCAGTGACCTGATGGCGGATCATGACAAGGAGTACTCGTTCGGCGTGGACGTGCATGTGCGCCATCGCAAGCCCGGCGAGCACGGCATGCTGTACGGCTACGCGGAGCTCGACCACCAGGAAGAGGGCAGGCACGGCACGAAGCAGTTCTGGAACGTCGCCGCGACGGATGAAGCGGGCGACGTTGTGTCCAGCGGCACGATCATGACGAAGATCGTGCCGAAGGAGCGTTTGGCGGAAAAGCAGCGCGAGCGCGAGCGGCAGCGGGCAGCGCAGGCCGCGAAGCCGGAGTAGCCGGGCTCCTTCCCGGATGTTTCGGGCTGACGGGCAGCGGGCAATCGGGGTTGACCCGGTTGCCCGTTTTGCATGCGACGACCTGCGATGCCTCGCGTGCTGCGGGTGCGGTTTGGTTCCGTCGCCGGGCGATGCCGCGGTTTTTGGCATCGCAGGCGCGGGCGCGGGCACGGTTGGGTGCCGCTGCCGGACTGCGCTGCCAGGGCAAGGTCCCTTTTTTGGATGCAAATGCGGTTTGGGGATGGTTTTGCATATGCTAACTCGCACCAATCACTGCGTTTTCCCAGGTACGCGATACGGCAGGGCCGCAAATCTGCTTATTAGGGTTGGCTAAACCATTCCCAACCTCGATTGCGAGCCAAAAATCGGAATTCTGTTGGCGGCGGATTCGAAATCGGACATCGGGAGATGCCGTTTAGCGCCAGCTTCGAAATCTGCCAGCGGCACCGGAACCCGCCGGCAGGGATGCCACAGCGCAGCGGAATCGGAATACGGCAGCGAGAACACCCGCCTGACATGCGAAAACAGCCAGGCAAGATATCGTTAGCATGCAAGAGCGGGGTCCGGCCAACGGCCGGGCCCCGCTCATTCAACCAGGGAATCCGAGCGCTACGCCAGCGGATTCGAGTGGAAGACCTCGCGGTACTCGGCGCGCAGCTGATCGCGGAAATCGGGGTGGGCTATCTGGATGAGCTGCTTTGCACGGTCGGCAAGCGAGCGACCGCGCAGATTTGCCACGCCGTACTCCGTTACGATGTACTGCACCTCGTCGCGCGGGGTGGTCACTGGCGTGCCGCGATCCAGGAACAGCTTGACACCGGCTTCACCGGGACCACCGTGACCCACACCTTCGCCCCCGCGCAGATCGACCAGTGGAAAGGATATGACGGGACCGGGCTTCCGGAAGGGATTCTGGACACCGTCGAAAACCGGCTGTATCTGTGACCCGCTTCGCCTGTACGCCGGCGGAAACGTCTT
>USAB01000144.1 GCA_900552585.1 uncultured Coriobacteriaceae bacterium
GCGAATCCGTGCGGATGTTCACAGTGGCCTGCGCGCCCTTGCGGGCGATGACATCCACCTGCGCCACGGCTGCCCGACCGTCCTGCGCGTCCACGTGAACGGTCAGCTCGTCGGCCGTAACGCCTTCGGGCACCTCCAGCACCACCTGGCGCGTGCAGGCAGCGCGCAGCCATTCCTCGGCCGCCGGGCCGTTGCCCGTCTCCCACTGCGCATGCGCACCGGGATACCGATCCAGCGCCGCCTCGAATGCATCGTTGTCGGATTGCGCCGTCTGCACGGTCACGGCACCGTTCTCCAGCGCGGCATCCACGAAGATCGCGCCGGATTCCGCGCGCTCCAGGGCGGGAATCTGCGCCTTCGTGTCGTTGATGCGCAGAAAATGCCACGTAATGTCGGGCATCAGGTTCAGTTTTTCCAGGGTCGTCGCTTCCATTAGCCGATCGCCCCTTCCATTTCCAGCTTGATGAGGTTATTCATCTCCACGGCGTATTCCAGCGGGAGCTCCTTGCTCACGGGGTCGGCGAAACCGTTGACCACCATCGTGGACGCCTCCTGCTCGGGAATGCCGCGGCTCATGAGGTAGAACATCATGTCATCGCCGATGCGGCCGATGCTGGCCTCGTGGCCCACGTTCACGTTCTTGCCGCGGATGTCCATGGCCGGCACGGTATCGGAGCGGCTGATGTCGTCCAGCATCAGCGACTGGCACGACACGGACACGTTCGCGTTCTCGGCGGATTCCGCCACCACCACGCTGCTGCGGAACGTGTTCACGCCGCCGTCCTTCGAGATGGATTTCGTATCGATGTGCGCGGACGTGTTCTTGCCCGTCATGAGCACCTTGCAGCCCGTATCCAGGTCCTGCGTGGCGCCGGCGAACGTGATGCCGGTGAACTCGCTGACGGAGTTTCGGCCCTTCAGCACGCTCATGGGGTACAGGTAGCCCACATGGCTGCCAAACGATCCGGAGATCCATTCGATCTTCGCGTCGTCGTCCACCAGGGCACGCTTCGTGTTCAGGTTGTACATGTTCTTCGACCAGTTCTCGATCGTGGAGTAACGCAGCTTCGCGCGCTTCCCCACGAACAGCTCTACCGCACCGGCATGCAGGTTCGCCACGTTGTACTTCGGCGCCGAGCAGCCCTCGATGAAGTGCAGATCCGCGTCATCTTCCACGATAATGAGCGTGTGCTCAAACTGGCCCGCGCCCTTCGCGTTCAGGCGGAAGTAGCTCTGCAACGGGAAGTCCATCTTCACGCCCTTCGGCACGTAAACGAACGAACCGCCCGACCAGACCGCGCCGTGCAGCGCCGCGAACTTGTGGTCGCGCGGCGTGATGAGCTTCATGAAGTGGTCATGGATCATCTCTGCGTAGGGGCCGTGCAGCGCCTCCTCGATGCCGGAATACACCACACCCAGGTCCGCAACGGAATCCTGGATGTTGTGGTACACCAGCTCGGAGTCGTATTGGGCACCCACGCCGGCAAGGTAGGCGCGCTCGGCCTGCGGAATGCCCAGGCGCTCGAACGTGTCCTTGATGTCCTCGGGAACGCTGTCCCAGTTGCTCTCCTGGTTCGTGTTCGGCTTCACGTATGTGACGATATGGTCCATGTCCAGGCCGTCCAGGGCCGGACCCCAGTCGGGGGTGGGCATGGAATGGTAGATCTCCAGGGATTTCAGGCGGAAGTCGAGCATCCATTGGGGCTCGTTCTTGCGCTCCGAGATCTCCCGGACGATATCCGGAGTCAGGCCCGCATCAACGCGCTCGTAGCCCTCTTCGCTTTTCACGAAGTCGTACAGGCTGCGGTCGACGTCGGCGACCTGCGTGCGCTCGCGCTCGGCCATGTTACTCACCTGCCTGGCCGGCAGCAGCCTCCGCAATGGCCTTCTTGCCGGCATCCGACATCTCGAATTGCTCGAACCCCTGGGCGTTGATATCGTCCACGAGGGAGGCGCCGCCCTCGGCTACCATATGTCCCTTTACCATGACGTGCGTGCGATCCACATTCAGGCTTTCCAGCAAGCGCGTGTTGTGCGTGATGATGATCAGCGCGCCGCCGCACTCCCGGCGGTATTCCGCAATGGCGTTCGACACCACGGTCAGCGCATCTACGTCCAGGCCTGAATCCGTCTCGTCCAGAATGGCGACCTTGGGCTGCAGAAGCAGCAGCTGCAGCATCTCGATCTTCTTCTTCTCGCCGCCGGAAAAGCCCACGTTCAGCTCGCGCTCCAGATACGCGGGATCCATATTCAGCAGCTCCATGACCTCGGCAACGCGCTTCTTATAGCGCTTGCCTTTAAGATTCAGGTCCGGACGCTGCGCCACAATGGCGCGCAGGAAGCTGGCCAGCGGCACACCGGGAACCTCCACCGGCGCCTGGAAACTGATGAACAACCCCTGGCGGGCGCGCTTGTCAACGGAAAGATCCGTGATGTCCTGGCCGTCCAATTTGATGGAGCCGCCGGTGACGGTGTATTCGGGATCGCCGACGATGGCCTGACCGAGCGTCGATTTCCCGGCGCCGTTCGGGCCCATGAGGACATGTACCTCGCCGGCCCCCACCTGCATGTTCACGCCGAACAGGATCGGTTTCTGATCGGCGGCGATGGAAAGGTTCTCTACTGAAAGCAGTGCTTCTCCCATGGGAAGCCCTCCTTGTTCTTCTTTTGGGCGGCATGGTGCCGCCCTGCCTCCTTGTTTCTCAAGGCGTAATCCTACCACGGAGCTAGGATTTAGTGAAGAACGGGGGAATAAATGCAAGTGCTCTGCACACATTTCGCCGCAAGCGGCCGGACAGCGGCGCAACGCCGCTTCGCAGAGAAAGAGAAGCGTTCGGCCCGCACGAACCGAACGCTTCTACCATACCTCATTGCACGGCGCTACCGCCACTATATTTCATAAGGTCCGAACAAGAGCTCGTCGTCGGGGTCGTCCCCATCGAACAGCCAACTGCCGCGCCAGCCCTCGTCATGCCAGCGCTGGTCCTCCTTGCGCAGCTCGTCCTGCTCCTCCAGCGTCATCGGCGTGTCATTGAACGGGAAGCGGGATTGCTCGTGCGCATCGCCCTGCGCTGCCTGCGCCGCCGCGCCCATTGCCGCACCGG
>USAB01000145.1 GCA_900552585.1 uncultured Coriobacteriaceae bacterium
CGCAGATCAGGTTCTTGTTCGTGTTGTTCAGGTCGAACGTGGGGTCTTCCGTCTCGGTGTGCTTTGCTCCGAATGCAGGGCCCTGGGTGCGCTGTGCGTCGCCTACAGGAGCCTCGATCTTGATGACCTCGGCGCCCATGTCGGACAGGACGCGAACCGTTGCGGGACCGGCCACGTACGTGCACATCTCGACGACTTTGATGCCCGCAAGCGGGCCGTAGCCGTTCAGATGCTCGGTAGTTGTCATATGCATCTCCTTCTTTCGCACCAAATAATATATCTAGTTAGGTATATATCAATCATTTTGCAATTGCAATATACATATTCTTCCATCTGGTGTTTTACGCCATACACACCAGAACTTGACCGATATTTCCACATAGAGTATTTTCGAATACATTGAGAATTTCGAAAGAAAGGTGCCCATGCGCGAAGACGACTTGCTCCTATCACTCCATCGAACGGTCAGTATGCTTGACAGGACGATGAGCGCGATGTGCAAGGAACATGGCTTGACGCTGGGGCAATTCGCCGTCATGCAGGCGCTCTACCGCCACGGCGACCAGACCATCGGGGAGCTGCGGGAAGCGGCCATCAGCAGCGATGGCACCATCTCCGTGGTCATCAAGAATCTTGAGAAACGCGAGCTGGTGCAGCGCAAGGAGAACCCCGACGACCGGCGCTGCGCGGTCATCTCGCTCACGGACGGCGGCCGCCGTCTTTTCGAGAGCGTCTGCCCCGAGCGCAACCGCCTGGTAGAGCGCGAAACCGGCGCCTGGACGGCAGCGGAGCAGCGGCAGCTGCTGAACCTGCTGGGCAAATTCCTGGAAGCGAACGCATCGGACTGAGCTGCTGCCCTCCTGGGTAACGAGCGCGCCACGCTTTCCCATCTGCGTGCGAAAGCGGCCTCCGATGCGGTACAAAGGAATACCAGCGCGATTCCCGAAAGGAGATTTGCATGTCCAAAGCACAGAAGGCCTACAAGGGCAAGATGCAGAAAAAGCAGAAGGCCCGAACGACGAAGAAGAAAGGCCTGAACCAGCACGCTGCCATCGCCATCGTCATTGCCGTCCTGGTCATCGCCTGGGGCATCATGATGGCTACCGGCTTCGTGCCGTCTCAGAACAGCTAGCATCCGCATTTCGTTCCTACGGAAGGAAACAGTATGAAGGCCAAATTCATTCACCACTGCCTGCACTGCCTGGACAAGGAGAAGAGCATCGCATTCTACCGCGAAGCGCTAGGCTTGGAACCCGTACGCGAGATGGGACCGGAAGACGGCTCGTGGACGAACACGTACCTTGCGAACGACACGTGCCCGTTCGAAGTGGAGCTGACATGGAACCGCGGGCGCACTGAGCCGTACGACAACGCCGGCAAGGACGTGCACATGGCGTTCGAGGTGCCCGATTACGAGGCGGCGCACGCCCTGCATGAGAAGATGGGCTGCATCTTGCGCGACAATCCGGCGCTGGGCATCTACTTCATCACGGACCCGGACGGGCAGCTGATCGAGATCCTGCCCGCAAAAGAATAGGAACCCCCGGCCGCCCTGCGGCATATCGTGCTTTCACCGCTGCCGCATCATGCGTTTCATCAGACATGTTGCTGCGTCGCACAAGCGTTTCCCGCCACGGGAGGGCGGCGTGCTACATAAAAGGCGCATATCCGTTTCAGGCTGGTTTAAGTTCAGCCCCCTATAGTTTCAGACATCGACAGAGCGCGAGGCAATCCCCCCCCAATCTCCCTCCTTACCGCATCTGTCGTTCCTAAACCCCGGCTCTCCCCAATCCCGCCGGGGTTTTTCTTTTGTCCCAGGGAATGCTCGCAACCAGCATGGAACCTCCGACGAGCGCCATGCCCGTCACGCGCACGAGCGTCAGCGGCTCGCCCAGGAACATGCATCCCATCAGCGCGGCAACCAGCGGCTGCGTGCATGCAGGCGCCGGAATGCCTTCGCGGTCATGCTAGCGGACGTTTATCGTTGCGTATAGCGCCACGTTTTCACAATTGTTATAGCTGATTATCGCAATAAAAGGCACAGAAGATGCGCGCTCTCCCGGCGCTCCCGCCGATACCCTGCAGAAAGGAAAAACATTGACAACAATTCAACAGTTGTCGTATTCGCAAAACGCGTCCATACCGCTTCGGTAAGGTGGGTTATGCAGGCACGGGGTACCCATCCTTCCCTGAATCTCCCATCCCCCGGCTTGTGTAAGAAGAGGGGGCCGCGGCACTCTCCGATCCCATACTGCGACTCCCTCGTTTTCCTTCCGTGCCTGCCGGACGGACGGCTGTCATCTCTCTTTTGAAACGCGCTATTTCCCCAGTACGCGCTCCAGCAGATAGCCCTCGCGCAGGCCCTTCTTCGCCACCGTCATGCGCCGGGCCCCGGTCACGGCGAAGATCTCGCGCAGAAGCAGGCAGCCAGGAATGAACGTATGCACGCGGTCGGGCACCGTATGCAGCGAGCCGTGCGCGAAGGCCGCGCCGTCGTTGCGGTACGCGTTCAGCATCTGGTCCAGATGCACAAGCTCGATATAGCCCAGCCGTTCGCCGTCGTTGAACAGGTCGCCGTACACCTTCATGGCGGAGCGGACGGAGCCGCCGATGCCGTAAAGCTCCTTCGCGGCGTAATCCCTCATGGGGCGTCGGTTCAGGTTCTCGCGGAAGGCCAGCGTGATGCTCTCCATCTCATGAGGCGAGGGAACCAGGCCGTGGACGTACTGCGAGAACGAGGACAGGGACCCTTGCGGCAGGCTCATACCGCATTTCTCCTTGCCCTTCGCGATGCGCGTCAGCTCCACGGAGCCGCCGCCGATATCCACCAGCGCCACGCCGATCTCCCGCTCTTCATCGGTGAGAACGGCCTTGGCAGAAGCCAGGGATTCAAGGGCGATGTCCGCCACGTCGAGACCTGCGCGGTTGCAGGAACGGACTATGTTCTGGGCGCTCGAAACAGCGGCCGTGACGATATGCACGTTCACCTCGAGGCGCACGCCGGCCATTCCTATGGGATCCACGATACCGCGCTGGTTATCTACGATATATTCCTGTGGGAGAGTATGAATGACTTCTCGGTCGGAAGGAATCGCGACGGC
>USAB01000146.1 GCA_900552585.1 uncultured Coriobacteriaceae bacterium
CCGCCGTGGAATCGTAGCCGTATGCCACGCCCACCAGGGCGCCCACGGCATACATGGCCACGAACAGCGCGAAGATGGTCATAGCCTCCTTGACCATGGCATCGTCGATGGTCCTTCGCCCGATGTGGCGGTACGTGCTGACGACGCGCACGGATTCCGGCGACGCCGTCTGCTTGATGGTGACACCCACTGAGCGCGCGATGATGGCCAGGCGCCGCAGCTTGATGCCGCCCGACGTGCTGCCGGCCGAAAGGCCCGCCGCCATGGCAAGCGCCAGCACGAAGAATGCGCCTGTGCCCACCACTAGCGCCAGCTTGTCCGCCGTGATGGTGGAGAACCCGGTCGTGCTGGCCGCGGCGATGATCATGAACAGGCCGCGCCGCATGAGCGATGGCGCGCCCGCGAACGACGACGTGGCGGAAAGCGCCAGGACGCCGATGACCACCAGTAGCAACAGCCACAGGAACATGGTCTTCAGCTCCGTATCCCGCAGTACCTCGCTCACCTTGCCGCGCCACGCGGCAGCGAACAGCGCAAAGTTCACGCCGCCCAGGAGCATGAGCACCATCAGCGTCAATTCCATCGGCAGCGAGTGATAGTAATAGATGCTCTCCGCCATAGGCGTGAACCCGGCCGTCATGAAACCGGAGATGGCAATCCAGATGCCGTGCAGCACGGCACGCGCCGGCTCCATGCCGGCAATCAGGCAGAAGACGACCAGAATGACGGAGAACACGCCCACCATGACCAGGGAGATGCGTGCAATCAGGCGCGTGGTCTGCACCACGTTCGGCACCACGTGCTCGTCGCGTCCTTCGGACGAATACAGGGAAGAGCCCGAACCGCTCATAAGGCCCAGCGACAGCATGACCACGACCAGCCCCAAGCCGCCCATGAAGTGCATGGCGAAGCGCCACATATTGTCGGCGTACGAGAGATGGTCCAGGTCGGAGATGATGCTGGCACCTGTGGACGTGAAGCCGGACACGGAGTCGAACAGCGCGTCCAAATACGACCCGTAATGGCCGGAGCCGAACAGCGGGATAGCGCCGATCAGCGCCAGAACGATCCAGGCGAAGCCCACCACAGCCAGCGCCTGCTGGCGGTTCAGCTGGCGCGGCGTGGCATTCATCATGCACATGGCGCTGCCAATGATGAGTGCCAGGCCTACGGCACGCAGATAGCGCCCGGCCGGCTCCCATTCCTGGAATATGACCGCCACCAGGAACGGCACGATCATGACCACGGCCACCAGCAGAACCAGGTCGCCCAGGTAATGGCCGATAACGCGGAAGTCCGAGAATGTGTAGCGTTGCCACATGGGAGTATCGCCCGCCTACCCTATCAGCAGGCGCACCACCGCAATGACCAGCTCGCAGACGAACACGAATCCGGTCAGGAGCATGACGATGGAGAACATCCCTTTGATCGGGGTCTTGAAATCCCGTTTGATTTTCACTCGAGGCGTAGCCATGGCGCCATTCTAGTACATTTCGCTTTCAGCGGGAGCGGACGCGTTATCAGCGCGCCCAGTTCTCCAGAAGGCGCGTGGCATCCAGCTCGTCGAAGCCGGACACGCAGATATCCGCCACGGCTGCCAGCTCGTCCACGGAGCCGGCATCGTCATGGTCGAACATGGCGATGGTGCGGTAGCCCGCATCGTGCATGGCCTGCACCGCATACAGCGAATCGTCGATGCCCCACGTGTCCTGTTTGCGCGTTCCCATACGCTCGCATGCAATCTCGTAGATGCGCGGGTCGCGCTTCGACAGGTCCACGTCCTCCGTGGACACGATGTCGTCGATGTACGCCGCCATGCCGCAGCGCGCAAGGCCCAGGTCCAGCAGCTCGTGCGCCGTGGACGAGACGATGACGCAGCCCAAGCCGGCGTCGTGCAGCGCCTTCACGAACGCCCGCGCACCGGGACGCTCCTGGGCTTCTTCCGCATAGTAGCTGCGCATGATGTCGTCGATGATGCCGTACACATCCTCCCAGGTACTGCCCAGACCCATGTGCTCATGGAACCATTGGCACACCTCGGGAACGGTGTATGAATTCAACAGCGCTTTCTCGTCCTGCGTCAGCGCGCGGCCAGCGCGGGCCGCCAGGCGGTTGTCGATATCGCGCCACGCCCCCATGGAATCCAACAGCGTGCCGTCGCAATCCAGAATGATGCCTCTTCCGCCCATGCAGGTTCCTTTCCATCCGAAGGGCCGAACGTCGCTAACCGCTTGCCGCAGCCGCGGGAAAGGGACAGCGGTGAGGGACGGCGCCTCAGCCGCTGGCAGCTGCCATGTTGCCGACTGCCTTGCTGCTGTCCAGGGGAAGCGCGCCGCCGTAAAGCCCCGATGCTTGCAATCTACCTGTTGTAACCGAAAAAGGCGGCAGAGGTTCGTGCCTCTGCCGCCTATCCATGAAAACCCTATGCGCTGCATATGCGCAGGTGGGGCATATTACTCCTCGGCTGCGGGAAGTTCGCCCTCGCCGCTATTCAGGAACGCGTTCACGTCGTCCGAGGTGCGGTCCGTGCGCTCGCACGTGTATTCGCCGGTGGCCATGTCGAAGTCCACCTTCACGTTGTCGCCGTCATGCAGCTGCCCGGAGACGATGGCCGTGGCGATGGTATCCACCACGTTGCGCTGGATCAGACGCTTCAGCGGACGGGCACCGTACACGGGATCGTAGCCCTCGATGCACAGGTTGTCCATAGCGCTGGAACCCACTTCCAGGGTGATGCGGCGCTGTGCCAGGCGCTTGCGCACATCCTCCAATTGCAGCTCCACGATGGGCTCTATGTTCTCCATCGTCAGTGCCTTGAATGTCACGATGTCGTCGATACGGTTCAGGAACTCGGGACGGAACGTCTGACGAAGCGCGCCGTCGATCTTCGCCTCCAGCTGCTTCTCGTCGCCTTCACCGGATTCCTCGAAGTCGCGGATGTACTGCGAACCCACGTTGCTCGTCATGATGATGATGGCGTTTGTGAAGCTGACCACGCGACCCTGGCCGTCCGTCAGGCGGCCGTCATCGAGCACCTGCAGCAGAATGTTGAACACATCCGGATGCGCCTTCTCGATC
>USAB01000147.1 GCA_900552585.1 uncultured Coriobacteriaceae bacterium
GACATGGTGAAGGCCACCAGCGTGCTGATGGTGGACTATTCGTGCGCCATCAAGCTGTCTACCCCCATCGCCGTCATGTCTGCCATGCGCGAAGCGACGCGGCACGACGTGCTTATCAAGGGCGGCAAATATCTGGAAGCGCTGGCCGCGGCGGATACGATCGTGTTCGATAAGACGGGCACGCTGACTACGGCGCGCCCGACGGTCGAGAAGATCGTGAATTTCAGCGACCGCTACTCAGAAGACGAGCTGCTGCGTACAGCTGCCTGCATGGAGGAGCATTTCCCGCACAGCATGGCGCGCGCCATCGTTCGCAGTGCCGAGATGCGCAACCTGCATCATCCCGAGGAGCTGCACTCGTACGTGGAGTACATTGTGTCTCATGGCATTGCCTCTACGGTCGACGACAAGGAAGTGCGCATCGGCAGCCCGCATTTCATCTTCGAGGACGAGGGCGTCCTGCAGCCGGACGGCATGGCGCAGCTCATTCGTCGCGAAGCGCCGGCGGCCTCTGTGGTCTACCTGTCCATTGACGGGGAGCTGGCGGCGGCAATCTGCATCAGCAATCCGCTGCGCAAGGAATCTCCCCAGGTCGTGCGCCGTCTGCGCGAGGCGGGATTCAAGCGCATCGTCATGTTGACGGGCGACTCCGAGAACGCGGCGCAGGCCGTGGCGGAGAAACTGGGGCTGGACGACTTCTATTCCCAGGTCCTGCCGGAAGACAAGGCAAGCTATGTGAAGAAGGCGCAAGAGGCGGGCCATAAGGTGGCCATGGTGGGCGACGGCATCAATGATTCTCCGGCGCCGGCGACGGCCGATGTGTCCGTGGCCATGAGCGATGCGAGCGACATCGCCCGCGCGGTAGCGGATATCTCCATCATGGACGCGTCGCTGGAGAGCCTCCTGTACGCGCGTGAGCTGGCAACCCGCCTGATGGACCGCATCCATCGGTCGTATCGCACCATTGTGGCGCTGAACACGCTCTATATCGTGCTGGGCGTGGCCGGCATCCTGCAGCCCACGGCAAGCGCCATCTTGCATAACGGCACCACGGTCGTGCTGACGGCGGCGAACACGAGGAACCTCGTCGACCCGCATCGCCGTTCGAAGGGCTTGCATCCCGGCGCCGAAGGGCCCGCGCGTTCGCTGCCTACCGCAGATGGCGAAGAGTAGACGCCGCGCACGTGCAAGGTGCTTTCGGCCCTCAAGTTTTCCTGCCGCCCGTTTCCGTGTTACATGGGAGCGGGCGGCATCTTATATACTGGAAGGGAAAATGCGACACGCACGGTAAGGAATAAGATACATGGAAGAGACGTTCAAGCGCTGGCGGGCGGAGGACCGCTCGTATTATGTGGAGACCACGCTTCCGTTCGCGGCGAACGACCGCAACGGGCATCTGAAGCCGGCGGAGGTGTTTCGCCTGTTCATGGAAATAGCCGGCGATGATTTCGGCGAACGCGGCCTGAGCCATAAATACATGATGGACCGCGGCTACTACTTCATCCTGACCCGCGCGCAGGTGCACTTCGCGTCCGATATCCCGGACACGGCGCGCGTCACGCTGCGCACGTGGCCGTATAAGACGCGCAGCCTGCAGGTGTACCGCGGCTATGAGATGCGCGACGCGGACGGCGCGCTCGTGGCATGCGGCACGGGCGTGTTCATGATCATCGGCCCGGAAGGCAAGCCCATCCGCATGTCGGATTTCCCGTTCCTCTCGTGGGACGACGCGTTCTGCGACGCTCCCGTGGAATACGAATCGAAGGGGCGCATTCGCGCGAAGGGCGACCTGGCGGAGCTGGGCACGGTGCGGGCGTCGTTCAATGACCTGGACCGCAACGGGCACGTGAACAACGCGCGCTATCTGGCGTACGCGCAGGATTGCCTGCCCGTTGAGCTGCAGAACCGCCACATCACGGATGCCGCCATCGTCTACGATGCGGAGACGCGCGAAGACGCCGACTTGCATGTTCGTTGTGATGCATCCGCATGCGCCAATGGCCGGCTGCAGCCTGGCGAAGATGGCTGGGTATCCGTGTACGGCCAGGGCGAGAACGGAGAACCCTCGTTCGGCTGCCGCTTCCGTTTCGCCGATGCGGAAGCCCCCCAGGGCAGCGAAGGCGGCGAATAGGAGATGGCGATGGACGGATACGAAGAGAAATTCGCGGCCTGGCCGCTGCTGATCAGCGGCATCGTGCTGCTTGCCATGGGTGCTATCTGTCTGTTGTGGCCCGGTTTGGCATACGGCGTGGCGGGTGTCATGATCGGCATCGGCCTGATTATCGCCGGCGTGTCTTGCATCGTCATGCGCATCGGGTCCGACGGCATCCTACCCACGTCGTCGCTCACGATGTGGGCTGTCTTCAGCCTGATCGTGGGCATATTGTTCGTGGCGAATCCGGTTACGTCCGCCATGATGCTGGTGTGGCTCGCATTTGCGGCGCTGCTGTTCTTCGCCGTTGTGAATCTGGTGCAGGGCCTGAATCAGCGCCAAAGCGGCGAAACGGGCCCCGGTACGGAGCGCATCGTAGGGTCCGCGGTGGCAGTGGTGCTGGCCATCATCGTCATGGCCTCGCCGAATATGCTGGTGTACTCACTTGCACTGATCGCCCTGGTGGCCGGCGGCATGCTGGTCTATGCGGCCCTGAAGGCCCCGAAGCAGCTGGTGCGGTAGCGGCACGCTGGAAGGCTGCTGTCAGCGGCAGCCGGCTTCTTGCGCGGCGTTTCTACAACGGCAGCCCGCACGCAAGGGCAACGCCGTACGATGCAAGGCCCCACAGCACGCCCAGGCATGCGCCGGCGATGACGTCCTGCGGCCAATGCACGCCGCCGACCACGCGGATCCAGGCAATGAGCGCCGTCAGGATGCCTATGCCCGCGGCGGCAAGCGGCTGCACGGGGGCCAGCGCAACGGCAATGAGCGCGCTGGAGAACACGTGCCGGCTGGGGAAGGATCCGCGCTTCTCGTGCGCATCCAGCAGCGGTTCGATATCCAGCACTTCGTAGGGGCGGGGACGGTCCAGCGCGCGGCGCACGGGGCTGATGGACGACTA
>USAB01000148.1 GCA_900552585.1 uncultured Coriobacteriaceae bacterium
AAGCGGGCGCCCGCCAGCAGCTTTTCCAGCGCGTCCGGGGCGGTGGCGCCCAGCCGCGCCGTCAGTTCCGACAGCTGCCCCAGCGCGCCGATGGCGGCGCACTGCTCCTGTACGTATGCCGGGGGCGTCGCGTTCTCCCGGGAGCGGTAGCGGTTGCGGAAATCGTTCAGGTCCACGGTGCCCGTGCGCGTGACCAGGTCGTCGAGCAGGCGGAATGCGCGGGAGAACGGCAGGCTCCGGTTGCCGGCGTCTCCGCGCAGCTCCGCCAGCACGGTGTCACGGTCTATCGGGCGGTCGTTGCGCAGGCGGCGGTCCCAGCGCCACACGTCCTGCTTCGGGATGTGCAGGAACGACGAATGCAGCACGTCGGAAAGCGCCGCGCGGTCCCAGGGCACGCCGCCGCGCCGCACGCGGGCAAGCGCCAGGTACGTCTTGCCGAAATCCGTCTCCGCGAACGTCTTCTGCGCGCGCACGGCCACGGTGATGCGCCGCGCGGTCAGCGCCGGGGCCAGCGCCTCGTACAGGGCAAGCGGATCCTTCGCCGATACGGCAACGGGTTCGCCGGGGCATGCGCGCTGCAGGTCCTCTACGGCCTGCAGCACCAGCGGTGCCTGTGCGTAGCGTCCGGCGGGGAACGCGAAGCGCACGCGCCCCCGGTCGATGGCCTCCAGATGGCCGCTTACGGCATTCGCGGGGAAGCGCACGTGCAGGTTCGGGACGGATTCCAGGAACAGGCGCTCTTGCAGCGGCAGGGGGCCGCCGTCCAGGCACCAGACGGTGCACGGCTCCGGGAAGGCCTCCGCGCAATGCGCGACAAGGTACGCCAGCGCGGCGCCCGGCTCGATCAGGTTCGCATCCTGCGCCGCAGCGCAGTATGCGCCGATGCGGGCCAGCAGCTCGCATTCCGCATCGGCAAGCGGCGCAGCATGCCCGGATTCCGTGCCGCGGGGCGTGTTCCCCGCCGCGGCATCCTGCACGGCGGCATCGAACGACGGGATGCCCGACCCGTACCGCGTGCACGATGCCAGTGCCGCTCCCAGATTCGGCGTGGCGGCCAGGCTTTCAAGCGGGCGTTCGTCCAGCACGCGCTGCGCAAGCACGCTGCGCTCGGGGTCGGATATCAGCCGGCAGCCGTTGCCGTACAGCTCCCATATGCCCGCCAGCCATTCGGCGAACGTCTGCGCGATGGTGCCGAACAGCCCGGCATCATCCGTTCCCGCCACGCCGCGATGCGCCATATTCCAGTTCTTCGCCTGGGCATACGACGGCGCCAGGACGACATCGCAGGCCTCGGGTGCGGGGTATGCGGAACGGGGTGCGGTTTCGGCAGTTCGGGACATAGGACCTCCGGGATAGCGGCGTCGGGAAGCGGCTTGCGGCGCGGCCGGCAAGCTTGAAACCCCAGTATAGCAATCGCGTTTGCGCCCGGCGTGCGCTGGGCGCCGCCATTGCATAAACCGGCCCTGGTGTCTTCGTCTTGGGACACTCACGCGCGGTGCGATGCCTACGATGCTGGTGGGGGAAAGGCACGGTGGCGCCCGGATGACGCCGTATCCAGCATCCCTCGAGGGAGCCCCTCGCGGAGCGCGCGGGGCGCGTGGGAGGAGAACGAACATGAAGAAGGCAATCGTACTTGCAATGGCAGCCGTGTTGGCGCTTCCGCTGGCAGGATGCGGCGGAACGTCATCGTCGAGCGGGTCCGGTGCGGATTCTTCGGGCACGGCATCGTCTGCGACGGCATCCGTCAGCGCCGCGCAGCAGGCCGACTCGTCGGCGACGGAGAGCGGGACCATCGATGCGAAGAAATTCAAGCAGATCAAGGAGGGCATGACGTACAAGCAGGTCGTGAAGCTCATCGGCTCGAAGGGCGAGGAGCAATCCACGTCGTCTTACGGCGGCATCACGGCATCCACGTACGTGTGGCAGTCCGATGGCTGGGGTTCCGCGGTGATCATGTTCGAGAACAAGAAGGTCGTCAGCAAGGCGCAATACGGCGTGGGCGAAAGCACGGATGTCACCATCACGAAGGCCGCCTACAAGAAGATCAAGACTGGCATGTCGTATCAGGACGTGGTAAAAGTCGTCGGCGGGGAAGGCGAGCTGACGGGCAGCAGCAAGGTTGCCGGCTACACCACGAAGACCTACACGTGGTACGGCTCCGACCTCGGGTCGAACGCGACGGTCACCTTTCAGAACGACAAGGTGCAGTCCAAGGCCCAGGTGGGGCTGTAGCAGCATGTCAGCCGCCGATTCGATAAGAGAGGGGATTGTCAGATGGGGAATCTGAAGAGGATCATACTGGTTGTGCTGACGGTTGTGGGGTGCTGCGTGCTGCTGGCGGGATGCAGCTCTACCACGCCGTCCCAGACGGCGGACTCGTTCCTGCAGGCCATGAAGGCGCAGGATACGGAATCCATGGCGAAGTACTATTCGGGAGACGCCTCGAATCTGGCGGGCTCCTGGCTGAACGAATCCGTGGGCGGCGATATCGACGGCAGCGGCGACCTGACGGATGACGAGAAGGCCGTGATGCAGAAGTTTGCCGGCAAGCTGTGCGATTTCGACTACGAGCTGGGCGACGAGAAGGTCGACGGAAACAACGCCACGGTGAACGTGAGCGTCACGACGTACGATTTCGGGGAGGCTGTAGACAACGCGCTGAACGATTATCTGGAGGAGGCGCTCGCCCAGGCATTCTCCGGCAAGGAGCTGTCTACGGCGAAGTCGAACAAGATCTTCTACAAGGCATTCGGAAAGCAGCTGGACAAGCTCACGGACAAGAGCGTGCAGACGGATGCGCAGCTTTCGCTGACGAAGGGCGACGACGGTTCCTGGAAGGTGAGCGAGCTGGACAACGACGCCGTGAACGCGCTTACCGGCCAGCTGCTGGACAAGGTTCAGGAATACGAGAAGGCATTCTCGGGAAGCTCCTCTTCCAGTTCCTCGACCGGCCCGAAGAGCAGCTCGGGAAGCGCGGACTAGCAGTTCGCAGGCCGCATCCGGCAACGCGCCGCCCGCGCCGCCTACCGGATGCTCG
>USAB01000149.1 GCA_900552585.1 uncultured Coriobacteriaceae bacterium
AAAGCGGGCAAGATCGCCGCCGGCTAAGCTCTGGTTCATTACCTCCAGCACGGTCGTCGGCGTCATGGCGCTCGGCGCCTGCACCGTTACATTCGCCCCCCCCTGGCGCTTCTCATATCCGGAAGCGTTGCCCCGAGGAGCGCTTGCCAGCGTGGGCACGCTGCTGTTCTTCATTCCCGGATGGCCGGCCAGCACGAACGCGTTCGGCTTCTGCGACAAGATCCCGTTCCTGCGCGATTACCGCGTCGGCGGCGGCATTGCCTTTACTGTGGCGAGCGCAGTGCTCGGATACGCGCTCATCCTTGCCGCGACAGCGGACATGTCGCCCGAATACGTGCAGATACTCCACGCGAATGGCGAGGATGCCATGTAGCGATTGGCTATCAATTTTTGAATGTCCGGTTCGCAACGACTTGGTCCTTGTCTGCCCAGTTCGTCACTTCCACTTCGACTTCGGACTTTCCATCCCATTCGTACATGAGCTTGAGCGTCTGCGTCTTCCCTACTGCGATCTTCTTGTCATCATCGAACCAGCCATCCCCTTCACCAAAGGTCCGTTCGGCTTCCTCGCCGTCAATATAGGCATCTGCAGAATAGAAGTCGCTGAAATCGGCTTTACCGTCGCTCTTGTTAGTCCACTTGACAGTTACGGTGACCGCCTTCTTGCCATCGGAATCCACGTCCGTCTTGCAGCTTACGATAGATACCGTGCTGTCCGAACGGTTCGCCGAAGTGGTCGACTCCGTTCCCTGCTCTTCTGATTGCTCTATCTGGCTGGTCCCCGACTGCTCCGTCTGTCCCGTCTGACTGGAGGCATCCGTCGTCCCGGACGACGAACCCGACGAAACGCACCCTGCCAGCGCAAGGCAGATCGCAAGCGCACATGCGCTGATTGCAACCGCAAACCACCGGCTCCTCTTCGTCTTCTCCATTTTGAATCCCCTCTCCCTCATCTTCCCGCCCTCGGTGCGCTTCGAGCATCCGGGGACGCTTGCCTCACCGGCTCCGTCCAGGCGCTCGGATAAACGCGCACGATAACCGAGCGGCTATAGGCAATGGTAGGGATAACGGGATTTCGAAACATTAGCTGCCGGCTAAAAGCCCTGCTTGCCGCGCTGCAATAAGAAAGCCGCAGCGGCCATACAGCCGCTGCGGCTTCAAATAGCCCTGTCCGGTATGCCCGTTTATTTCCGATGCGCAATGACATGCGCAACAGCGGCTATGCCGAACGCAGCCGCGCCGACCGCTGCCGGATGGGACTTCGCGAACGCCAGCGGACCCTGCGCCGCCAGTTCCGCGGGCGCCTCTGCAAACGTCTTGCCGGCCGTCTTCATGACTTCCATCGGGTCGAACTGCATTGGTTTCCACTCGTATCCCGGCGCAGGCGGCTCCATGCTGCAGCGGTCCATCTTCATGTCGATGGATCCTTCGCGCAGGAAGTACTCGTGCAGGCTCTCGCGCATGGGCATGGTCATCTTCAGTTCGATTGCATCGTTTTCGCACACGCTCTTGCAGCATCCGCAGCCCATGCAATGCTCCTGGTCGATGCCCACCTTGCCGTCTTCGCGCAGCGTGATAATCTCCTGCGGGCATACGTCCACGCATGCGCCGCAGCCGATGCACTTGCCGACCGCCGTGAACCCGGACCCCGAGAAACGGTTCTTGATAGTCCGGTTCGCATTGCGGCACACATCCATGGCCACGCAGCAGCAGGGACAGCAGAAGCAGATCTCCAGGAACTCGTCCATCTTGCCGTTCTCGAAGCCCCAGACCATCTGCTCAAGCTCCACGTAGAGCGCCTGCCCCACTAGGCCGACATCGCGCGCCTCGTATACATGCGCCTTCGCCTGCTCCTTCGTCACGGGATGCGCCAAGCCGTTCTTCACAGCCGTCACACCCGCCATGTTGAAGAACAGGCAGCCGATATGCTTGTCGTAATGCGTGCATTCGTGCGCGGACCGGCAGATGCAGCGATCCATCTGCCCGATATATTCTGCCTGGTCGATGGCCTGCATGATCAGGTCGATGGGCAGCACCGTCGTCTTCGCCTCATCCTCGACGCTCACATCCAGCGGCATCACATTGCCGTGCGAATAGCTCTTATCGTCGGGCTCGAAGCGCGTGATGCGCTTGTACAGGCGCGCGGCCAGCGTGTCCTTGCTCGTCAGATTCGCGCCGTTCACGATGGCCATGAACACCTTCAGCGTACGGTCCCACGTCTTCGGCGTGGTGGCCAGCACCTTCGTGTAGATGAAATCCGCGATGCCCAGCCCCGTGGGGTGGTTCTTGTGCGGGGCGCGGTCGCACTCGCGCCTGTTCAGGCGATCCTGGTCAAGGTAGAGCACTTGGCCATCCGGCGTGATGTTGCCGCCGTCCCGCGGATCCAGCGTCGCAATGACCTCCTCCGGAACGCCCAGGCTCCTCAGCTTCGCATAATCGATTCCCGGTTTCGTCTCCTGCATCTTATCCCCTCTCATTGTCCGCTCAAGACCCGAGCTCCTTCGCCGCGACGCGCAAGGCGGCAACGCAGATGCGCATGCGCCTTCGCAACGCGTTGCCGCACATGTGTCGAACTGTTCACGCAACCTCGATGTCCTTGATCAGCAGCTCGCTGCCTGTAACCATGCGGTAGTCGCCGCCACCGCATTCCGGGCAGCATACGCGGCGGTTGTTCCCAAATTCGAATGTGAATGTGACACCGCATTCCTCGCAATAGAACGTGATGGGCACGTAGTCGATATGCACGGTTGCCCCTTCCGCAATCGTCCCCTTCGCGCAGCGGTCGAAGTAGCGCTGGACCCATGCCAGCTCGAAATTGCGGACCTTCCCCACGATCAGATGGACTGAGACAATGCGCCGGGCACGCTGCTCGATTCCCTTTCGAACCACGATGTCCACAATCGACCGGGTCACACCCAGCTCATGCATGACGCAACCACCTTCCAACAGTCACCGTGCCGCACCTTATAGGGTTTATCAATGGTTTCAGTATGCGAAGCGCGATGGACAAAAACAAGAAACAGTAACCCAAAACT
>USAB01000150.1 GCA_900552585.1 uncultured Coriobacteriaceae bacterium
GGCGCGTTCGGCACGAACTGGGATTTCTCCGACTTCATGGGAGGCCAGGGACAGCGCCAGCCGCAGGCCGTGCCCCAGAAGGGCAAAGACGTCACCGTCGATCTGAACATCACGTTCGACGAAGCCTTCAAGGGCTGCGAGAAGAAGGTGACGCTGCGCATCCCAGGCGAAACGCAACGTCGCACGCTGACCATCAAGGTGCCGGAAGGCGCCGTGGAAGGCGGCCGCGTCCGCAAGCGCGGGCTGGGCGCCGAGGGCGTGAACGGCGGGGCGCCATGAAGTCCGGCGGGCCGCGCGGCGCCCTGCTGGTTGTCACGCACATCAAGCCGCATCCGTATTTCACACGCGATGGCGCCGATGTGCTGCTGACCGTTCCCGTCACGTTCGACGAGCTGGCGTTGGGTGCCAGCGTGGAAGTGCCGCTGCCGGATGGCAAGCGCGTCCGCGTGAAGATCCCGGCAGGCAGCAAGGACGGCAAGGTCCTGCGCATGAGGGGCAAGGGAGCCAAGCGCCTGAAGAAAGAGGAACATGGCGACCTGAAGATGACGTTGGCGGTTCAAGTGCCCGGGCATCTGAATGAAAAGCAACGCGAAGCATTGGAGGCGTATCGCAACGCCACAGTAGATAAGGTGAGGAATTGGTAATGGAAGACAGAAACCGTCCGGTGTACATGATCAGCATTGCGGCCCAACTGGCTGGCGTGCACCCGCAGACCCTGCGCATGTACGAGCAGAAAGGTCTGTTGACACCCCAGAGGACAAGCGGCAACACGCGCATGTATTCGGAGGCGGACATTGAAAGGCTGAGCCTGATCAACAGCCTGACTGCAGAGGGAATCAACCTGGCAGGCGTCACGCGCATCCTGGATCTGCAGGGCCGCCTGGAGAAACGGGACCAGGAGATAGACGACCTGCACAAGCGGGTGCGTCGCTTGGCCGATCGCGTGCATGAGCTGGAAACGCGCGAGCGCGTATCCAGCCTCATGGATCCTGCGACAACAAGCTCTATTCGCCGCCTGATGGATCTGTAGCGGCGATCCCATCCGGCTGCGGGAGAAATCCCGCAGCCGTTTGAGAATACCGATTCGATAACACTGACCACCCCCGGGAAGGCGAAAGCCTTCCGCAATAGATGGAGGGTTTTATGAGACTAGACAAGTTGGCAATGACCTCGGCACAGGCCATGCAGTCCGCCTTGAGCTACGCAAGCGAGCTGAACCACAGCTCCGTGGAGCCCCTGCACCTGCTGCACGTGCTGCTGTCCGAGAACGAGAACAACCTCGATGCCATTATCCGGCGCATCGGCGCGGACCCGAAGCAGGTTCTGAAGAACGTGGACAACGAGCTGCAGAAGATGCCGAAGGTTACGAGCGGTGCCTACGCCATGATGCCGAATCCCAGCCCGGCATTCATGAAGGTGTTCGACGAAGCCGTGAAGGCCGCCGAGAAGCTGGGAGACGAATATGCTACCACGGAGCATCTGCTCATTGCGCTGGCGGACGCGAACGACCCGGCCGGCAAGGTGCTGAACATGGCGGGCATCACGCGCAAGAACGTGGAGAAGGTCTACGAGGACCTGCGCGGCGACACGCGCGTCACGGAGCAAGACAGCAAGACGGAGTTCGAGGCGCTTGAGAAATACGGCCAGAACCTCACGAACATGGCGCGCGAGGGCAAGCTGGACCCGGTGATCGGCCGCTCCGAGGAGATCCGCCGCACCATCCAGGTGCTGAGCCGCCGCACGAAGAACAATCCGTGCCTGATCGGCGAGCCCGGCGTTGGCAAGACGGCCATCGTCGAGGGCCTGGCGCAGCGCATCGTTGCCGGCGACGTGCCCACGTCGCTGAAGGACCACGATGTCATCACGCTGGACATGGGCAGCATGCTGGCAGGCGCGAAGTACCGCGGCGAATTCGAGGACCGCTTGAAGGCCGTGCTGCGCGAAGTGCGCCAGAGCGACGGCAACATCATCCTGTTCATCGACGAGCTGCATACCATCGTGGGCGCCGGTGCGGGCGGCGACAGCTCCATTGACGCGGGCAACATGCTCAAGCCGGCCCTGGCTCGCGGCGAGCTGCACATGATCGGCGCCACTACGCTGGACGAGTACCGCAAGTACATCGAGAAGGATGCCGCACTGGAGCGCCGTTTCCAGACGGTGCTGGTGGGCGAACCCAGCGTCGAGGACACGATTGCCATCCTGCGCGGCCTGAAGGAGAAGTACGAGATTCACCATGGCGTGCGCATCACGGACTCCGCGCTGGTGTCCGCCGCCGAGCTTTCGAACCGCTACATCTCCGACCGTTTCCTGCCCGACAAGGCCATCGACCTCATGGACGAGGCGGCAAGTCGCCTGCGTATCGACATCGACAGCATGCCCGAGGAGATTGACCTGGCGCAGCGCAAGCTGACGCAGATGCAGATCGAAGAGCAGGCGCTGATGAAGGAAGAGGACGAGCCCAGCAAGGAGCGCCTGGCGAAGCTGCGCAAGGAGATCGCGGCCGCCCAGGAGAAGCTGGATGCGAACAAGGCGGAATGGCAGAACGAGAAGGACGTCATCGTCAACGTCCAGGATCTGAAGTCGCAGTTGGACGCATTGCAGCTGGAAGAGGAGCGCGCCACGCGCGAAGGCGACCTGTCGCGCGCATCCGAACTGCGCTACTCGAAGATTCCGGCGCTGCAGCAGAAGCTGAAGTCGGCCGAGGAGACGCTGAACGAGAACCAGGAGTCCGGCGCCATCCTGAAAGAGGAGGTCACGAGCGAGGAGATCGCCGAGGTCGTCTCGAACTGGACGGGCATTCCCGTGTCGAAGATGATGCAGGGCGAGATGGAAAAGCTCGTCGACCTGGAGGAAGTGTTGAAGGGCCGCGTCATCGGCCAGGACGAGGCTGTGGGTGTGGTGGCCGGTGCCATCCGCCGCAACCGTGCGGGACTTTCCGACCCGAACCGTCCCATTGGCTCTTTCCTGTTCCTCGGCCCCACCGGCGTGGGTAAGACCGAGCTGGCCAAGAC
>USAB01000151.1 GCA_900552585.1 uncultured Coriobacteriaceae bacterium
TCGGCTGCGGATAGCGGCGCCGCTGCATCGCCGTCGCCTTCGCCAGAAGGCTGGGCGGGAGTCGTTGCATCCAACTCGGTCTCGCCGTCTTCCGATGCCGCCGCGGACGGTTCATCGGCAGACGCTTCGCTGTGCGCGACATCTTCCGCCTGAGCGGCAGCGTCTTCATCCGCAAGCGCGGCAGGCTCTGCCTGATCGGCATCTTCGGCCTGTGCCGCCGCCTCTGCCTGCGCAGCCGCTTCAGCCTTCGCGGCCTCTTCTGCCGCCTTCCGCTCCTCGGCTTCCGCTTCGGCGGCCTGTTTCTTCTCCTCGTTCAGTTCTTTCGTCAACTCGGACTGGGCCTTGCGCAACGTCTCCTCGCGCTCCTCTGGCGACAGGTGACGCACCACGTAGCACTTGTGGATGTTCATCCGACGTTCGAAATCCTGCGGGATGGTCTGCTCCGTAATGTCCTCAAGCCCGATGCCGAACTTCGCAAGCTTCAGGGTATTCGGCTTGAAGCCCTTCAGGTTGCACGAGAAGATGGCTTCGCCGGACGTCTCGAGCAGATGCGAGACGCCGATGAGCAGCTCCACATGATCGCGTTGGACATCCCACGTCTTCGCGCCCATGGACTTCGAGTTGCTGAACGTGGGCGGATCGACGAACACCAGGTCAAACATACGGTGCTTACGCCGTGCATCCCGAATCCAGCTCATGACATCCGCATGCTCGAAGCGGTGCGCATGCCCTTCGAAGCCGTTGGCTTCCATATTCTCGCGTGCCCAGTCCAGGTAATGGCCGGAAAGGTCCACCGTCACCGTGGAACGAGCTCCGCCACCGGCCGCATACACCGTGCCGGTGCCCGTATAGGCAAACAGGTTCAGGAAGCGCTTGCCCTCAGCGCGCTCCTGGATCATATGGCGCGTGATGCGATGGTCCAGGAACAGGCCGGTGTCCAAGCGGCCGGCCAAGTCCACCTTGAACGTGTAGCCGCTTTCCTTCACACGGATGACGCGGGAGCCGTTGCCGGCGGCGCTGTACTGTTCGCCGCCCTTGGCCTGACGGCGCGTCTTCGTGTAGACGTTATTGCGGTCGATGCCCAACACGATGGGCGCAACGGCGACGACGTCCTCGAAGCGGCGCTGCGCGCGATCCTGATCGACCGTCTTCGGAGCGGCGTACTCGGCGATGCACAGGTAGGCATTGCCGTCGAGGTCCTCGTAGCGGTCAATGGCAACCATGTAATCCAGAAGATCGGCATCGTAGATGCGATAGCACGTGATGCCCAGTGCCTGCGCCCATTTGCGCCGCTCCTTCGCCATCTTGCGCAAGCGCGCCGCAAACTGCTCCGTACCTTCCTCATATACGGGGACATTGTGCTCGATGCCGTCTTCCAGGCCCACGACCTTGATGGTGCTGCGGGCCACCGGGGGCTTCGAGAACAACATCATCGGGGCATCGATCTTCTTGCCGCCAACGAGCGTATCCACCGCAGGGGCATGGCCGTACACGGCACCCAGCGAAGCGCCAATCTCGATGAAGACAGATCCTTCCGGCGCCTGCTCCGCTGCGCGCATGAACAGCTCCGTATCCTTCGCCAAGCCTCCCGGCTCTTCGTCGTGCGCACGCAGCAGATTCGCCGCCACAACGCTTGCCTGGCGCACAACGGGCTTGTCCGCCTCTCCAACCGCCTCGGCGCGTTTGATAGCGCTTTCGGCGGCGCGGCTCGCTGCCCGCATCGCATGGTCAATGGAAGGTGCGACAGTATCCTCGTCGACCAGCACCACCTGGCCGATGCCCTCGACGCCCGCGACCTTCAGGCAATCCGCCGCCCACGAAGCGGCTTCGGGAGAACGCGTGATGCCGAGCGCCGAGGCGCCCCGTCCGGCCGCATCTTTCAAGCCGTCCTCGAACCGCTGGTCCGCTTCGTCCAGCAGACGGTTCCATAGATCCGCATCGTGCTCGCCCCAACCGGTGAATCCCCAGTTCGAGCGCGACAGGCCGGGAGCGCGGTCGGCAACCTCCGCCGCGGCCTCCACAACGAGCAACGGGTTGTTGCACACCGGGTCGATGAGGCGGTAATGGCGCCGCCAGCCCAGCGTGCGCCAATTCACGGTGCCCAGCATGGCATTCGCAAGGGCAACATCCACGGCAATGCGCTGGCCGGCAGCGCGAATATACGAGCGGTGGTACAGGCTCTCGCCTGCCAGGTCGAACGACACCGTCGCCTTGCTGCGGTTGATGCGAACGGAGATGACGGCGTCCGGATGCTTTGCATCCACGGTGGGACGCTCGCCCCGGACCTGGCGAACCTTGTCGCAGATGCCATCCTTGATGCGCTGCGCCGTGAAATGCGAGTTGCGGAGCTGCTCGTTCGTGCCGCTGGCGAACACGGCGATCTTCGCGTCTTCTGCAAGGATCTTGTGCCACGGCAGCTGACGGATGTTGCGGTACAGATCGTCGGCGTCTTCGCAGCCCACGCGTCCGACAAGCAGCAGGATGCGCGATGCCAGGCGCGACCACAGCAGGGCCCGGTACGCGCATTCCTTGTCCGCATAGAACGTCACGCCGCCGCCCAGCGGACGCGTCTTCTTGATGCCGAACGATTTCAGCTCGCGGCCCAGGGCTTCTTCCAAGCCCACCTGGCAGCTGGCGAAGTATTCGGGATAGAATGGGTTTTCGGCATTTTCGGCATCTTCGGCCTCATTGCCGCCGTTCGGAGCAGCGGCAACGGCTTCGGCCGATTCCACTGCCTCTTGCGCTTCCGCTTCGGCCTGTTCGCGGGGCAGACGGCGCTGACCCCGGTCCCTGAAGTCCTGCCGACTGCGTTCCGCGTCCTTCTTCAGACGCGCTTCGCGGCGCGCGGCAATGACGTCGGAGCGCTTATCGTAGCCGAACGGCTTGCGTTCCTTCGTCTCCTCCTCATGGCGCTCGCGCAGCGTCTTGCTGCGATGCGGCACCACATTGCGGTACGAGCCCGCAGAGCCACCGTGCTTGTCGGAGAAGCGACGGT
>USAB01000152.1 GCA_900552585.1 uncultured Coriobacteriaceae bacterium
CCAAGCCGCGACAGGCGGCCAGGCCGTTTTCCACAATGCGGCGCATCATCTTCGCCGACAGCTTCTCCGTAGCGTGGTGCAACGGCAGCACGAACCCTCCGGCCGGAGCGCCCGCCTCCTGCTCTTGGATGAACGGGTTCGTCATGCGCTTGAACCCGTAGTTGAATTCCACCTTGCCGGAGATGGCCACGGTCTGCCCCGACTGGAATGACTTCATAAGCCACTGCTGGTGGAAGAAGCTCGCGATCAGCGTGCCCGTGCCGTCCGTGATCGTCATCTCCACGATGGGAAGGTTGTAGCGCGGCCGCTTCAGCTTCATCTCGTAGATCTGACCGGTGATGGTCACCTGGTCGCCGATGCGCGCACCGGCGATGTCGGACACGCGCGTCAGATCGATATAGCGGAACGGATAGAACGACAGCAGGTCGCGCACTGTATGCACGCCAAGACGGCCCAGCACGTCCGCGCGCGCCGGGCTTACTTGGTTGATGGTTGTTACGGGTTGTTCAAGCGCAAGCGTGGCCGCCAGGCGATCGATGTTCGAACGATCGGCGGCTTCAGCCATCGTGCGCCTACTCTACCGACAGGACGATGGGATACAGGGGCTGCTCGCCGCGGTGCGCATCCACCTCGGCATCGTCGAACGCGCCCTCGACGCGTTCCGTCAGCGCCGTGAAGCGCTCGTCGTCCATATCCTCGCCGGCAAGCAGCGTGATGTTGTCCGCGTCCTCGGCATCCATCTTCTCCAGGATGTCCATGGTAACGTCTTCGACGGACGTTCCGACGGACTCGATGGAGCCGTCGATGATGCCGATGACGTCACCTTCCTTGATGGGATTGCCGTGCGCGTCCTTCGCGTCCTTGATGGCCTGCGTCACCTCGCCGGTCTTCACGTCGGAAAACGCCTCCGTCATGTTCTCAACGTTTTCCTCGAGCGTCGCCTCGGGGCTGTAGCCGAACATGGCCGAAAAGCCCTGCGGCACGCTGACCGTGGGAACCACGGCGCACGGGATGTCGGAGACCTCTACGCAGCTCTGCGCGGCAAGCACGATGTTCGAGTTGTTCGGCATGATGATGACCTGGTCGGCGTTCGCCTGCTCCACGGCCTCGACAAGGTCCTTCGTGGACGGGTTCATGGTCTGGCCGCCGGATACCACGACGTCGACGCCGAGGCTCTTCAAGATGGCGGCGTTACCCGATCCGGGCGCCACGGCAACCACGCCCATGGCCTTATGGGCAGCCTTCTCCTCCGCCTCCAGGCCCTCGACGCGCTGCTGACTCTGAATCTGCATGTTGTGGATGTGCACCTCGAAGATCTGGCCGCGATCCAGGAAGTACTTCAGCACTTTGTCCGGCGTGTTCGAATGCACGTGCACCTTGAACTTCGGATTCTCGCCCACGCACAGCTCGCAGTCGCCCATGGTGGACAGGAAATTCAGCGCATCCTCTTTGTCCAGCGTGTCGGAATCCACCAGGAACTCGTTGCAATAGCGGTAATGCGAGCCCTCCCAGTCGTTGATGTTCTCAATCTCGACCTTCGGCTCCTGGCGGACGGTCTTGAACTGATCCGTGAGCTCCTGCTCCAGGCCCATGATGGCGGAAGAGAACGCATCGAAGAAGATGGCCAGGCCGAAGCCGCCGGCGTCTACGACGTTGTTCTCCTTTAACACGGGCAGCAGCTCGGGCGTGCGGTTCACGGACGCGTAGGCCTCTTCCACAATCAGACGCAGCGCCTCATCCGTGGTTGCCTCGCTCACTGCGGCGTTGTGTGCCGCCTTCGCCGAGTCGCGCAGGACCGTGAGGATGGTGCCCTCGACGGCTTTGCGGACCGCCAGGAATGCAACTTCCACCGCCTTCTGGAACGCCATATCCAGCGACATGGTGTTCATCTCCCCGGCACCGGATTCCGCGAAGCCCTCGCACAGGCCGCGCAGAATCTGCGACGTGATCACGCCGGAGTTGCCGCGCGCGCCCATGAGCGCGCCGGTCGTTATGGCCTTGCGGTATTCCGCGCCGCTGCTGCCGATGGGAAGGCGAGACAGGTTGTCCACGACCATCTCCAACGTCAACGACATGTTCGTACCGGTATCGCCGTCGGGAACGGGGAAGACATTCAAACGATTGATCTCGTCCTTGCGGGAGCTCAGCACCTTGCTGGCAGCCGCAATGGCGTTCACGATCTCATTCACTTGGTAGGCTTCGGGCATGTTTATTTGCTCCTCGGTAGTTTCAGATGTGCAGTAGCGTGCAGGGATGCCCTAGCGATGGCGAACGCCCTGGACCTTTACTTCCACCGCGTCGATCTTCGCAGCGGTATTGTTCTTCAAGGCGAACGTGACCTGGTCGATGAGGTTGCGCGAGACGGCTGTGATGTTCGTGCCGTACTCGATGATGACATACAGGTCCACATGCACGCCGGCCTCCGACTGCTTCACCACGATTCCGCGGCGGGAACGGGAATTCGGCAGCAGTGTCGCGATGCCGTCGCTGACATCGGGCACGCTCATGCCCACGACTCCATAGCATTCGAGTGCGGCCCTGCCCGCCAAATCGGCCAGAACCTCGTTGGCGATATGCAGATCGCCGGGAACCTTTTGAGTCATGTCCGTCCTTCCTAACGGTGTGCAGAGACGCAATTCCGTTTGCAAATATTCCAGTGCTCCAGTATAGCGCATGGTTTGTTTTCGACGGAACTTCGAACAGGCTGCACATCTTGCACAGAATCGCGCGGTATCATATGCGTTCGGAAGCGCTGACAGGCGCCTGCGAGCCAAAGTGTATGTTGCGTGATTACCCATTGAATACCGTGGGCACGTATGCTATTCTCTTAAGGCTTTTGTCAGAGACGACCGCAAAATCGGTCGTTGGTATATCGAGTAAATGGAGTGTGTCAAATGTCTAAGGTTTGCGAAATCTGTGGTAAGGCTCCCGCCACCGGCCAC
>USAB01000153.1 GCA_900552585.1 uncultured Coriobacteriaceae bacterium
CTAGCTGCTGGCGGTTGAACGGAATGTCGAACTCGTTTGCGCCGGCAGCGTTCGCCTGCGATGACAGGTATGCCAGCACCTTGCCGCGAAGGTTCTTCGGCATCACGTGCTGGATGTGCCGCGACAGCGCCTGGTTGTTGCGCGCCAGGATCTCGAGCAGGTTACCAGCCGCCAGCGCATGGAACAGGCACGCGTGCGAACAGGACGTATGCAGCTTCATGACGTTCAGGAACACGATGTCGCAGTCCTTTGCCGCCACGACGCTCATCATCATGGGACTGCTCGGCACGGCTGCATACGATTCCGCGAACACCTTGCCGGCATCCTTGTAGGCAATGACGCTGGTGGAGCCCCAGGCATCCACGGTCTCCACACGCACGGCGCCTTCCACCACCACGCCCAGCGATGAAACCGTATCGCCCATGCGGTAGATGTACTCACCTTCCGCATAGCGGCGCTCTTGGGCATTCAAGCATCCCAACATAGCCGCAACCTGATCGGGGTCCACACCCTTGAACAGCGGCGTGCAGGCCAAAAAGGCGGCATGGCGTTCTATTCCTTTTGCGCGGCTCGAATTGCCCGTAAACGGCGTCGGCGCCGTCATCCGTTCGCTTCCCGTCATTGCAGCCTCCTGTTGAGAAATTTTTCTTTTGTTGTATTTACAACATACAGCATCTACGACACTCCGTATGCTCTAACCATCGATTGAACGAACGCCACAGGCCGAAGGCCTCGGTGAAGGGAGGATGGCATGATCCGCAAGATCATCGAAATCGATCAGGACAAGTGCAACGGCTGCGGCATCTGCGCCGATGCCTGCCATGAGGGCGCCATCGCCATCATCGACGGCAAGGCAACGCTGACGCGCGACGATTACTGCGACGGTTTCGGAGATTGCCTACCGGAATGTCCCACGGGCGCCATCACGTTCGTCGAGCGCGAGGCGGCCGCTTACGACGAAGCGGCCGTTGCTGAGAACAAAAGGAGACGAGCAATGAACCAGTCTGCCACCGCACCCCATGCACATCCGGGCTTCCAGTGCCCGGGATCGGCGCAGCGCACCTTCGACCGCAGCGCTTCCGCGACACCTGAGAGCGCAGGCGCTGCAACGGCCGTTGCGGAAGCCGGACCGGAATCGCAGCTGGTGAACTGGCCGGTGCAAATCAAGCTGGCCCCGACGAACGCCCCTTACTTCGACGGTGCGAACCTGCTGATCGCCGCTGACTGCTGCGCCTATTCGTACGCGAATTTCCACCAGGACTTCATCCGCAACAAGATTGCGCTCATCGGATGCCCGAAGCTTGACGGCGTGGATTACACGGACAAACTGGCGCAGATCATCGCCACGAACGACATCAAGAGCCTGACCGTCACGCGTATGGAAGTTCCCTGCTGCGGCGGGCTAGAGCATGCAGCCGTGGAAGCACTGCGCGCCAGCGGCAAGTTCATCCCCTGGCAGGTTGTCACGTTCTCGCTGGACGGTCGCGTCCTGGATTAATGCACAAGGGGCTGCCGGCACCAGCGGCATCCGTCACGCCCTTCATCGATTGCCGCAACCACACACGGTACACGGGACATACGGAGACGAAAGGAATCCATTCATGGATAATCAGATGTTCTGCTTCCAATGCGAACAGACCGCGGGCTGCAGCGCCTGCACAGGCAAGGCGGGAGTCTGCGGCAAGCCGCTTGACGTTGCGCTGGCACAGGATGAGCTTACAGGCGCGCTTATTGCCCATGCCTTGACCTGCGAAGAAGGCAAGACCAAGGCTGCTGAGACGGATCAGCTGGTCATCGACGGCCTGTTCGCCTGCGTCACGAACGTGGACTTCGACAAGGCGGAGATTAAGAAGCTGACCGAGGACGTGCACGAGGCAACGAAGCTGGCAGCGGCCGGCGGCGGCGTTGCCCCCGCCCCCCCCGACTACGACATGAACCGCATCTGGAATGCGAACGAGGACATCCGCTCGCTGAAGTCGCTGGTGCTTTTCGGCATCCGCGGCATGGCCGCCTACGCATACCATGCACGCGTGCTGGGTTACGAAGACCCCACGGTGAACGCGTTCTTCCGCGAGGCGCTGGCTGCACTGGCCGCCGAGGGCAGCATGGAGAGCCTGGTGCCGTTGGTGCTGAAGGTCGGCGAGGTCAACCTGGCGTGCATGGGCCTGCTGGACAAGGCAAACACGGAAACGTACGGCACACCCGAGCCCACGAATGTGAGCATGAACATCGAGAAGGGTCCGTTCATCGTGGTCAGCGGCCATGACCTGCGCGACCTGCAGCTGCTGCTGGAGCAGACGAAGGGCACGGGCGTGAACGTCTACACGCACGGCGAGATGCTGCCCGCCCACGCTTATCCCGAACTGAAGAAGTATCCGCAGCTGAAGGGCAACTTCGGTACGGCATGGCAGAACCAGCGCAAGGAATTCAAGGACATTCCCGCACCCGTGCTGTTTACCACGAACTGCCTGATGCCGCCTACCGCCAGCTACTCCGACCGCGTGTACACCACCGAACTGGTGGCATTCCCCGGTCTGCAGCACATCGGCGCCGACAAGGACTTCACGCCGCTGATTCAGAAGGCCAAGGAACTGGGGGGCTACCCCGAGGACGTGCAGCAGCACGGCATCAACGGCGGCGATCAGCTGACCACGGGCTTCGCCCAGGGTACCGTTCTGGGAGTGGCCGACCAGGTGGTCGCAGCTGTGAAATCCGGCGACATCAAGCACTTCTTCCTGGTTGCCGGCTGCGACGGCGCCCGCCCCGGCCGCAACTACTATACGGACTTCGTGAAGCAGACGCCCGCCGACTCCGTGGTGCTGACGCTGGCTTGCGGCAAGTACCGCTTCAACGACCTTGACCTGGGCACCATCGGGGGGCCTGCACGCCCGCTTGGCGTGGGGCCGGCAGCTCCGCC
>USAB01000154.1 GCA_900552585.1 uncultured Coriobacteriaceae bacterium
GGATGATGCCCTCGGTGCGGCTCAGGTACTCGAACGCATCCACGGCCTCGTCGTCGGTAACGGGCACGTATTCCGCGCGGCCCTGGTCGAACAGCATGGCGTGCTCGGGGCCCACGCCGGGGTAGTCCAGGCCGGCAGAGATGGAGTACACGGGTGCGATCTGGCCATATTCGTCCTGGCAGAAGTAGCTCTTCATACCGTGGAAGATGCCCAGGCGCCCGGTGGCCAGCGTGGCGGCCGTCTCGGCGGTGTTCCCGCGGCGGCCGGCGGCCTCGCAGCCGATAAGGCGCACCTGCTTATCGGGGATGAAGTCGTAGAACGTGCCGATGGCGTTCGATCCGCCGCCGACGCAGGCCATGACCACGTCGGGCAGCTTGCCTTCGGCCTCCAGCATCTGCTGCTTGATCTCCTTGCCGATGATGGCTTGGAAGTCGCGGATCATGGTGGGGAAGGGGTGCGGGCCCATGACGGAGCCCAGCACGTAATGCGTGTCGTCGATGCGCGAGACCCATTCGCGGAACGTCTCGGACACGGCGTCCTTCAGCGTGGCCGTTCCGGTTTCCACGGGGTGCACCTTCGCGCCCAGCAGGCGCATCTTGTATACGTTCAACGCCTGGCGCTCCGTGTCCAGCTTGCCCATGTACACCTCGCACTCCAGACCCAGCAGGGCGGCGGTTGCCACGCCATGCTGGCCGGCGCCCGTCTCGGCGATCACGCGCGTCTTGCCCATCTTCTTCGCCAGCAGGCATTGGGCGATGGCGTTGTTGATCTTGTGCGCGCCGGTGTGGTTCATATCCTCGCGCTTCAGGTAGATCTTCGCGCCGCCCAGGTTCTCGGTCATATTCTTTGCGAAATACAGGCGCGACGGGCGGCCGCAGTAGTCGTTCAGCAGAGCGGTCAGCTCGGCGTTGAACTCCGGGTCGTCCTTGAACTTGTTGTAGGCTTCCTCGAGTTCGGTTACGGCATTCATGAGCGTTTCGGGGATGTACTGCCCGCCATGGATGCCGAAGCGTCCCTTTGACATGGGGTCCTCTCTTTCCTTTTGCTGCGGGGTATTGTCTTCCGCAGATGGTCGGTTCGTGTGCGTCGGGGCCGGCCGCCTCGCGGCCGGGTGCCCGTTACGGGGGTTACCTGCTTCCATCCGGATGCCAGGGCCCGGTGGAGGCGCCCAGGTGCGTGGCGGCCGCTTCGCGGTTCGCGCCGTGGGCGGCGGCTACGGCGGCGGCAATCTTCGCGGGGTCCTTGCGCTTGTCCGTCTCGATGCCGCTGCTGATGTCCACGCCGAACGGATGCACGTGCTGGATGGCCAGCGGGATGTTCTGGGGCGTCAGGCCGCCGGCCAGCAGGAACGGGCGTCCCTGCGTTTGCGCGAAGCGGGCTGCCAGCTCCCAGTCGAACGTGCGGCCGCTTCCCGTGCCGGCATCAAGCAGCAGCAGGTCGGCGCTGCTCTGTGCGGCACGGGCCAGGTCGTCCTCGCCGCGCACCGTGAACGCCTGCCAGATGCGGCAGTCCGTCAGCGAGCGCAGCTTCGCCACGTAGGCCTCGTCCTCGCTGCCGTGCAGCTGCACGGCCCAGGCTCCGATCTCGGCGGCGGCCGCGGCCACGTCCTGCGCGGGCCGGTCCACGAACACCGCAACGGGGCGGATGCCCGCGTCCAGGCGGGCGGCAAGCTGCCGTGCCTGCGTCGGCGTCACATTGCGGTGCGACTTCGGGAAGTCCACGATGAACCCGGCGTAATCCGGACGCGCGCGGTTCGCGGCGTCCACGTCCTCCGGGCGCATGAGCCCGCAGCACTTTATCCGGCAGTTATCCGGGCGCGCGGGGGTCATCGGCTTGCCTCCCTCATGGCGGCCAGCAGGCCAGCCTTGTCGTCGGCGCGCATCAGGACCTCGCCCATCAGCACGGCGTCCGCGCCGATGCGGCGTAGGGCCGCCACGTCATCGACGCTCTTCACGCCGGATTCCGCCACGTACAGGCGGTCGGGCGGGATATGGTCGCGCAGCCGGGCGGCGTTTTCGAAGTCCACGCTGAAATCGCGCAGGTTGCGGTTGTTCACGCCGATGATGCGCGCCCCGGCGTCCACGGCCATCTTCACCTCATCGGCGGTATGCGCCTCCACCAGGGCGGAAAGCCCCAGCTCGTCGCAGATGCCCAGGAAATGGCGCAGCGCGTCGGCATCCAGCAGCGAGCAGATCAGCAGCACGGCGTCCGCCCCCATGAGCTTCGCCTGGTACGTCTGGTATTCGCCCAGCTCCAGGTCCTTCGCGCCGTAGCCGCGGCCGATGGTGAAGTCCTTGCGGATCATGGGCGTGCCCACGCTTTCGCGGATGCCCATGAAGATGTCGTCGCTTCCCAGGAACCATTTCGGCTCCGTCAGGCACGAGATACAGTCCGCGCCGGCGCGCTCGTACGTCTGCGCCACATCCATGTATGGGAAGCGCTCGGCAATCACGCCTTTGGACGGGGATGCCTTTTTCACCTCGCAGATGAAGGACATGCCTGGGCGACGCAGCGCGTCCTCGAAGCAGCCGCGCGGGCGCGGGCCCCCCGAGAAGCCGTGCACGGCCGCATATTCGCGCAGGCCGGTGGTGGTCCGGACCAGGCTCTTCAGCCGTGCCAGCGGGAAATCTCCGGTCAGCTGCGCGGAAACGCGGCGGGCGTTCGCGGCCTCGATGGTTTTCAGGATATCGCCGGCCACGGTCTACTCCCGGCTCTGCTTCACGTAGGCGTCCAGCGTCTCCTTGCGGGCACCGGGACGGGCGGCGGAGACGGCGTCGGCGGCCTGAATGAGCACGTCGACGACGGAGTTGGCCTCCACATCGTTGTGATGGGCCTCGATGGCGTGGATGACCTGGGTGTTTTCCTTGTACTTGCGGCAG
>USAB01000155.1 GCA_900552585.1 uncultured Coriobacteriaceae bacterium
CGGTATGGGCAGGCCCTTGTTACATTGCGGGGCGCATGCCGCGGGACCTTCATGTCCAGCGGTCGGAAAGGACGGATGAGTTATGGAAACCGAACAGCAGAGAGCAAGCAAAGCACGTTTGGAGCGCCTGAGGCAGGCCATGCAGCAGCGGGGCTATGCCGCTTACCTGATGCGATATACGTCCGATATCGCCTGGGCGACGGCATTCGATGCCGTGTTCGACGAGGAGCAGGCGCATGCGCTGCTGGTCACCGCCGATGGCGCATGGCTGCATACGGACAGCAGGTACGTCACGGCTTGCCGCAACGCAGCGGGTGAAGGCCCCGTTGCCATCGAAGATCAGCGGCAGTCGCATATGGAATGGGCAGCGGCCCATCTTTCCGAGGACGCTTCCGTATCCGCATTTCGGGCGCAGCATGCGGGCGATGCCTGGCTTGCCGTGGAGGATTCCCTGACGGTGCGCGAATATCAGGGCCTTCTGGAAGCGTGCAAGGAAGCGGGGCTGGGCAACCCGGTCGGTCTCGTCCGCGATTTCGGCACGACGCTGCGCGCCGTGAAGGACGACCTGGAGATATCCCGCTGTGCGGCGGCGCAGAAGATCACGGACGAAACGTTCGCGTACATCTGCGGATTCATGAAGCCCGGCATGACGGAGCGCCAGGTGCAGCTGGCCATGGACGCGAAGATGATGGAGCTCGGCGCCGACGGCTTGTCATTCCCGACCATCGTTGCGACGGGCGCGCATGCGGCAAGCCCGCACGCGCAGCCGGGCGATATGGTCATCGCGCCCGGCGATGCTATTGTCATGGACTTCGGCGCGAAGAAGGACGGCTACTGCTCGGACATGACGCGCACGGTGTTCGCGGGGGAGCCCGACGAGGAGGCGCGCCGCGCCTATGCTTGCATCCGACGGGCGAATGAGACCGTGGAGGCGTGGCTTTCAGCGGGGAAGTCCACCCATGAGGCGCACGATATGGCCGAGAAGGTCCTTGAGGAAGACGGATTCGGCGGTGCCATGGGCCATTCTCTGGGACATGGCGTGGGGCTGGACATCCACGAGCTGCCGGTGCTTTCGCCGCGCACGGATGCCGTCCTGGAGCCGGGGAACATCGTGACGGTGGAACCGGGCATCTATCTGCCGGGGAAATTCGGCATGCGTCTTGAGGATTTTGGGGTTATCGAGCCATGCGGATTCCATGTGCTCACCCAGAGCTCTCACGATATGGTTATAATTTAGTGTTTGTAAATTTAGAGGAGGATTCAGTTGAGCATTTCTACCGCAGACTTTAAGAACGGCATGTGCATCGAGTACAACAACAAGCTGTACACGATCGTCGAGTTCCAGCATGTCAAGCCCGGCAAGGGCAGCGCCTTCGTCCGCACGAAGCTGCGCGACGTCCACTCCGGCCGCGTGATTGACAACACGTTCAACGCCGGTGCCAAGGTGGAGCCCGTCCGCCTGGAGTCGAAGACCATGCAGTACCTGTACAACGACGGTGCCGACTTCTACTTCATGGATACCGCCGACTACAACCAGATTTCCGTTCCCGCCGATGTTGTGGGCGATACGGCGAACTGGCTGAAGGAAAACGACGAGTGCACGCTGCTGTACGCCCGCGGCGAGCTGATCAACATCGAGCCTCCGATGTTCGTGGACCTGAAGATCGTGGATACGGAGCCCGGCTTCAAGGGCGATACCGTCCAGGGCGGCACGAAGCCCGCAACGCTGGAGACCGGCGCCGTGGTGCAGATCCCCATGTACATCAACGTGGGCGAGACCGTGCAGATCGACTCTCGCGACGGCCGTTTCGTCAAGCGCGTGTAACTGCCGTTTACCGACAGGCGTCCGCTTTGGGCGCCTGCCGCGGAAGCAGAGCGCATTTCAGCGATTTTGCAACGTACCCGTGAACTCCCCGGGGGCGTTTCATGGCTATAATGGGAGTTCGCATCACACCCTGGGCAAAATGTCTAAACGGGTGGGGAAGACCAGCCGGCACTCCGGGGCCGGAGAGAAGCTAGACCGAGGAAAAAGGAGGTGCGGACCATGCCGAAGTTGCAGCTGATGGACACGACGATTCGCGATGGCCAGCAGAGCCTGTGGGCTACGCGCATGCAGATTGGCGATATGTTGCCCATCCTGCCGAAGATGGACCGCGTCGGTTATTGGGCAATAGAGGCGTGGGGCGGCGCGACGTTCGACGCGTGCCTGCGCTTTTTGGACGAGAACCCGTGGGAGCGCCTTCGCTCAATCAAGGCGAAGACGCCCAATACCCGCTTGGCAATGCTGTCCCGTGGACAGAACCTGGTAGGGTACAAGCACTATTCCCGTGAGATCTGCAACCGCTTCATCAAGGCGGCGCATCGCAACGGAATCGACGTATTCCGCGTGTTCGATGCGCTGAACGACATCCGTAACGTCAAGGACAATGCGGAGGCCATCAAGGAATGCGGCGCTCATTTCGAAGGGGCAATCTCCTATACCATTTCGCCGGTGCACACGCTGGATAGCTATCTGGAATACGGCCAGGCCCTGAAGGACCTGGGTGCAGACACCATTGCCATCAAGGACATGGCCGGCATGCTGACTCCGTATCGCACGGAGCGCCTGGTTAAGGCCTTCAATGCCGAGATTGGCGTGCCCCTGCACATCCACTGCCACTATGTCGGCGGCATGGCTCCGGCAAACTACATCAAGGCGGCCGAGTCCGGTGCCGCCATTGTGG
>USAB01000156.1 GCA_900552585.1 uncultured Coriobacteriaceae bacterium
TTGGCGGCGGCCATCCGGGAACAGGTGGACAAGGCGAACCGGCGCGAGCGCAAGGCGCATCCGCTGATGCCGAAGCTGCATGCCGTGCATGTGGTGGAGACGGGCAGCGTGGAGCGCGGCGTGGCCGCGGCGCTGGAAACGGCGTGGGACCTGATGGAGGACGACCTGATCAGCGGCCCGTCTGCAGATCCGTTCGACGCGCTTGCCGGGTGGACGAAGGCGCCGACATACGCGAACCCCGTGGTGGTGGCGTTCGGGAGCCTGTACTCCGTGGCGCAGGTGGAACGGGCGTATCGGGCGGCAACGGAGTAGGGAATCGCCTGTTCGGCATCGTTCGCCGATGGCCGTTTGTGAACATCGTGCGGCTTTGCAAGAAGTTTACGCCCCTCATTCGCGGCTGCGATATACTGACGTACATACTTGCGAGTATCTCAAATGGGCTTGGGCGGCGCCAAGTTCCGAACCTGGTCAGGTCCGGGAGGAAGCAGCCATAAGGGACCGCTGACGAGCGCCCTTGCCTGTTTGGCATACTCGCTTTCTTGTACATGTCTCATGCCGGTAAGCGACTGCAGCAAATAATGGATTAACGAAGGATGCGCATGGATTTCATCGGCTTCATCATGGGCCTGCTATCCGATCCCCGAACGGCCATTGCCGGGTGGATCGTCTCGCTGGGGCCGGGGCTGGTGTACGGTCCTCTGTTCTTTATCGTGTTCATCGAGACCGGCGTCGTGGTCTTCCCGTTCCTGCCGGGCGATTCCCTGCTGTTCGCGGCGGGCGTGTTCTCCGCCGACGGCGGCGGGCTGAATATCGTCGCCACGCTGCTGGTGTTCTACGCGGCCGCTATCTTGGGCAATACGTCGAACTATTGGATTGCGCGCTTCTTCGGCAGCCGCATCATCGATTCCGGCAAGATCAAGTCGCTCACGCCCGAGCGCATGGAGAAGCTGGACGAGTTCTTCGCCCGCTACGGCGGATTGACCATCGTCATCACGCGCTTCATGCCGTTCTTCCGCACGTTTGCCCCGTTCATCGCGGGCACGGGCCATATGAACTTCGGCCGCTTCACGCTGTTCAACTGCATCGGCGGCATCTCGTGGGTCAGCCTGTTCGTGCTGGTGGGCTACTTTTTCGGCGGCATCCCGTTCGTGCAGGAGCATTTCGAGGTCATCGTGTTGGGCATCGTGGGCGTGTCCGTGCTGCCGGCCCTTATCGGCGCCATCCGGACGGCCGTGAAGTCCCACCAAGGCACGGCGCAGGAACAGGCGCTGCGCGAATACCGCACGGAGCAGATTCGCGAAGAGCGTGCGCGGAAGACCGGCGAGTTCGCCCCGGTTGCGGAATTCGCTGCCGACGCGGTAGAGGCGTCGAAGGCGTCCCGCACGCCTGTGGAGAAGGCCTCGTCTGTGCGGGGCAAGCACGCAAAGCATGCGAAATAGCGGTACTCTAGAACGCGGAGAATATTCGCCGGCGCCGTCTTTCGGCGCGGGCTTGAAAGGATAGGCTGCGCGTATGACAGAATCCCTGTATCGGAAATACCGTCCGCAAACGTTCGCCGACGTGGTGGGCCAGGACGCCATCGAGCGCACGCTGCGCAACGCGCTGGCGCAGAACAAGGTCAGCCATGCCTACCTGTTCTGCGGGCCGCGTGGTACCGGCAAGACCACCACGGCGCGCCTGATGGCGAAGGCCATCCTGTGTGAGAAAGGCGTCACGCCCGACCCGGATGGCACATGCGAATCGTGCCAGATGATCGCCGAGGGCACGCATCCGGATGTCTACGAGCTGGACGCCGCAAGCCGTACGGGCGTCGACAACGTCCGCGAGGAGATCATCGGCCGCGTGAACTTCGCCCCCACGGTGGGCCGCGCGAAGATCTACATCATCGACGAGGTGCACATGCTATCCACGGCGGCGTTCAACGCGCTGCTGAAGACGCTCGAAGAGCCGCCCGATCACGTGGTGTTCATCCTGTGCACCACGGATCCGAACAAGGTGCCTGCCACCATCCATTCGCGCTGCCAGCGCTTCGACTTCCATCGCATCTCCGTGGAGGAGATTGTGGCGCGCCTGGGCGCCGTGTGCGTTGCGGAGGACGTGACGTTCGAACCCGAAGCGCTGGAGCTGATTGCCGAACGCTCCGATGGCGGAATGCGCAACGCGCTGACATCGCTGGAGCAGCTCATGGTGTTCAGCGAGGGCAACGTGACGCGCTCTGCCGCCGAGGACCTGCTGGGCTCCCTGGATTCGTCCGACATGGCGGAGATTGTGGGCGCCATCGGCCGCCGCGATGCCGCCGCCTGCTTCGTATGGCTTGCGAATTACGTGGAGACGGGCGCGGACCTGGCGCAGTTCGCGCGCGATTTGGCAGAGCACATCCGCGCGCTGTACATCCTGGGCCTCATGGGCGACGATGCGCCGCTGGAGATCAGCGGAACGGAGCGCGCGCAGCTGGTGCGCGAGCTGCTCCAGGCGGGCCGCGCGTGGCGGCGGCGCGCCCTGCCGTATTTCGGCACGGATCGGCTTGCACGCCTGCTGATGATCCTGGGCGACCTGATGAACGAGCTGCGCACCTCCACGAACCCGCGCCTGAGCTTCGAGATTGCGCTCACACGCATGGTGCACCCCTCATCCGATCTGACGCTGGAATCGCTGGCGGAACGTATCGAGACGCTGGAGAAGGGCATGGCCGCGCGTCCGGTTGCCCC
>USAB01000157.1 GCA_900552585.1 uncultured Coriobacteriaceae bacterium
AGGCGCTCGTAGGGGGGGGCAATCGATTCCGGGGCCCGCCGCTTCGCCTCTGCGCGGCGAACAGGTTGTCGGGCGCCTTGCGCCCTCGCCTTCGGCCCGAATGCATGCGGGAAACATATTCTGCTCGTTGGTCGCCTGGCTTTGTGCGAAACGCGCAGGGGGGCGCATTGTTCTGCGCATCGAGGACCTGGATCGGCAGCGATGCAAACGGGAATACTCCGAAGCCATCATGCGCGATTTCGAGCGCCTGGGGCTGCTTTGGGACAACGAAGACGTCATCTGGCAGGGTGATCGCACGGAAGCGTACGAAGCGGCTTTCGACCGGCTGAAGAAAGCCGATCTGTTGTACCCGTGCTTCTGCTCCCGTGCCGACCTGCATGCGGCAAGTGCACCGCATAGGGGAGAGAAGTTCATCTACGCCGGCACATGCCGCAACCTTACAAGGTCTGAGCGCGAAGAGCTTGCGGAACGCCGTCATCCCGCATGGCGCATCAAGGTGGATGGAGGACCTGTAATTTCGTTCGTCGATAGATTCCAGGGCCCGGTTATGCAAGAACTTTCGCGCGATTGCGGCGATTACATCCTCCGACGTTCGGACGGCGTATTCGCCTATCAATTGGCGGTCGTCGTGGACGACTTGGCGCAGGGCGTCACACAGATAATCCGCGGTGCCGACTTGCTGGATTCCACGCCGCAGCAACTATGGCTGCGCGGCTTGCTGGACTCCCATGCGCCCGCTTGCGAATTCGGTCATGTGCCACTGTTCGTGGATGACCAGGGTCGCCGGCTGTCGAAGCGCGATGCTGATGCGAACCTTGATGGTTTGCTTGTGCGTTTCGGGTCCGTAGAGGCGCTCTATGGGGCCATTGCCGGCGCTACCGGTCTGCGAGCCAACACGAAACCCGTCACGCTGGAGGAACTGCTGGAGACGGCCGACTTGCATGCGCTTGAAGGTAAGACGCGCATCGTCTGGTAACAGCGCATTCGCATCCGGCAGGTGGGATATGCGCTTGCACTCGGATTTCTGTCTTCCCGTTTATCGGAGCGCGCACAACATACGGAAACAGGCAGGTCTCTCAGAGACTGCCTGCCGTTTGCATATCGGCATGGTATTCGTTGCGTTTACAACACGGGAAATGCGGCGCCGCTCAGCAGCAAGCACAGCGCATACGCCATACCCAAAATTACATTTGCAGCCGTGATCTGCGACATACCTGCAGCGCGCGTGTTCGCGATAAACGGATTGCGGAAGATTCCGGCAATGGGGCCGTAACCGGCCACCATAAACAGCAGGCAGTACCAGCCGCGCACGTATCCGTACAGCACCAGAACGGCGATGGCTGCCATCCATATGATCATGAGCGCCCGATACAGGCTCACCGCTGTTTCACGTCCCAGAATAACGGGCAGTGTCCTTCGCTCCGCCTCGATATCCTTTTCGATATCGCACGTGTTGTTCGTGAACATAATCAGCGCAATGCCGATCATCAACGGAACGGAATACAGCAGCACGGACCAGTTCAGATCCAGCGTGAGTGCCTGGTAGCACGCCAGCGGGATAAGGCCGCCCATAGTCACACCGCTCACGATCTCGCCGATGGGCAGATAGGAGATAGGCGTGCGGCCACCGGAATAGAGGACCACGATGACGGCGCCGATCAATGCAATGATTAGCGGAATCCATCCTGCACGCACGATGATGAAGATTCCCAGCGCAAACGCGGCAACCAAGAACGCGATGGCCAGATTGCGTGCCTGCCGCGGATCGATGTCGTTGTAGACAAGCACGGCATCCGTGGGATCGGTCTGGTTCTCCGCCGTATCCGCGCCTTTCACATAGTCGAAGTAGTCGTTAATTGTATTCACGGCGGATTGCATCAGGATGCAGATGGCCAGCAAGATAACGGATGTGCCCAGCGAAAGGACGGAGGTGTCGGCAACGCTCAGACAGACAGCCACCAGCACGGGCATCGTCGATGCGGCCCACGTATGCGGTGCGGCAAGCTCCAGCATCAGCTTCGGCGTAAGCTTGCCGGAATACGAAGAGTCCGAGACCTCTTTGCCGTCCTCGATATGCGGACGAGCAGCGCGTTGTTTCGGATTCGCGCGCTTCTGCCCACGGACCGTACGGCGCTGCGGGCCGTTATCGGCTTCCTGCGGCACAGAGCGGACAGAGGGCCGCGCCGTATACGGCCGGCGAGACGGCTGCGTGCGCGTGACGGCGCTGTGGCGGACGGCAGGCTGGGCGCCGTTCGCATACTGCTGATGCGTATCGGGGGCACTCTGCGGAACATCCGCCTGCATCTGGGCGGTATCGGCCTGCTGGGCATCAAGACGCTGTTCCGCATAAATCGGATCTTCATGGATGACCGGTTGAACGTCCGGCGCATTAGAGGCCGCTTCTCGCGGAGAACGATCGACGGCAGGGGAGACCTCTGCTTCGATCGGCTCTTCCACAAGCGGCTCAACGGGAATCAGCGGCTGGTCGACAACAGGGGCTCAACGAGCAGATTCT
>USAB01000158.1 GCA_900552585.1 uncultured Coriobacteriaceae bacterium
ATCGCCGTGTTCGCGCGGCGCCAGGACAGGCTGGAGACGCCGCTGTTGAACCTGGAGCCGCTGCGCGCGTCTGGTTTCTCCCTGGCGTGCATCTTGGTCATCTTCGCCATGATGACCACGTTCTCCATGAGCGTGCTGCTGCCGCTGTACTTCGAGGGCGCCGGCGGCCTGACGGCGTTCGCGGCAGGCTTCCTGGTGCTCATTCCCATCCTGGTGAATGCGGGTGCCGCGTTGGTCGGCGGCCGCGTCATGGACAGCCGGGGCGAATGGCCTCTGCTGCCGGCGGGCTTCCTGCTCGTGGCCGCGGGCATGGTGGCCGTCTCCCTGATTGCCGGGTCGCTGCAGATAGGGCTTGTGGTTGCGGCGGCGTGTGTGGTGTACGCGGGCGTGGGCCTGGTCATGAGCCCGTCGCAGACGGCCGGCCTGAAGCAGATTCCGCATCGGCTGAATGCGGACGGCGTGTCCCTGATATCGCTGCTCATTATGGTCGCCGCGTCCGTGGGCCCGTCGCTATACATGGGCATCCTGTCTGCGTCGCAGTCGTCGGCGCTTGCCGCCGGGGCTTCGGCAGTGCAGGCCTCTGCCGACGGTTTCGCAGCCGCCACGGTGGTGGCCGCGGGCATCGGTATCGCGGGTACCGTGCTGGCGTTCTTCTATTCCCGCAAGGTGGCGGGCACGGAGCCGGTGGCCGCGCAGGAGACGAAGGCCGAAACGGCGCAGATGGGCCTTTCCCTGCCTGCGGTGATGAAGCGGGACGTGTTTACCGTGCGCAGCGACCAGCCCGTCTATGCAGCCGTGCAGCAGATGCTGGAGCATAAGACCAGCGGCCTGCCCGTGGTGGACGAGCGCGACCGCGTGGTGGGCTTCGTGTCCGACGGCGACATCATGAAGACGCTGGCCGACCAGGGGCAGCCCATGATCGACCTCATGTACAGCCTGTCCGTGTTCGCGAACGACGAGCATTTCGACAAGCGCTTGGACTACCTGATGAACGCGAATGTGATGGAGGTGGCCACGTCGCATGTGGTCTCGGTGGATGCGGAGACGCCCATCGAGCGCGTATGCGCCGTGCTGGGCGAACGGCGCATCAAGAAGCTGCCGGTGCTGGAGGACGGGCGCCTGGTGGGCACCGTCAGCCGCAGCGACGTGAACCGCAGCCTGATGAGCGCGTTCCTGCGCAAGACGCCGGAGGAGGCCGCGCGGTCCTAGACGCATCCGTTGCCTGCGTCTTTGTTGCGGCCCGCTGCCCGCTCCGCGCGGACGGCGGGCCGTTCGCGTTCCCGCCGCAACGGTGCGTGACCGGAATTTTACCCGGCGCTCAGCAACGCCCCCCTCACCCCCTCGTTCGCAGACGGCTAGAATGGAGGAAGAGCGAGCAAGTGCGCGTCGCGTACGGCATGCGGGCAGATGCTCCGACGTCCGGAGCGGCGGGGAAGGGGTTCCCATGATCGTGTTGGTGGTGAATGCCGGCAGTTCCACGTTGAAATGCCAGCTGATTCAAACGGACGGCAAGATCTGCCTGATGAAGAGCCTTGCGGAGCGCATCGGCGAGCCGCTGGCCATGCAGCTGATCACGTTCATCGACCCGAAGACGGGGGAGAAGACGAAGCGCGTCGACCCCATTCCCGAAATGGACATCACGCATGCGTTCGAACGCCTGCTGAACATCCTGGTGACGGACGATGCATCGCCCGTCCGCAGCCTTTCGGAAATCGATGCCATCGGCAACCGCATCGTGTCCGGCGGCGAGTACTTCACGCATTCCGTCATCATCGACGACGACGCGTTCGAGAAGATCAAGAAATGCAGCGAGCTGGCGCCGCTGCACAACCCGCCGGCGGCCGCTTGCATCCAATACAGCTTAGAGAAGATGCCGAACACGCCGCAGGTGGCGGTGTTCGATACGGCGTTCCATGCCACCATGCCCCCGAAGGCGTATATGTACCCGCTGCCCATGCGCTATTACAAGGAGTACCACATCCGCCGTTACGGCGCGCATGGCACGTCGCACCGCTACGCTGCGCAGCAGGCCGCGAACCTGCTGGGGCGCCCGTTGGAGGACCTGGGCCTGATCACGTGCCACCTGGGAAGCGGCGGTAGCATCACGGCCGTGAACCACGGCAAATCTATCGACACCACCATGGGCTTCACGCCGCTGGACGGCCTGATGATGGCCACGCGCAGCGGCTCCATCGACCCCGCCATCGTGACGTACATCATGCGCCGGGAGAACGTCACGTACGACCAGATGGACAACATCCTGAACCGGCAGTCGGGCATCCTGGGCATCTCCGGCTGTTCCAGCGACATGCGCGAGGTGCTGAAGGCGGCGAACGAAGGCGACCAGGATTGCGAGCTGGCCGTGCAGATGTACGTATACAAGGTGCAGAAGGCTATCGGGTCGTACTATGCGGCCATGACGCGCACGGACGCCGTGGTCATGACGGCCGGCATCGGCGAGAACAGCGCCCAGCTGCGCCGGGAGATCTCCCGATTGCAAAAGGAACT
>USAB01000159.1 GCA_900552585.1 uncultured Coriobacteriaceae bacterium
CTGTCAAAGTATGCGTTTTTTGCCGTGCAGGTTTCCCCTGGGCGCATTCCCTTTCCTGCACGGCCCTGGAATGGAAGGTTTATAAAATAAGGAGGAAATGGGGCAGACTGCGGAACCGCTCTGCCCCAGGAGAACACACATGGAACAAATGCTTATCTGCCTGTCCATCGCTCTGATCGCAGGCCTGCTCATGTCCCGTCTGGCAAAGGCGGTAAATCTTCCGGCAGTCACGTCCTATCTGGTGGCCGGGCTGCTGCTGGGCCCCTTTGTGCTGGGGCGGCTGGGCCTTAGCGGCCTGGGCATCGGCTTTGGCTCCCTGGAGCAGGTGGAGGGCTACGGCGTAGTCACCCAGGTGGCACTGGGCTTTATCGCCTTTGTCATCGGCAACGAGTTCCGGCTCAGCGCGTTGAAGAGCATGGGCAGGCAGGCGGGCACCGTGGGCATCCTGCGCGAACGGCGCCAGCGATACGGTACCGAGCAGCCGGTCCACCAGCGCCGACACGTCCTCGGGCACGTCGATGACGTCCACAAGCATGCCCTGCGCGCCGTATTCACCCGCGTGGTCGGCCATCCAGGCAACGGCGCCGTTCTGCTGGCGGTGCGTATCCTCGCTCTCCTTCAGCGCCGCTGCGCGCGCCCGCAACTTCGAGGCCTGCATGCGTAGCTCGTCCGTCCAGGCACGGCGCTTCTCCACGTCGGCGAACGCCTGGCCGGTGGCAGCGCGCGCCTGCGTATCGCGCTCCTGCGCATCCGCCAGTGCGCGTGCGGCATCGCTGCCTTCTTGCTTCAGGCCGTCCAGCTTCTCCGTGACGGAACCCGTGCGCTCGGCCAGATCCTGCTGGCGCGCCGCAAGCAACTTGTCATCCGCCATGCTGTTCGACAGCGCTTCGGCCGCGCGCGCCTTCTCAGCGCGCAGGCGGTCGCCCGCCGCCGTGAGTCGCTGCTCGTCGGATTGGAGGCGCGACAGCTCCTGCTGCAGGCCGGATAGCGCCGCAGATGCTGCATCGTTGCGCTCCTTCGCCTGCGCAAGCCGGGCATCCGCCTCGTCGCGCTCCCGCTTCACGCCCTCGAAGGCCGTCTGTGCCTTCGCCCGCTCGTCCTTCGCGTCGCGCAGGCGGTTCTCGTCGTCCTCCACCCGGCGCAGGTTCTCCTCGCGCGCCCGTTCCACGGAGCGGCGTTTCTCGCGCAGCAGCAGCGTGGTGGAGTCGATGCGCTGGGCGCTGGACTGCAGGCGGTGCAACCCTTCCGCGGCCTGACCGGACGCGGAGCGATGGCGCTGCAGCTCCTGCTGCAGGTCGCGCACCGTGCTATCGGACGCGTAGGCGGACAGCTGCGCCTTGTTCAGGCGCTCCTTCTGCGTCGCCTCGTCCGCCACGACGCCGTCCCAGCGCTTCTGCAGCGCACGCAGGTCGTCCACGGCAAGACGCAGCGAAAGATCCGTGAGTTCGGCGGAGACCTCTTTGTACGTGCGCGCCTTCTTCGCCTTGCGCTCAAGCGGTTTCAGCTGGCGCGCCACCTCCGCCGTGACGTCCTGCACGCGCAGCAGGTGCTGCTCCATGCGCGCAAGCTTGCGGGCGCTCTTCTCCTTGCGCTGCTTGTGCTTCAGAACACCGGCGGCCTCTTCCACCAGCGTGCGGCGGTCCTCCGGCTTCGATTGCAGCACGGCATCCAGGTGACCCTGGCTGATGATGGAATGTGTGCCGGTGCCCAAGCCGGAATCGTGCAGCAGGTCCATGACGTCCATCCGGCGGCAGACGGTGCCGTTGATCAGGTACTCGCTTTCGCCGCTGCGGTACATGCGGCGTGTCACGGCCACTTCGTCGAAATCCACCGGCAGCACGTGGTCGCCGTTGTCCAGGACCAGGTCCACTTCCGCCACGCCCACCGGCTTGCGCGATGCGGAGCCGGCGAAGATGACATCCTCCATGGCCTGGCCGCGCAGGTTGCGCGCATTGCGTTCGCCCAGCACCCACAGCACGGCGTCCAGGATATTCGATTTACCGGATCCGTTCGGACCCACGATGGCCGTGATGCCCGGTTCCAGCGAGAGCACGCTACGGTCGGCGAACGATTTGAAGCCTTTCAGGACCAGCTGTTTCAGATACACGGATGATCCTAGTTGCGCTTCTCGTCGTAGCCGTCCGGCGGCACGGGTCGACCGTTGCCCTCAACGGCGGATTGCGCCTTCTTCGCTTCCTTTTCGGCCTTCTGAACGGCCTTATCCGCTTTCTGGGCCGCCTTGTCCGCCTTCTGCACGGCCTTGCGGCGCTTCTTCGCGGCCTTCTTCGCGGCCTTCTTCGCGGCGTTCGCGTCCTTCTTTGACTCCGCATCGCGCTTCTGCAGCTCGCGCAAAGCCGTATCGGCCGCCTGGCTCTCAGCTTCCTTCTTCGTGCGGCCCACACCGCGCGCAAGCGCCTGCACGCCGGCGAACACGGCGCTGACGAACGTGCGGTCATGCGGCGGCCCCTGCGTCTCCACCAGTTGGTAC
>USAB01000160.1 GCA_900552585.1 uncultured Coriobacteriaceae bacterium
CAGCCTCTTCCTCCGTCATTGCGAACGGACGAATGGTGGCATGCGGGCAGACGAACGAGCACTGGTTGCATTGGATGCACTTCTCGGGGTTCCACTGCGCCACGTTCACGGACAGGCCGCGCTTCTCGTACGCGGAAGCGCCCAGTTCCCACTGGCCGTCGGCGTAATCCATGAAGGCGGAGACGGGCAGGCGGTCGCCGTCCATACGGCCAACCGGCATCATGACGTTCTCGACCATCTTGACCAGCTCCGGACGTCCCTCGATGGCGACATCCTTCGGCTTGTCCTGGGCGTTTGCCCAATCTGCGGGAACGTCGATCTTCGTGAAGGCGGTGGCACCGATGTCGATGGCCTTGTGGTTCATATCGACGACGTCCTGGCCCTTCTTCAGGTAGGACTTCGTTGCGGCGTCCTTCATCAGCTTGATGGCCTCATCCTGAGGCATGACCTTCGCCAGCGCGAAGAATGCGGACTGCAGGATGGTGTTCGTGCGCTTGCCCATACCGATCTGAGCGGCAAGGTCAATGGCGTTGATGGTGTAGAGCTGGATGTCGTTCTTCGCAATGTAGCGCTTCGTCTCGGCATTCAGGTGCGTGTTCAGCTCTTCGGGCGACCATTGGCAGTTGATCATGAACACGCCACCGGGCTTGACGTCGTTCACCATGCGGAAGCCCTTCAGGATGTACGACGGGTTGTGGCAGGCCACGAAGTCGGCCTTGTTGATGTAGTACGAAGAGCGGATGGGCTCGTCGCCGAAGCGCAGGTGGCTGATGGTCACGCCGCCCGTCTTCTTCGAGTCGTACTGGAAGTACGCCTGCACGTATTTGTCCGTATGGTCGCCGATAATCTTGACGGAGTTCTTGTTCGCGCCGACGGTACCGTCGCCGCCCAGGCCCCAGAACTTGCATTCGATGGTGCCCTCGGCTGCCGTGTTCGGCACGTTTTCGGCCATGGGCAGGGACAGGTTCGTGACATCGTCCACGATGCCGATGGTGAACTCGGGCTTCGGAGCGTCCTTCTTCAGCTCCTCGTACACGGAGAAGATGGCGGCCGGCGTGGTGTCCTTCGAACCCAAGCCGTAGCGGCCGCGCGTCAGCACGATGTCGGAACGGTCGGAGCCCACCAGAGCGGCCGCGACGTCCAGGTACAGCGGCTCGCCGGCAGAGCCGGGCTCCTTCGTGCGGTCCAGAACGGCCAGCTTCTTGCAGGATGCGGGGATGGCCGCCAGGATCTTCTCGTTCACGAACGGACGGTACAGGCGGACCTTGATCAGGCCGACCTTCTCGCCGTGGGCGTTCAGGTAGTCGATGACCTCCTCTGCCGTATCGCAGACGGAGCCCATGGCCACAATCACGCGGTCGGCGTCGGGCGCGCCATAATAGTTGAACAGCTCGTAGTCCGTGCCCAACTTTGCGTTGACCTGGTGCATGTAGTCCTCGACGATGGCGGGGAGCTCGTTGTACACCGTGTTGCAGGCCTCGCGGTTCTGGAAGAAGATGTCGCCGTTCTCATGGGAGCCGCGCATATGCGGATGCTCGGGGTTCAGCGCATGGTTGCGGAATGCCTTGACGGCATCGAAGTCGCACAGGTCCGCCAGGTCCTTGTAATCCCAGACGGAGATCTTCTGCACCTCGTGGGACGTACGGAAGCCGTCGAAGAAGTTCAGGAACGGCGTCTTGCCCTTGATAGCGGCCAAATGGGCGACGGCGGACAGGTCCATGACTTCCTGAACATTGCCCTCGGCGAGCATGGCGAAGCCGGTCTGGCGGCAAGCCATGACGTCGGAGTGGTCGCCGAAGATGTTCAGCGCATGCGAGGCAACCGTACGGGCGCTGACATGGAAGACGGCCGGCAGCTGCTCTGCGGCGATCTTGTACATGTTGGGAATCATGAGCAGCAAACCCTGGGATGCCGTATAGGTGGTGGTCAGCGCGCCGGCCGTCAGAGAGCCGTGCACCGTGCCGGCGGCACCGCCTTCGGACTGCATCTCAACGACCTTGACGGTGTTGCCGAAGATATTCTTCTTACCCTGCGCAGACCACTGGTCGACCAAGTCGGCCATGGGGCTCGACGGGGTGATGGGATAGATTCCCGCCACCTCCGTGAACGCATAGGAGACATACGCCGCGGCGTTGTTGCCATCCATGGATTTCAATTGTCTCGTCATAGACCCTTTCCCCCTTATAAAGCGAATCAGTCTTCGACCGGAAACCCCCGAATGCTGGCAAGGACGCCCGGGAATCCGCAGCTGAAGACTGACAGCATGGCCGGCCGGCTTTCCGTTCGGAGACTCTCTCGCCGATGTCAACGTCCAAACATAGTAGCGCCCGTGTCCGAAAGAAACGCACATGAATCGTCTGCGGTACCCTGCGTGGCGCGCATGGTTCGGTTAACGGAGATGAAGGCGCTGTCGTGTCGGCGAGCGGCGCTGTACCCTTCCTTCGCA
>USAB01000161.1 GCA_900552585.1 uncultured Coriobacteriaceae bacterium
CAAATGCGATGCCCTGCGCATCCGCCGACGGCTCCGGCATCTCGCGGAACAGGCGCACGTGGTCGCCAAACAGCTTCAGCTGGTCCGTGGTCTGCGGCGCGCCCAGGCCCTGCAGCCGCAACGGACGGTCGCTGGACAGCACCAGCAGCGGGATGCGCGACGTCTCCGCCTCCAGCACAGCCGGCAGGTAGTTGCCAATCGCCGTTCCGGACGTGCCGATAAGAGCTACGGGGCGCCCGCTGGCCTTCGCCAGGCCCAGCGCGAAGAACGCCGCTCCGCGCTCGTCCACGTCCACGAACACGTCCAGCGGGCTGGCATCCGCCACCAGGGACAACGGCGTGGAACGCGACCCAGGGCTGATCACGACCTGCTTCACGCCGTTACGGCGCAGCTCATCGAAGAATGCGGAAAGGAAAAGCGCCGTGCGCTGCGACCTGCCCGCGCAGGGCTTCCATTCGTCACTCATGCGCACCTCCTTCGAACGCCGTCAGCACGGCTTGCAGCTTCAGTTCGATCTCATCGTACTCGCTTGCGGGATCGCTTCCCTGCACGATGCCGCAGCCCGCGTAGCACCAGCCCATCTCGCCGTCGAACACGCCGCTGCGGATACCCACGCTTATCTCGCCATCGCCGCTGCCGTCCACGTAACCCACCGCGCCACCGAAGAATCCGCGGTTCCAATTCTCGATGACGCGGATAGCCATGAGCGCTTCGCCCACCGGTGCGCCGGCAAGCGCAGGCGTGGGATGCAACTGCGATGCCAGGTTCTCCAAGCTGCAGCCCTCCAGCATGTGCGCCGTCACGGGCGTCATCAGATGCTGCACCTTGCCGCATGCCACCACATGCGGCTCTTCGGGGATATCCACGGCATAGCAGTTGCGGTCCATGACGGAGCGCAGGAACGCCACCACGTGCTCGTGCTCGCGGCGGTTCTTGTCATCGGCCATGAGCACGGCCGCTAGGCGCGCGCGTTCGTCCGGGTCGCCGCTGTTGCGGATAGTGCCCGCCAGACACATGCTGTCCACCTGCGTCCCGTGCTTGCGTGCGAGAAGCTCGGGCGTGCAACCACAGAAGAACACGTCACCGTAGCGATACAGGAACACCGTGCCCTCCGCCGGGCCGTCGATGAGGTTCACCAGCAGGTCCTTCGAGCTGAAAGGATGCGCGGCCACCAGCTTGCGGCGCCGCGACAGCACAATCTTGTCAATGCGCCCGGCGGCAATGGCATCCAAGCCCTGCTCTACCTGATGCGTCCACGTCTGGCGCGAATCCGGCTCAATGGTATACGGAATGGTAACGCGTTTGTGCTCCGGCGCCTGCGCAGCATGGCGCATGAAGCGCTCAACGCGGCCGGAATACACAGGTCCCAGGCTATTGACCTGCAGATATGTCCCATCTTCGCGTTCTTCCACCACCACTTCGGGCAGCAGGAACTTCAGACGGGGAAACGCGGAAAACAGCGGGTCGGCCGGCTTCGGGTTCTCCGCATCGAAGCGGTTGAACGTGAAGAGCACAGGCGGCAGCGCCGTCGGCCCCTCGCATTCGTACTCCAACTCCGCCAGGGACCCGAAGGCAATGCAGCGGCCAAGGCCGAAGTAGCGAACGGGCGCATCCTTGCGGTAGTAGACGAATTGGTCCGTGAAACCCTTCTGCAGCACGCAGAAGGCATCCAGCGCGTTCGCGTCCAGCGGGCGCGTATGCGTGAATACTTTGGGCATAAGTCAAACTCCCCTGTCAATGCATCTGCTCTGAAACTATCTAGCGGCGGCGCACGGGCCGCCGACATTCCCGGTCCGCCCGAGAAACAGCATCGGTCACGTCGGATTTCCCGACAACTGCCGTTTCCGTCTCCTCCGTGCGCGTAAACGCAACGGAAACGTTGTACTATTCTAATGCATTGCATAATAGGAGGCTTCCCCCGTAGGGGGGTATCCGCCCAAAGCACCCAAGGAGAAAACCTTATGGCAAAGAAAACCGGCTTCATCGCCGAATTCCGCGAGTTCATCGCACGGGGCAACGTCATGGACCTGGCCGTTGCCGTCGTCATAGGCGGCGCGTTCACCACCATCGTGAACTCCGTCGTATCCGACCTCATCATGCCCCTGATATCGCTGTTCACGGGCGGCATCGACTTCTCTCAAATGAAGGTCACCATCGGCATCGGCGCCGACGCCGCTGCGTTCACGTATGGCAACTTCATCAATGCCGTCATCCAGTTCCTGATTATCGCACTGGTGGTGTTCTGCCTGGTCAAGGGCATCAACAAGGCGAAGGAGACGGCCGAGCAGTTCACTGAGCAGGTCAAGGAGGAAGCACCCACGTGCCCATTCTGCCTGGAGGAAGTGAAGCCCGGCGCCACACGCTGCCCGCATTGCGCTGGCGAGTTCGACGAGCCTGCAAAG
>USAB01000162.1 GCA_900552585.1 uncultured Coriobacteriaceae bacterium
TGACGGCCAGGCGTCCGGCCCGGTCGTGTCAGCCAGGGGATCTGCCGCCGATTCGGCTACGTGACCGATTTGCTCGTCTGTTCCGGTATTCGTTGTGTCGGCCATTATTCTGCGGTAAAGACCGTATCCAACGTCTTATCGATGCGCGCGACGACATCTTCGCGTGGCAGCAGCTCGATGCTCTCGAACAGCGGGGGAGACACCATGTTGCCGCAAACGGCAACGCGGATGGGCTGGAAGATGAGCTTCGCCTTCAGACCGAGCGAATCGACGAGGCCGCGCACCGTGTCCTGCAGCGGATCGCAGGCCCATTCGATGGATTCGTCCGCGATGATGTCCCGTGCGCTGCGCAGGACCTCTTCCGCGCGGGCACCTTCTTTCATAAGGACCTTGCGGACGCTTTTCTCGTCCAGCTGCACCTCCGGACCCCAGAACATATAAGCCAGTTTCCCCGGAGTCTCGTCCAAGCGGTTCAAGCGCTCGGCGACGAGCGGATACAGCTTTGCGTACCATTCGGGGCGCAAATCGATGTCCACCGGATCGGCGCCGGCTTTCACCAGCCAGGGTTTCGATGCTTCGACCCATTCGTCCGCGGTCATATTGCGGATATACATACCGTTCATCCAGTCCAGCTTCTTCTCGTCGAAGACGGCATCCTTCTTCGTGATGCGGTCGAGGGAGAAGCGGCTGCAGAGGACATCGCGCGGGACGATGGTCGTCTCGCCGTCAAGCGACCAGCCCAAGAGCGCCAGGTAATTCACGAAGGCATCGGGCAGATAGCCGCGGTCGCGATACTCTTCGACGCTGGTGGCACCATGGCGCTTCGAAAGCTTCTTGCCGTCGGGCCCCAGGATCATGGACAGGTGCGCGAAGTGGGGAATAGGCAGGCCCAGCGCCTCGTAGATCAGAATCTGACGGGGCGTGTTCGACAGATGGTCGTCGCCGCGGATGACATGCGTGATCTTCATGTTCGCGTCATCGCACACCACGGCGAAGTTGTACGTGGGCGTGCCATCCGTGCGCACGACGATCATGTCGTCCATGACGTCGGCCGGGAACTCCGTATGACCGTATACGGCGTCGTCGAATGCGATGGGGCCGTGGTTGTCGGGAACCTTCAGGCGCCAGACATGGGGTTCGCCGGCCGCAATACGGCGGGCTGCCTCGTCAGGATCGAGGCTGCGGCACGTGCGGTCGTATCCGCTATAGGCCTCGCCGTTTTCCTCGGCTGCCTTGCGCTTTGCATCCAGCTCCTCTTTCGTGCAGAAGCAGGGATACACGGCACCGCGCTGCTTCAGCGTTTCGAGGGCCTTTTCGTACGTATCGAAGCGTTCGGTCTGACGGTACGGGCCGTACGGGCCGCCGACCTCGGGGCCCTCGTCCCAATCAAGGCCCAGCCACTTCATGGCGCGGACGATGATACCGATGTTCTCATCCGTAGAGCGCTCGGGGTCGGTGTCCTCGATGCGCAGGATGAACTTGCCGCCCATAGAGCGGGCGAAGGCCCAGTTGAAGATAGCGGTACGGGCGCCGCCCAGATGCAATTTGCCCGTGGGCGACGGTGCAAAGCGCACGCGTACCTGCGAATCTGCAGCTTCAGTCATAGCTTATGCGTTCCTTTTCGTTCTCGATCCAATGGAGAGCGTCACCAGGCAGGCGATTGCGGTGACGACTCCCCACACTATACCCATAGATGTCCAGAAGCTTTCCGGATACATGCAAATCAGCAGCGAATCGGCATCGAAGGTCCAGGTGCCGGCGGGAAAGAATAGGCTGTGGAATGCGGCGAAAAGCGTGTCGAAATCCGAAGCGGCCCAAATTCCCGCAACGGCGAACAGGCCCAGAACCACTCCGCCGGCGCCGAGCAGCGCCCGCGCCAGGGAACGCCTGCTGCGCTTCAGCAGGAACACGATGCTGCAGATTCCCGCGATAACCGTGGCGATCAGGACAAGGAATGCTCCGATGAATATGCCGTGGACCTGATTGAGGTGCGTCATGGCATCGGTGGGCAACGACAGCGTCTCGGCGTGCGGCGCCAAGGTGCGGCCCGCATCAGCGTCGCTCATCTTCTTCAGCCGGCTCAGCGTGACGGAGCCGGAGGTAGCCGTCTTGATGGTGTACGCGCTCAGCGTCTTCGCCTGGTTGCCGATGGCGGCATACAGGTCGTCACTGTCCATGCCTTCGACGGTGTAGCCGCGCGTCACCTGGGCAAGTTGTGTCAGCTGCGTTGCCGAATACGGCGAATCCGCCGCATCGCTGTTCAGTGTGGAGAACAGCCACGTGGTGGGGTTGATGCAGCACAGCACCAGGCCGATTGCCACGAGCCAGTACGCAATGCACAGGCCTGCGACCACCGCGGCGAAAGTAATCTTCTACGAATTCT
>USAB01000163.1 GCA_900552585.1 uncultured Coriobacteriaceae bacterium
CTCGGCAGGCGATGCCATCATCATGCCGCCAGCCGCTTGCGTGGGACTCACACGTTTCTCTCGCAATGCACTGCACGATATAAACCGCCTGATGGGAAGCGTGCGCGCTCGACCGATGAAATTCGTCGATGAAAGCGGGACGCAGAATTGCCGCAGAAAACGGCGCGTGCTCCTATATCATCGTAAGCAGGAGGATTTGTGCGGAGGTGATAGGGTTGTCGTTCGTGCTCTTCGAAGACGTGCGCAAGGCCTACCGCACGGGCCAGATAGAGGTTGCGGCCTTGGACGGCATGTCGTTTTCCGTGGAGAAGGGCGAGCTTGCGGTGGTCGTGGGTCCGTCGGGCTCCGGGAAGACGACGCTGCTGAACATGCTGGGCGGCATGGATACCTGCACGTCCGGAAAGGTGATGCTGGATGGGCAGGTCGTGAGCGATTTCAATGCGAAGCAGCTGGTGGCCTATCGGCGCTACGACATTGGATTCGTGTTCCAGTTCTACAACCTGGTGCAGAACCTCACGGCCCTGGAGAACGTGGAGCTGGCAAGCCAGATCTGCAAGAATCCGCTGCCGGCCGAAGACGTGCTGGCGCGCGTGGGCCTTGCAGACCGTGCGGACAACTTCCCAGCACAGCTTTCGGGCGGCGAACAGCAGCGCGTGGCCATTGCGCGCGCGTTGGCGAAGAATCCGAAGCTGCTGCTGTGCGACGAACCCACCGGCGCGCTGGATTTCCTCACCGGCAAGGCGATTCTGAAGCTGTTGCAGGATACGTGCCGCACGACGGGCTGCACGGTGGTGCTGGTCACGCACAACCAGGCGTTCTGCGCCATTGCGGACCGCGTCATCCGCGTGAACGGCGGCCGCGCCGTATCGGTGGAGCACAACAGCCATCCCGCCTCGGCGGATACGCTGGATTGGTAGCGGGCAGATGCGCACATCGGCCGAAAGACACTCCGGTTCCGCGGAAATCTCGGCACGCACGTGCCCGCTGCCCGCATGCCCGGGAGCGGGCGGATTGTCATGAGCGCGTTCTGGAAAGACTTCCGCCGTTCCATCCTGAAGAACGTGGGACGGTTCGCGGCACTGCTGATCATCGCAGTGCTGGGAGCGGGCTTCTATGCCGGCCTGCGCATGACGGCGCCGGATATGCGCTTGGCTGCCGATGAGTACTTCGACGGCACGAACATGGCCGACCTCCGCGTGGTCTCCACGACCGGCTTCGAGGATGCGGATATACAGCGTATCGCGGCCCTAGAGGGCGTCGAGCAGGTGACGCCCGAACGCCAGGCCGACGTGCTTGCGGCGGTGAACGGCAGCGGCAGGGACACGTTCCGCGTGAACGAGCTGGATGCGGATGCCGCGAAGGCGTCGGATACGTCGTCCGGGTTCAGCGCGAATTCCACCGATGCCGGCTATATGAACCGGCCGATCCTGGTGGAGGGGGAATGGCCCGACGCTCCCGATGAGTGCGTTGTGAGCGACGCCGCCGTGCTTGACAAGCCCGTCTCCATCGGCGATACCATCACGCTGTCGGAGTCCACGCAGGACCTGGACCAGGTGTTCTCGCATAAGAAATTCAAGGTGGTGGGCTTTGTCCGCTCGCCGTATTACGTCTACACGGGATCGTTCGGAACCACATCGCTGGGCAACGGCGAAGTGGACGACTATATGTACGTGACTGCGGGCGCGTTCGCAAGCGATATGCCCTACACGGGCGCATTTGTGCGCGTGGCGGGCGCGTCCTCTCTGGATTGCTCCACGGATGCATACGACGATGCCGTGAAGACGGTGCAGCAGCGCATCGAAGACGAGGGCGGCGTCCTGGCGGCGGCGCACGTGAGCGACCTGAAAAACCAGGCGCAGGATGAGCTGGACAAGTCGTGGGACACATATCGCACGCAGAAGGCGAAGGCGGACGCGAAGCTGGCGGCTGCGAAGCGCAAGCTGAACCGTGCGAAGAAGAAGATCGATTCCGGCCAGAAGAAGCTGGATGCCTTCGCCGCAAAGCTCGCGTCGAGCCGTACGAAGCTGGCGAACGGGCAGAAGAGCTACCGGGAGGGCGTACGGAAGCTTGCCCGGCAGAAGAGCAAGGCGAAACGGCAGCTGGTGCAGGCGCAGAAGACGCTTGACGGGAAGCGCGCTCAGCTGGAGAAGAAGTCCGCGGCTTTGGAAAAGCAGGCTGCGAACATGGGGGCCCGGGCGGCGCAGCTGAGGAAGCAGACCGCGGCATTGAATGAGAAGGAGCGCACGCTGTCCGAAGGCGAGGCGCAGATAAAGCAGCAGCGGGCGCAGCTTGACGCGGCCTGGGCGGCTGCCCAGGCCGCAGGCGGCGCGACGGAAGAGCAGCGGGCGGCGTTCGCGCAGGCACAGGCGAA
>USAB01000164.1 GCA_900552585.1 uncultured Coriobacteriaceae bacterium
ATGCTGGCGCCCGCGCTCTGCCCGGGCCGATGCGGCGGTTCCCGCCAGTGATTACGGCTGTGGGATTCTGGGGCAGCGTGCCCGCTTCGTTCTGAGTCATGGTGCTTATGCCCCCTTCTCGTTCGTTGCGGCGTCGGCAGCGCGGGCCGCACAGTACGCCTCCAGCTCCGGGACGGTTCCCACGTGCTGGCGGTCCGTCTTGCGCTTGATGCGCTTCACCAGGTTCGTCAGCACCTTGCCATGGCCCACTTCCACGAAGTCGTTGAAGCCGTTTACGGTGAGCGCCTCGATGGATTCCTGGAAGAGCACGGGCTGCTTTACCTGGCGGGCCAGCCGTTCAGCCGCCTCCGCCGCCGTAAGCGGCCGCGCGTCCGTATTGCACAGGACGGGCACGCGCGGGTCGGCAAAGCGCAGCTCAGCGCATTTCGCGGCAACCGCATCGGCTGCCGGAGCCATGAGCGGCGAATGGAACGCGCCTGCCGTGTTCAGGCGCACGCAGCGCTTGCCGGCATCCTGCCAGGCGGCCTGCGCGCGATCCAGTGCGGCATCCGTGCCCGAGACCACTACCTGGCCGGGGGCATTGTGGTTCGCTGCCACCAGCACATCGCCCTGCGCCTGCTGCGCCGCAAGCTGCTGGGCCTCGTCCACGCCGGCGCCCAGCAGCGCCAGCATGCCGCCCGGGTTTTCCCGGCAGGCGCCGGCCATGGCCTTCGAGCGCACGTTCAGCAATGCGAACGCCTGATCCAGCGGCAGCATGCCGGCCAACGCCACGGCGCTGATCTGGCCCAGGCTAAAGCCCACAAGCGCATCGGGCTTCACACCGCGCGCCATAAGCTCCCGGCCAAGGCCCACGGTAACGGCCATCGTCAGCGCCTGCGCATTGAACGCATCGTTGACTTCCTCCGCCGGCGCTTCCGAAGCCAGGCGCTCTATGTCTACGCCCAGCTGATCGGATGCCACCTGAAAGACATGGGCGACCTCCGGCAGTACCGAAAGGCCCGCCCCCATGCCCGGCTCCTGGGCCCCCTGCCCGGGAAGCAGCCAAACCGCCATGGCCTACCGCTCCTTCCAAGCGCGGGCGGCGTTCGCCTGCGCCATCTGCTCAAGGTTGTTGCCGCCCCACCGCTCTGCCTCGGCAACGATGTCCGCTACGATCTGCGCGGCGGGCTTGCAATCCTGCACCAGACAGGCCACCTGACCGGACATCAGGCTGCCCTGGGTCACATCGCCCTCCACGGCACGCCGCAGCGAGCCGGCAAGGCGCTGTTCCAGATCGGCGGCGTCCGTTGCGGGATTCTTCTCGTCGGCGGCTATGCCGCGGCTGAACTTGTTCTTCAGCTGGCGCACGGGATGCCCGCCCATGCGTCCCGTGACGATGGTGTCGGAATCCTTCGCCTTCAGGATCTTCTCCTTGTAGCTTTCGTGGACGGGGCATTCATCCGCCGTCAGGAAGCGCGTGCCCATCTGCACACCTTCGGCACCCAAGGCAAACGCAGCGGCGAACCCACGGCCGTCGGCCACGCCGCCCGCCGTGATAACGGGGATGGAAACGGCATCGCATACGGATGGTGTCAGCGCCATGGTGGTCAGCTCGCCGATGTGGCCGCCAGCCTCGCAGCCTTCCGCGATGACGGCATCGGCGCCCAACTTCTCCATACGGCGCGCCAGCGTGGCGGATGCCACGATCGGCACCACCTTGCAGCCGGCTTCCTTCCACTTCGCCACATACGGCGAAGGGTTTCCGGCGCCCGTGGTGATGACCGGCACCTTCATTTCGGCCAGCAGGTCGGCAAGTGCCGGCGCCTGCGGGTTCATGAGCATGATATTCACGCCGAACGGCTTATCCGTCAGGGAACGGGCCTCTTCGATCTGGCCACGAACCCATTCCGGATCGGCCCCACCGCAGGCAATGACGCCCAGACCGCCGCCGTTGGTCACCGCGGCGGCAAGCTTCGCGTTCGCGATCCAGGCCATAGCGCCTTGGATGACGGGCTGCTGAATGCCCAGCAACTCGGTTACCCGTGTCTTCATTCCATTCCTCGCTTTCGCTTCACTTCAGCGGCCGCACGGCGCATCGCCGCACGGCCGCATCTGACTTCGCTGTTGCGATTCCCTAGCGCAGAGAGTCGATGCGCTCGACCAGCTGGCCCACAGTCTTGATGTCTTCCAGGTTCTCCAGCTCGATGTCGAACTCCTCTTCCACGGCGCAGACCAGCTCGGTCATGTCCAGGGAGTCGATCTCGAGGGATTCGAACGTGGTCTCGGGCGTCACGTCGTCCGGCTCGATGTCCAGGTTCTCGTTCAGGATGTTCTTGAACGGCGCAATGTCGTTGTTGTCCCGCATGGTGTCGATACCGT
>USAB01000165.1 GCA_900552585.1 uncultured Coriobacteriaceae bacterium
CTTCACGGAAGCTCGCGGTGATCGGGGTTTCGATGATTTCGCCGGAGGGCTTGGCCATCAGGCCGCGCATGCCGGCGAGCTGACGCATCTGGTCGGCGTTGCCTCGGGCACCCGAGTTGGACATCATGAAGATCGGGTTGAAGCTGAGGTTGGCCTCCTGCTTGCCGGTCTTCGGGTCGGTCAGGATATCCGTGGAGATTTCCTTGTTCATTTCCGCGGACAGCACGCCGGTGGACAGCGTGTAGCCCTCGAAGCTCGTCAGCAGGTTCGTCAGCGTGCCGCGGTCGGAATAGCGGATGTTGCCGGTGTGCGGAAGATGGCTGAATGGCTCTTCGGAATAGTAGAACGAGTTAGCGCTGCCCTGCTCGAACGAATAGCGGGGGTACTGCTCCAGGTCGGAGAGCTCGATAAGCTCCTTCGACGCCAGAGGGTGGTGTTCGCCTACGAACACGTGCACGCGTGCATCGAACAGGGGAGTGAAGCTGAGGTTGTTGTCGGCCAGCGCTTTCTCCAGCACGTGGGAGTTGAAACTGTCCAGATAGAGGATGCCCAGCTCGCTGCGGAACGTGCGCACGTCCTCGATGATCTGGCCGGTGGCGCATTCGCGCAGGATGTAGTCGAAGTCCCGGCTGTCGCCGGTGCTTTCCACCATGCGCACGAACGCCTCGACGCTGAACGCGTAATGCTGCGTGGAGATGGCCAGGCGGCGGTGGGAGGCGCCCTCGTGCGAGTAGTGCTCTTCCAGCATGTCCGCCTGCTCGATGACCTGGCGCGCGTAACCCAGCAGGTCCGCGCCCTCGTTCGTTAGCGTGACGCCGCGGTTGCTGCGGGTGAAGATGGTGATGCCGAATTCGCGTTCCAGATCTTTGACGGCGTTCGACAGGTTCGACTGCGACGCGTACAGGTTCTGGGCGGCTGCATTGATTGAGCCGTATTCGGCGATGGCTATCAGATAGCGCAGCTGCTGCAATGTCATGGGCGCTCCTCGCTCTATGCGATATATCGAATTATCTGTTTTACCTATAGCGGAAATGGAAGCCGCATGTCAAACGCCTGCTTGCGGTGAATCGGGATTGCGTACGCCCCATGGGTTTTGCGCCTTTCGGGAGATGGGTGCCCTTCCGTGCGGTATGGAACACTATAATGACGAAGATTGAGGTTACACGGATGCGTAGGCGTTTGCGCCGCCGCCGCGCCGCAGGGTCCGGCTTCGGAGCGCACCGCGAAGATAATGAAAGGCAGCCCATGAAAGCGTATAACCCGCATGAGATAGAATCGCGCTGGCAGAAGGTTTGGGAGGAATCGGGTCAGAACAAGGTGTCCGAGGATTCCAGCAAGCCGAAGCGCTACGTACTGGAGATGTTCCCGTATCCGTCGGGCGACATCCACATGGGCCATGTGCGCAACTACACCATCGGCGACGTAACGGCGCGCTATTACCGCATGCGCGGCTACGACGTGCTGCATCCCATGGGGTGGGACGCGTTCGGCCTGCCCGCCGAGAATGCGGCCATCAAGCACAAGAGCCACCCGGCGAAGTGGACGTACGCGAACATCGCCACGCAGAAGGCCAGCTTCAAGCGCATGGGCTTCTCGTACGATTGGGATCGCACCGTGGTCGCGTGCGACCCGGAATATTACCGCTGGGGCCAGTGGATCTTCCTGCAGTTCTGGAAGAAGGGCCTGGTGGAACGCCGCAACAGCCCGGTGAACTGGTGCCCCGGCTGCAAGACGGTGCTGGCGAATGAACAGGTTATCGAAGGCCGTTGCTGGCGCTGCGACTCCGCGGTGGAGAAGCGCGACCTGACGCAGTGGTACTTCAAGATCACGGATTACGCCCAGGAGCTGCTGGACGACCTGGACCAGCTGGACGGCTGGCCGGAGCGTGTGAAGCAGCAGCAGGCGAACTGGATCGGTCGCTCCGAAGGCGCCGAGGTCGATTTCCTGCTGTGCGACAAGGACGGCAACGCCCCTGAGAATCCCACGGACGACGACTACATCACGGTCTTCACCACGCGCGCCGACACGCTGTTCGGATGCAGCTTCTTCGTGCTGGCGCCGGAATATGCGGGCCTTGCGGACCTGGTTGCCGGCACGGAGTACGAGAAGCCCGTCATGGACCTGGTGGCGGCTGCGGCGAAGGTCACGGCTGGCGCGCGCCCGGCGGCGGACGTGAC
>USAB01000166.1 GCA_900552585.1 uncultured Coriobacteriaceae bacterium
CGCCGCCAGATGCTCCGCCAGCTGCTGCGCCGTGGCGCAGATGCGGTCCATGCGCACGCCCAGCGTCTGCGCACCGATGAGCGTGTAGAAGGCGTTCTGCGGCGACTGGCACCCGCCCAAGGCAGGCGACACGTCGTTGCGCAAGCGCGCCACCAGCGCGAACGGCCCGAAACGCGCAAACGGCTCCAACCCCGGAAACTTCGCGAAGTCCCAAGAGAAACGCCCGCTGTACGTGAGCGTGCCGCCCAGCGCGTTCGAGCTGCCGTCGATGAACTTCGACGTGGAGTTCACCACCAAGTCCGCACCCATCTCCAGCGGCCGCACTAGATACGGCGTCGTAACCGTGTTGTCCACCGCAAGCGGAATGCCGTGCGCGTGAGCCACACCCGCCAGTCCGGCAATCTCCGCTACATCCAGGAACGGGTTGCCGATGGTCTCCGTAAACAGCAGGCGCGTGGAATCGCCAATTGCCTGCTCGAACGCCTCCGGCGTGTTCTCCCCCACGAACACCGCGCGCACGCCCAGGCGCCGCAGCACGCCCATGAGCTCCACGGTACCGCCGTACAGGCACGGTGCGGACACGATCTCGTCGCCTTCCCGCAGCAAGCTGACGAACAGCGCCGTCAGGGCTGCCATGCCGGACGCATATGCAACGGTGGCCGCGCCTTCCTCCATGCGGTTCACTACCCGCTCGAGCTCCGCCACGGTCGGATTCGCCACACGGGTGTAGGCAAAGCCCGGCTTGCGGTTCGCAAAAACGGCCTCGTGATTCTCCGCGCTGGAATGCGCGAATGCGTTCACCTGCGCAATCGGCGGCAATGGGGACCCGTCCGCGAACCGCGATTCCGGGTTCCCGTGCAGGACACGCGTATTGAATCCGTACTTCTGCGCCATCAGATGTAGCCTCCGCCGGGCTCAACGCGGGCAGAACCGGACGTCATGCGCTCGATGTACGCGGCAATGGCCTCCGGGTCCCTGCCCGCCTCCTGCTGCCAGCTGCGGAAGACCAGGTTGTCGTTGCGGCGCGGCGTGTTGCGGGCTGCCTCCGGAGAAAGCGCGAGCAGCACCGTGACGCCGGCGCGATTCAGATGCGCGACAACCTCCGTCACATGCGACTGCGCGTCCGGAACGTACAGGTAGGCATCGCGGCCGCGTGTGACCAGCAGGCGTTCGACGGCCTTCACCTGGTCGAGCGTGAACTCGTTCGCAGCGTCGCCCAGCGGGAACTCCACAATGATGCCCTGCTGGGCCTTCACCACCATGCGCAAGCTGCTGTCGCCGGCGTTTTCGCCCGCATCCTCCACGCGTTCCACCACACCGCATGCGGACGTGGCGTGCGAAACGCGATCGATCAGGATGAGCTCGCCCATCGTGCGGTGGTTCTTGAACTCGTCAACCACGATGCGCTCCGTGAACGCCAGCCGCACCACGGCGATTTCGTTCTTTTCCAGGGCCTCGGCCTTCTGGCGCGCGCCCGTGTTCACGTCGATTGAATACAGGATCTGCGTCAACATGCCGGGAATCTCGCGCGTCCCCAGCTTCACGTAGTAGTCGCGGCCAGGCGCCAGCGGCTCGTCGTCCATCCACAGGATGGTGGCCGTCACGCTGGATGCCGTCTTCAAACCCGAGCCGCGCTCCAACACGCAGCCACGCGAAACGTCGATCTCGCGATCCAGCTGAATCGTCGCCGGCTGGCCGAAGCGTGCCTCGGCGGCTTCCTTGCCGGCCACCAAGATGGACTTCACGTTCGCCTTCTCGCCAGAAGGCAGGACTGTGACCTCGTCACCCAATTCCACGCGGTTCGCCTCCACCTGGCCCTGGAATCCGCGGAACGTATGGTCCGGGCGGCTGACGCGCTGCACGGGCAGGTAGAAGCCCTTGCCGCGCGACCCGGTGTCTGCATCCACGGTTTCCAGATACGGCAGCAGCGCCTTTCCCGTGTACCACGGCGTGTTGTCTGACTTCGTGGTGATGTTGTCGCCTTCTGTGGCGCTGACGGGGATGAGTTGCACATGCTCCAGCCCCAGTTCCGCGGCCAGCGCGTCGATGTCGTCCTCGATGGCGCGGAAGGCCCTTTCGCTGTAGCCCACCAAGTCCATCTTGTTCACGGCGAACACGAAGTGCCGGATGCCCATGAGGCTGCAGATG